>NZ_JBWKDJ010000008.1:0-331765 GCF_056436025.1 Streptomyces sp. NPDC043853
AGGAACTGCTGCGCACACAGGAGACTTTCGTGGAGGAGCTGTTCGACGCGCTGCTGGACGAGCTGGGCTTCCCTGAAGCTGTCCACTCCACACCGTAGCCATAAGAAACGACGTCTTGGTACGCCTCCCACGCCATCCAGTGCAGCAGCTGAGCCCTGACCCTGGACCTGGCCGGCAGAACCGGAGACCACCGAGACGGGTAACAGCGGCAGCGCCGAACCGCCGCCCTGCCCCGCTCCCGTCCGCTGACGTTGCGGTCAACCACGGCCGTCACCCCACGCAGAAGCCCCGTCAGGACGCACCTGACGGGGCTTCACGTTTGCTACTACTTGATTTGCCACTCGCAAGGGCCGACAGTCACGGCAGTCCCAAGTGGCCACCCAGAGGTGATGCCCTAATCGGGCCGGAGTGTGCCTCGAAGATGGGATGCGGCCCTCCTGGCCGCATCCAACTGGCCAGAGAGCAACCTTTTCCGCTTCCCCCAGTCCTCTGCCCTAGCAATGGACTTATCGAGGAGGTCAAGCATTTCCGCTTCCGCATCCTTCTCGGGATGCCTTGGGAGTGCCACCTGAACAACCAGAGATCGGAAGTCCTTCAGAAAGGATCCGATCCTGATTCCAGAGAATTTCGGACCATAGACTTCCCCTGGAACAAAGTAGGTGACCGTCAGATTAAACGGGACATCAGGCAGCGCTTCGATTTCCTGCAGTGGCGCCTGCAGGGAGTCGAGCGCAGAGGTCCACCGCTTGTCTTCAAGCCCCCCACCAATGATCGACCTCACCGAAAGCGGATCAAGGGACGCGCTCGCATCTTCATTAATCACCGACATCACAACCCCAGATACATTTTCCCTGCATGCGCCTCTTTGTTGAACGGACCAGGCCAACGCTCCACGATCCACCTCTCCAGGTCAAGCATATTCGCGCGCGAACCACTAGTTAGCACGCGCATGCGAGCCGCACCCATCGCGGCCATATCCTTTGCAGAGTACCGACCTGCCGGATTTTGGGTGATGCCAGTCTTGAGGTAGCCCTCATTGCCATCCTCCAAAACATAGAGGTAGTTCGTCGCGGTGCTGTTTCGCGAGTTTCCGTGAGTGGATGGAGCTGGGCTCGGCCGCGGGTTGAGACTGGGGCCCATCTGTCCATTGGCCAGCCTGGGCTGAGCTCCAGAAGCACAGGCGCAAGCGGTCGAGTGACCTGCAGTGCCGCCTCCGCAGTTGTGGACGAGTAGCGGCGTGGCGGCCGCCAGCACATGGTACGTGTGCTGGCAGCGCCTCCTCTAGCTGCTTTTATGCAGGTGGGGCGGGGTTTGGTGGTCCGCCGGAGTCCGTGGTTGTGCGCCTGGATCCGTGGTTGTTGCCGTCGCTACTGCCGTCAGGAGCCGGGGTTCTCGCGCGGAGCGGGGATACGGTCGCCGCGTGATTCGGCGACCCGGAGTGCGTCAGCCAGGGCTTCGGTCAGCCGGCAGGCGAGCCACCGGTATTCGACGGCCGAGAGCACCTTGGCTCCGGGAGCCACGACTCCGCGGGCGTACTCCAGGAGTTCCTCGCCCATGTCGAGTTGCACCTCTTCAATGCTGTCTGCGAGTGAGGAGAGGTAGCCCCTGCCGTCGGTGCTGAGGTAGCAGGGGTTCCCGTCCTGTGTGGTCCACGGCAGTAACCGGGGACCGGTCACGCCTGCCGCCGCGTCGCGCAACTCCCTGCGGCGCATGCGGTCCGCGTCGGTCCTGGATGTGCTCATGGTCCACCCCCACCTGGGTCTCCGAATGGAATACGGCGACCGTAGGGGTCTACTGTCCGTCACTCCATCGGCGAGGCATGCCAGTTATCGACGGAGCGTGCCGGAAGTATCGCGTTGCGTGGTAGCTATCCGACGACGCCCAGGTAGTTGGCCATCTCTCGCATCTCCGTTGTGAGGGTGCGCTTGCGCTTGCCCAGGATCTCCTGCATGGTCTCGGCGGCCATGTTCTGGTGCCGCATCCACTCCGGGGCCGCCTCTCGGGCTCGGGTCACCGCCGCCCTGCCCCATCGTCCGCTGACGTTGCCGTCATCTACTGCCGTCACGCCACGCAGAAGCCCCGCCAGGACGCACCCGGCGGGGCTTCATTTTGCTATCACGAACTGCTTTGGCAAATGAATGGAGGCGTAGCCTGTTAATGATCAGCCCAGGCTCTCGGCAGGCTCAAGCCAGTCCGCCGCTTCCCTCTCTGTCATGTCATGAATTGTTCCCAAGACTCGCCGACCGCTCCCACTCCCCAACGTCCCGCAGCAACGGCCCAACCACTGACCGCGCGCCAGCCGCATAGACCATCCACCGGAGCTCCTCGCAGCCGTATACCGCCTCTCCCTGCGAATCAATCCACATGCACACAATATTTCCGGATACCGCCGTCACATCCCACCAAGACCAAGTCCGCTGACCCGGCTCGAATGAGTACAGGAGATCCTGAACTGTCCACTCCTCATCACCCCGATGCGCCGCATACCTCGGAGCTGCCTCCGCCCAAGCATCAGCAGCCCAAGCGGGCATGTCGGCCTCCGAGATCATCTCAGACTCAAAGTCAGCTTCCAAAGCCGCCTTGACTCCAGCCCCGACCAACTCCCGTAGCCGCCGCCCAAATACCTCCGTCTCGTTCCACGCCTCCACCTCGATGTAGAACGCCGACAACATCCCATCCGGGAAGGCATCGGGACGGTTAGCGATCCTGGCAAGTTCAGCCAATGAAGTCATCGAATCACTCTCCCGGAACCAGGAATCACGGCAGAAAGCAACGCAGAGAAGTTCTCACCACCAAACAAGTCATGCGGAATTCCGTAAAGGTCTGCCGCCACCTTCGGATCATCGATCTGAGGTCTGCCCACGGAGTCGATGTTCCACTCTCGCCGACTCATACCCTTCGGTCGACGCTGGCCGATGGCTGCGGCGCGGACCTCGTCGAGGAACGATTTTGGAACGTCGAAGGCGACGATCTGGCTCTCCGCGCCGCGAAATGCCTCGGTGTGCGCGATGTTGCCGCTCATATTGACATGGATCATCGCGTCACCGCTCATCGTGACGTTCCCGCCGGCATCAATGTGTACCCGCTCACTATGCCCCCCGGCACGCTGGGCCCGGTAGACCGTAACGTTGCAATTGTGTACTAGGACCGGGGTGGCGCCCGCCAGTACGTAGTACGTGTGGAGGTCTTCGACCGTGAGGTTGTGGACCGCGGCCTGGAGGGTGGTCCAGCGCTTGACCGCTGTGATCTGGACGTGGGTGCCGGCGCTGGTCTGGAGCCACTGACCGGGCTGGAGGTCGGTGGCGTTGCGCCATTCCTTCAGTTCGGGGACCCAGAACGGGTGGTGGTCCGTGGCCGTGATGGTCTCGGTGGAGTCGCCCGCCTTGACCTTGATCTCGACGAGGTTCTTGGTGCCCTCGCCGGCAATCGTTGCCGTGACCTTCTTGGGTGAGGTCTCTCCGGTTTCCGGGTCTGCCGCCAGGACGACGTCACCGATCTCGATGTCCTCGATCGCCTTGATCGTGCCGTCCGCCAGGGCGACGTGAGTGCCGACCGCGAAACTGTTGCGGGTTGCGCAGCTCCCTACGACCCTCGCGGCGAGCTTGCCCCCGACCTTGGCCGCCAGGGTGCCCGCGCCGTGGCCCACCACGGCTCCGGCTGCGCCGCCGATGGCGCCGACGCCCATGTCCTTCAGGACGCCCAAGGTGCTGTGGTCGGCGCCGGGTGTCATGGCGTTGGTGACTGCGGCGCCGGCCGCGCCGGCTATCGCTCCGCAGCCCGCCACCAGGGCGATTCCGGCGCCGCCGGTCGCCACGGCCGCACCTCCGGCTGCCGAAACGCAGGCCGCGCCGACGACGATCTCCGTTGTAATGGCGACGATCTCGACCTTGTGCTCGTGCCAGACCTTCTCCGCCTTCGCCTTGGCCCGCCCCAGCTGGCAGAAGCTGAAGCCGCTGCACTTCTTCGCCTTCTTCGTCGAGCCGCCGGAGTTCGTCGCCCAGCTGCTCTTGTGGGCCACCCGGCCGTAGGAGTAGTACTTCGGCCCCTTGCCGGTGACCTTGGTACCGCCGCTCGTGCACTTCAGCTCGCCCGTGCCGCACTCGGCGATGATCAGACCGGTCGGGTCCGACTTCATCACCGGGTTGCCGTTGGCGTAGGCGTACCCGTTCATCTGCAGCGGGTCCGTGATGTCGATGACCGGGTCGACGCTGATGAACCGGCCCACGGACGGGTCGTACTCGCGGGCACCGATGTGCGTCAGGCCCGTCGTCATGTCCTCGACGCCGACACCGAGGAAGGTGCGCTTGCTGGGGAACGTGCCCGCCGTGCCCCGCGGGTTGCCGTACGGGTCGAACTTGCGGCGGGACAGGTCCTGCCCGGCATTCAGCGCCACCGACGTGGTGGTCGTGCCGTGGTGGTCGGCGAGCTGGACCGACAGGCTGTGGCCGATCGTCTTGCCGTAGGTGTGGCGGACCGTCGTCACGCCGCCCGTGCCCGCGTAGTAGCGGCGGGCGTCGATCGCCTTGCCCGCGGCGTCCACGGTGATCTCGGCGTCGCCGAGGTACAGCGTGCGGGTGGCCCCGGTGTTCTCCAGCAGACGGTTGCCGTCCGCGTCGTAGCGGTAGGTGGTGACGTCGGTGAAGTTCCACTGCTGCGCGGCCGAGGCGGCGTTGCAGGTGGCGACGGCGAGGTCCGTGCCGTTGGCGTCGTTCGCGCCGGGAACCTCGATGCACTTGCCCGTGGACGGGTGGTGCAGGCTCTTGTCACCGGAGCGGTGGACGAACTTCTGGTTCGCGCTGCCGTTGCAGGTGGCCAGCGTGACCGCGCCGCCAGTGGACGTGGCGCACTTGCCGAACGCCTGCAGCGTGTCACCGGACAGACGCCACTGCTGCGCCTTGGTGTCGTTGCAGGAATACAGCTGGATCGGCGTGCCGTCATCGGTCTTCGCCGACTGCACGTCCAGGCACTTGCCGGAGAGACCGATCAGCGGGAAGGCGCCGACGCCCGGGCTGCTGGCCGAAGTCAGCTTGTTCTGCCGGTCCCAGGTCAGCTTCTGGGTGTCGCCGTCGATCGTGCGGCTGGTGGTGTTGCCCGCGTTGTCGTAGGCGAACGAGGAAAGGGCCGTGATCGAGGAGCCCGGCTTCTTCGTGTCGATCTTGACCGACGCGAGGGCGTGCGGCTGGGTCGTCTGCTCCTGCTGGGTCCCGTTGTTCGGGATCTTGATGCCGTACGTGTAGGTGTGCTTGTCGTCGTAGTCGTCGTTGGTGAGGTCCTTGTCGACGAACGTGGTCCGATTGCCGATGTTGTCGAAGTCGTACGTGTACCAGTAGCCGTCACCGTCCGGACCGGCCGTCACCGTGGACGTCGAAGGGCCTGCGCAGTCGGTCTTGCCCGTCCACGCCTGGCGCAGCTGGCCCAGGGGGTCGTACGTGAAGCACTGGCGGTCGATGCTGCCGCCCGGCCGGGTGTCCTCGATCTCGGTGATGTTGCCGACCGGGTCGTACTCGTACGCGGTGTCGGAAATCCGGTACGGGGCGGATTCCCGGTCCGCGACCGTCCTGGTGACCCGGCCCGTGTACTCGTCGCGGTAGGTGGTCGTCCACACCCGCTCCGGGGCGGCCCCGCTGACCGTGCGCAGCACCTCGTCGAACGGGCTGTAGCTGGTGTCCGCGGTGTACCAGGCCAAACCTGAGACGCTGGTCGGCCTGCCCGCCTTGTCGTGTCGGGTGACGACGCGCTCGGCTGCCAGACCACCCGGGGTGGACGGCAGGGTGGTCGACTGGACGTTCCCCGTGAAGGTGTAGGTGGTGTTGTACGCGTAGCTGCCGGCCAGTCCCTTGGTGTCGGGGGTGTCGGGAATCGTGATCTTGCTGCCGGTGGGCCGGTACTCGGTGTCGTACCCGGTCACCTCGCGGACGTACGCCTTGCCGTTCTCATCGAAGACGGTCGAGGCGACCGGCTGGCCCTTGGCTCCCGGCAGGGTGTCGAAGGTCCAGGTGGCGGCCAGCCGGCCGTCCCACGCGTCGTCGCGGAGGGCGGTCTTGCGGCCGAGGGCGTCGTACTTGAAGTGCTGCGCCCGGCCGGTCGAGTCCCGGGTCCAGGTCAGCTGGTCGAGGTCGTTGTAGACGTATTCGGTCTTGCCGGTGTCGGGGTCGTTGCCGGTCTTCTGCCGGCCGCGCGCGTCGTAGGTGTACGTCCACTCGTTGTGGGCGGGGTCGGTGACCTTGGTGATCTTCCCGCGCAGGTCGTAGAAGTACGAGGTGTCGTTGGACGTCATCAGGTCCAACGCCGTGTAGTGCTGGATCCGCTCGGTGCGGCCGAGTTCGTCGGTCCACACCTTCTGGGCACGGCTGCCCACCAGCGGGGTCTGGCCGCCGGGTGCCATACCCGTGCGGGTCAGCGTCCAGTCGCCGGCGTACTCGGTGGTCGTGGTGTCCTTGGGGGCGCCCGCGTGGAACGTGGTCTCGCGGACTGGGCGGCCCATGCCGTCGTAGGCGATCTGCTTGGAGTTGGGGACCTCGGCCTCGGGGACGAAGATCTCCCGGTTGGGGACGCCGTCCGCCAGATAGCCGCTGTTGGTCTTCTGGACCCCGCCGCCCTCGTTGTAGTAGGTGTCGGTGATGATCCGCTTGCCGCCGGCTGCCTCCGTCTGCACCTGGCGGGGACGCAGCAGGCCGTCGTAGATGGTGACGGTGTCGTCGTAGTAGTTGTCGTCCCGCAGCGTTCCGGTCTGGACGACCGGCGGCTTCTGGTCGCTGATCTGGTACGAGGCCTGGAAGGCCGGCTTGTCGGTGAGCTTCTGCGAGGGCTTCCACACGGCCGTCGTCCGGCCGAACTCGTCGTACTTGGCGACGGTCTTGCGGCCGTTGGCGTCGGTCACTTCCAGGTCGGTGTCCCGGCCCGGGTCCGACTTGGTCGTGGAGGTGTGACCGAGCGGGTTGGTGACCGTCACCGTGAACGGCACGCCGGTGGCAGGGCTGTACGTCGTGCTGGTGGCGTTGCCTGCGGCGTCGTACGTCTTGACGGACCGGCCCAGCGCGTCGTACTCGGTCCGGGCCGTGGTGATCCAGCCGGTGCCGGTCTCGTCGTTGGCATCCACCTGGACGGCGTTGCCCTTGGTGGGGGGCTGACCGAAGGCGCCCGCGGTGTCGTAGGCCGTTCGGGTCGCGGACAGCTGCTGCGCGGTGGCCGACTGGGCGCAGTCGCCGACGGTGGTGCGGACGCCGGACGGGAGGCCGATCAGGTGGCTGCCGGTGTTGTGGACGTAGGTGGTCTTGGCACAGGTGAGATCAACCGTGCCGGCCGAGGAGACGGACTCCGTCTGGGCCGCGGTCAGCAGGCCGTAGGTGGCGTCGTACTCCGAGAGCTTGCGCACGGTGCGCGTGCCCGTGCTGGTGGTCTCGATCGTCTCGGTCTTGGAGATGCCGGTCCGGTACGCCTCCAGCGGGTCGAGCCCCGCCCCGCGGGGACGGGAGCCCAGGAGTTTGTGCCAGGGCCAGTTCAGCTCGCGCTCGGCCACCTTGCGGCCGGTGGTGGCCGCCTTGGTGTACGTGATCGTCTCGGCGGTCATGCCCGCGTACTGCGGCAGGTCATCGCCGAGCTTGACCGCCCCCGTGGAGTCCATGACGGGAATCGGCTCGGGGCCCTTCTCGCCGGACATGCCGCGGAAGTAGCGGGTCGTGGTCTGGGTCTGTTCCCGCGCGTCGGCCTCTCCGGTCCTCTTGGTCAGGCCCTTCCTGGTGTGGACGGTCTCGTAGCCGCGGAACTGGTTGTACGTGCGCTGGTCAGGGTTGGAGAACTCGTCGGTGTCCTTGGCCCAGGCGGCGCCGTCCACGGGGTACTCGTACGAGGTGACGACCGCCTCCTGGCGGCCGACGCGGTCCTTCTCCAGGACCTTCTCGACGAGGTACTTGTTGAACCAGGCCAGCGGCGGCTTGTCCAGGTCTCCGTCGGGCGACCAGTGGACGGGGTAGCAGTTCGACTTGTTGTTCGCGGGGTCGGGGAAGGTGCCGGTCTCGGGGCACTTCTCCGAGTAGTCGACGAAGACCTCGCCGCCCGTCTCGGTACGGATGGTCTCGATCCGGGGCCGGTCGAAGCCCGGCGTCTGGTCCTTGTCGCCGGCCTTGACCCGGTTGGGCATGCGCTTCTGGTTCGGCAGGAAGCTGACCGGCGGCATGTCCTCGCCGATCGGGTTGCCGTTGGCGTCCTTCGGTGCGTCGACCGCGTACGCGTAGCGGGTGACGGAGCTCAGCCACAGCGGCGGGTGCGTGTCCGTGAGGGTGGTGAGGAAGTCGTGGTTGAGCGTCCACTTGTCGACCACGGACAGGGCGGTGGAGCCCTCGGTGCGCTGCGCGAAGGTGGTGATGGCCGTCAGGCGCTTGCGCGTCCAGAAGGTGGGCGAGCCGGTGTAGCAGTTGGCGTCGTCCTCCTTGCAGAGGAGGGTGGACGGCGTGTCCCACCAGACCTGCTTGTCCGAGTAGTTCTTCGACTCGAACTTCGCGTTGTCACACTTGGGCTTCTCCTCCAGGCAGCGCTCGGCCACGGCGAAGGTGACCCGGGCAGCCGGGGGGCCGTTGATCGCGTCGGACCGGAGGCCGTAGTTGATCTGCGTGGGGTAGCCGCCGCGGACGTACCGCTCCGCAGCCTTGTCCGTCTCGGTGGTCTTCTTCTTGTATTTGTTGTTCTTGGCGTAGCGGTTGGTCTCCCGCTGCCAGTCGACGTACATCGCGTTGCCGTGGACGTCCTCGACGTAGTCGAGGTTCCAGCGCCAGCCCTGCTGGCAGGCGGAGGCGGCGAACGTCGTCTGGTAGCACGGCTCGCCGGGGTGGTTGCCGAAGACCGGGACGTAGAAGACCGAATCGGTGGTGATCCCGGAGCCGAGGTCGTGGCGGCCGAAGAAGTAGCGGGTTCCCTCGCGGGTGGTGACGATCCAGTGCTCGCCGTCCCGGGCCCCGTTGCCGGTCGCGCCGGTCTTGTGCTCGATGCGGGAGCCGTCGTCGTTGGCCGTCATCCACGCGCCGGTGGCCGTGTCGTGGACGAGTTCGGTGCTGCTGCCGCCGAGCGAGAGGACGGCGTTGTCACTGGCCCAGCACAGGTCGCCCTTCTTCTTGTCCGCGGTGTTGTCGTTGTTGGGCTTCTTCCCGGCAGCATCGGCCTTGGTGTCGTCGGCACAGCCGCGGTAGCGGCGCTCGATGAAGCCCGGGTGGTAGTCCCATCCGTCGCCGATCCACGACGCCTGACCGTTCTGGACGGAGGTCTTGCCGTCGACGGCCTGGGAGGAGTACGAGATGTCGATCTTTGGCGCCGGGCCCGCGGGCGGTGCAGGAACGCCCATGGGATAGGACCAGTTGAAGGCACCGCTGCTGCCTCCGGCGGTCCACGTCCCGGACGGGGACAGCGGGCTGGCGGTGTAGTTGCCGCCGGCGCCGGCGCCGGAGTCCGAGGCACCCAGGACGACGGGACCGCCGCCCCCGGACATGGCCGTCATGCCCTCGCTGGGTGCCGTGGCCGGGTCGACAGTGGCCCGTACGGTGCCCGTGGCCGGGTCGTTGACGGACGGGACGTCCTGCGGGGTGCTGCACTCCTCCAGCTGCGGAGTGTCCAGGAAGCAGGCCGGGTACTGCTTGAGCTGGAGTCGCGTGGACCACTCGGTGCCGTAGAGGTCCTTGAACTGGCTGTAGTCGAGCTGGACGTCGACCGGGGCCGAACCCTGCTCCGGCGGTACGACCTTGATGATGGCCGCGTCGACGTCAGCGGTCTCGGTGACACTACGGGCCCCGACCTGGACCAGCCAGGTCCCCGAAGGGGCGGGCGGGTTGGGGTTCTCCGGGGTGGACGACGCCTTGCCGATGCTGACCGGAAGGGTCGGGGCCTTCACCAGCCCGGTGTCGCTGGGCGACAGGGGCACCGGCTCCGTCTTTGCGGCGGGCACCTGGAGCTTCGACGGGTTGTACTCGTCCAACTTGGCGGTCGAGGTCCCGTCCCAACCCTGAAGCAGCTGGGCCCTCGGCACATCCGGCTTGACCGGATTGTCCTCGTCGAGTTCGGGCAGCGAGATGGCGTTGCGGTCCCCCGGGCCCGCCGCCCAAGCCTGCGCGGGCAGCAACGTCGCCACCAGAACCGCAGAAAGTGCGGCTGCGGCACGGCCGGCCAGGCGCGCGCGGGCAGCACGAGCCCTCCGGTTTCCGGGCAGCCGGAAGTTATCCGCCGAGAACGGCGACATGTGTGGATCCCCCCACGCGCCTGCTGGTGCGTCTGATCTGGCCCCAGGGCAGGGAACTGACAAATTGCCAGGTGATTGTGAGGGTCGCTTCCACAGAAAATCCATAGATCCACAAGGGGTGTGCCCTTTATCACTTACCGAAGCCACATGATGGCAAATAAGACGCAAAAAGGACTCTTGTCGGGGGTTGGATAACAATTCGGAGAACGACTCCGCGCCCCCCATGACGCATGCTCAGCTGGCACATCCGTGTGCCCGGATGGCAATGGGGATTGCCCATCCCGTTTTGCGGCCGATCGGCCGAATTCTGAGACGAGTACGAAGACCAAGGGCGACGCCTTTCACGCGCCCGAGGGGGGAGAGGACTGGCGTGGTCGCGTTGCAGCAACCCGTTGACGAAAGACCGGATCCGGAAAGCGGGCAGCCGGGGCCGACGGGTGTCGGCGGACGTCGCCGCCGCAGACGGGGACCGGCCGCCCTGGCTCTCCTCGTGGTGGCCGCTCTCGCGGTCCCCCTGGGTGTCCACCTGACGTCCGGAAGCTCCGGAAAGCCTCAGGAGCCGGCCGGCCGCAACGGCATGGTCGACGCGCCCACGGCCGCCCGCAAGGCCCGCGAGACGGGCAAGGACGTGGAGGTCACCGCCGCCCGTACGGCGAGCAGCACGACGTGGGCGCAGCCGAACGGCCAGAGCCGGAGCCGGATCCACAGCAGCGCGGTCCGCGTCAAAGTAGGCGGCGAGTGGAAGGCCGTCGACACGACGCTGGCGCCCGTCAAGGGCGGCTACGCACCCAAGGCGGCCAACAGCCCCGTCGTCTTCTCCTCCGGCAGTGCGCAGAAGAAGGCCCAGCAGAACGCGGGTAATGGTCGCGCCTCACGTGACCTTCCGCGCACGGCACTCGGCGCCGCGGAGGCGGTTTCGGTTGCGCGTTCGGCGCCGTCGACGGCGCCGCCCGGCTCGGGGTGGAGCGATCTGGTCAGCTTCACCACCGAAGGCCACACGATCACGGTCAAGTGGCCCGGCGCCCTCCCTCAGCCCGTCGTGGACGGTCCCCGCGCCCTCTACGAGAACGTCCGGCCGGGCATCGACCTGCTGATGACCGCCCATGACAACGGCTACTCGCACCTGCTGATCGTCCACACCCGCGAGGCCGCAGCAGACCCGCTGCTGGCCGGCATCGGATACCACCTCTCCTCCCCCGACCTGACCTTCCACCTGGACGGGACGACCCAGGTGGTCAGCGCGCGGAACGGCGAGGGCGAGGAGATCGCAGCCTCCCCGACGCCCTACATGTGGGACTCCTCCGGGAAGATCGTCCGTACCGAAGGCGAGCAGGCGCCCGCGCTGAGCGAGACCGCACGGCAGCACGCCGGGCTCTCGCTGCCCGGCATCAACAGCGCCGAGGGCGCCGTCAAAGCCGTGGCCCGGTCCGCGCTCGCACCGGACAACACGCTGACCGTCACGCCCGACCGGAAGCTGCTCGACAGCGCGGACACCACCTACCCGGTCTTCATCGACCCCTTCTTCAAGGGGCGGAAGCACAGCTGGTCCCTCTTTTACAAGTCCGAGGGCAACGCCAGCTTCTACAACGGCCAGAACTTCAATCCCAATGGAACGACCGAGGCGCGCATCGGCTACGAGTCGGATTCCGGCGGCACCTCCCGGGCGGCCTTCAACTTCGCATTCGGCAGCGAGATGCACGGGGCGACGATCACCTCGGCATATTTCAGGACCCTCCAGACCTATTCGTGGGGATGCGCAGCCCGCGCCTACCACCTCTACCAGACCGGCTGGGTTTCCAGTTCCAGCACCTGGAACAACACCGACAACGGCACCTTCTGGTCCAAGTACGTCAACTCATCCAGCAACACGGCCGGTTACCGCTCCGACCAGTGCCCGGACGCATGGGTCGGCATCGACATGAAGTCAGCCGCCATCGACGCGGCGAAGAACCGCTGGGGCGCACTGTCACTCGGCCTGCGCGCCGCGAACGAATCCGATTCCTCCTACTGGAAGAAGTTCCTCGCCAACGGTGAATCGGCCCCGGTCATCGACATCACCTATGTCAATCCGCCGAAGGTTCCGACCGCTTCGGACATGCGCACCGAACCGGGAGGGGGATGCACCACCAGCAGGCCCGGCCTGAGCATCGCCAAGACCGACCTGACCTTCGAGGTCAAGGCGAGCGACCCGGACGGCACCGCCAACATCAAGTCCGTCGACCTCGAAATCTGGGACGCCGACTCCGGCCAGGGCGTCTTCCGGGAACAGGTCTCACCGACCAACGGTGTGATGACCAAGAAGCTCCCCTGGACGACGTTCACCTCGGGTCGCACCTACCACTGGCTGGCCCGGGTCATCGACTGGGACGGCGCCTGGTCCGGCAGCGGCCCGGTGGACTCCGGCAGCAGCGGCTGGTGCACCTTCACCGTCGACCACCTCGCGCCGGCCAGCCCGGCCGTCCGCTCCGCCCACTTCCCTCCGCCCGGGCCCGACGGCTCGGTGTGGAGCCAGGAACCCGCCGGCACTCCGGACCAGTGGATCGAGGTGCTCGGCAACGGAACGAAGGCGGAGGAGATCCGCGAGTTCAAGTGGAGTCTGAACGACACCGTCCTGGACCAGACGACCTGGGTCTGGGACACCGCGAACGCGCTCGGCTCCATCAAGCTCAAGGTCGACACGGCCGGCCCCAACGTGCTCTACGTGAAGACGATCGACAAGGCCGGGAACCCCTCGCCGCGGGTCGCCTACACCTTCTACGTGCGCCCGCGGGCCGGCCTGGACAAGCCGGGCGACGTCACGGGCGACGGATTCCCGGACGTTCTGGCCATCAATGCGGACGGGAACCTGCGCACCTACCCGGGCGACTCCCAGGGCGACACCGACGCGTCCATGCCGGCCGCCCTGAACGGAGACAAGATCATCTCCTCGGGGTACTGGAAGGACTCCTCCGGCAAGCCGGCCCTCGTCTCCCACTCCACCGACTGGTACCCGGGCGACGGCCTCACGGACCTGGTCGCCCGTATGCCCGACGGGAACCTGTACGTGTATCCCGGCGACGGCACCGGGCGGTTCGACACCGCGCGCCGCATCGAGATCCTGCTCCCGGCCGGGGCTCCGGATCCCGCGACCTTCGACCAGTTCGTCACCACCGAGGACGTCACCGGCGACGGCATGCCGGACGCGTTCGCCCGCATCGGCGACTCCTTCTGGGCGTTCACCGGCTACAGCGGGGCGACCTTCGCCGAGGCCAGGCAGATGTCTGCGAGCAGCTGGAGCATGCGGGACATCGTCGGTGTCCGGGACGTTTCCGGCGACGGCGTCCCC
This sequence comes from Streptomyces sp. NPDC043853, assembly GCF_056436025.1. NCBI lineage: Bacteria > Bacillati > Actinomycetota > Actinomycetes > Kitasatosporales > Streptomycetaceae > Streptomyces > Streptomyces sp. NPDC043853. The sequence goes on from NZ_JBWKDJ010000008.1 coordinate 13,548, forward strand.
GACCTGATCTTCCGGGACGACGCGGACCCCGACCGGGGTCTCGCCCTGCGCAAGGGCAAGCCCGGGGCGAACGGCGGGGTGGACCTCGTTTCCATCGCCACGGCGGGCGCGTCGCAGGACGCCAAGGACTACACCTACGCCGCCACCGGTTGGGGCAGGGCCGCCGTGCCGAAGGTCCTGGGCACCCCGGACGTGAACAGCGACGGCATCCCGGACATCTGGGCCGTCAAGGCCGACGGGAAGCAGGTCCTGTACGCGGGCGGGAAGAATCAGCTCGGGGCCGCCACCGGCGCGGGTGACGACGACGGGTGGGGCGGGTTCCTCGGCGTCGGGTGAGCCCGGACGACGGGTGCGGCCCGTGGCCGGGGACGGTTCCGCCCCCGGCCACGGGCCGTTTTCGTGTGCGGGACGGGCGGCGTGGTGGTTCCGGCTGCCGTTGTCAGTGCTCTCGGGTAGTTTCCGGAGTGACGGGAACTACCCAGGGGGACGGGCGACATGAGTGACCTCGCGACGACGGATCCGGAGCTGGACGCGGCGATGGAGCGGTACCGGGTCGAGCTGACCGGGTACTGCTACCGGATGCTCGGCTCGTCCTTCGACGCGGAGGACGCGGTCCAGGACACGTACGTGCGGGCCTGGCGGAGCTGGGAGAAGTTCGAGGGGCGTTCCTCGGTGCGGTCCTGGCTGTACCGGATCGCCACCAATGTGTGTCTGGACCTGCTGAACGCGGGGAAGAAGCGGGCCCGGCCGATGGACCTGACCGCCCCGCAGGCGCAGTCCTCCGCCGTGCTCAACGAGCGGCCCGAAGTGACCTGGCTGGAGCCGGTGCCGGACGGGCGGGTGCTGCCGCAGACCGCCGACCCGGCGGAGGCCGCGCTGGCCAAGGAGTCGGTGCGGCTGGCGTTCGTCGCGGCGCTGCAGCACCTGCCGGCCAAGCAGCGTGCCGTGCTGATCCTGCGGGAGGTGCTCGCCTGGAAGGCGGACGAGACCGCGGAACTGCTGGACACCACGGTGGCCTCGGTGAACAGCGCCCTGCAGCGGGCCCGGGCGACGATGGCGGCGCACCCGCCGCGGGACAGCAGCCCGGCCGATCCGCTGGACGCGGACCAGGCCGAGCTGCTGGGGCGCTACCTGTCGGCCTTCGAGGCGTACGACATCACGGCCCTGACCGCGCTGCTGCACGAGGACGCGGTGCTGTCCATGCCGCCCTTCGACCTGTGGCTGCAGGGCATCCCCGACATCGCGGCCTGGCACCTCAACCAGGGCATCGGCTGCAAGGGGTCGAGGCTCGTCCCCACCACCGCGAACGGCATGCCGGCCTTCGGCCAGTACCGGATCGCGGAGGACGGCGACGGGCACACGCCGTGGGCGCTCCAGGTGCTGGAGATCTCAGACGGGCGGATCACCGGCCTGAACGCCTTCCTGGACACGGCCCGCTGGTTCCCGCTGTTCGGGCTCCCGGAGCGGCTGGCCTAGCGACTCACCGAGACCTACGAGCTCCAGCAGGCCGCGCAGCGGCGGCGAGGCGCGTACCCGGAAGGGCACACCGAGCCGCCGCGCGGCGAGCGCTGCCCGGGCGAGCGCGTTCACCGTCCCGAGCGTGGGCGCGGTGAGGGCGGTGGCATCGCACACCACCTCACCGGGCCCGTCCCGGCAGATCGCCCTCACGCGCGCGCACAGCTCGGCGGGGTCGGCTTCGGGCCCCTCCAGGGCCAGGATTCTGATCTCCACACGCTGGTGACCCCTGGGAGAGGCGAAATTCATCGGCGGGCCGACGTACGCCTACGGACGCGGGAAGCCGAAGGTGTCGTGTTGGCACCGGTCCCAGCATGACGAACGGGACCGGCGGGGGTCCGCCGGTCCCGTTCACCCGAATGGGAAACCGCAGGTCAGGCGATGCGGTCCAGCACGATCGGGGTGGCCGTGAAGTCGGTGCCCGCGGCGGCGACGTCGTAGACGCCCTCCAGGGCGGCGAGCGCGTACTCGAACTTCTCCGGGGTGTCCGTGTGCAGCGTCATCAGCGGCTGGCCGGCCGTGACGGAGTCGCCCGGCTTCGCGTGGAGCTCGATGCCCGCACCAGCCTGCACCGGGTCCTCCTTGCGGGCGCGGCCCGCGCCGAGGCGCCAGGCGGCGACGCCGACCCCGTACGCGTCCAGCCGGGTCAGCACGCCCGAGGCGGCGGCGGTGACCACGCGCTGCTCGCGCGCGACCGGGAGCTTCGCGTCCGGGTCGCCGCCCTGGGCCGCGATCATCCGGCGCCAGACGTCCATGGCGGAGCCGTCGGCCAGGGCCTTCGCCGGGTCCGCGTCCTTGATTCCGGCCGCGTCGAGCATCTCGCGGGCCAGGGCCAGGGTGAGCTCCACGACGTCCGCCGGGCCGCCGCCCGCCAGGACCTCGACCGACTCGCGGACTTCGAGGGCGTTGCCGGCGGTCAGGCCGAGCGGGGTCGACATGTCGGTGAGCAGGGCGACGGTCTTGACGCCGGAGTCGGTGCCGAGGCCGACCATGGTGCGGGCCAGCTCGCGGGCGTCCTCGATGTTCTTCATGAAGGCGCCGGAGCCGACCTTCACGTCCAGGACCAGGGAGCCGGTGCCCTCGGCGATCTTCTTGGACATGATCGAGGAGGCGATCAGCGGGATGGCCTCCACCGTGCCCGTCACGTCGCGGAGCGCGTAGAGCTTCTTGTCCGCCGGGGCCAGGCCGTCGCCGGCGGCGCAGATCACGGCGCCGGTGGTGTCCAGGACGTGCAGCATCTCCTCGTTGGAGAGCAGGGCGCGCCAGCCGGGGATGGACTCCAGCTTGTCCAGGGTGCCGCCGGTGTGGCCCAGGCCCCGGCCGGAGAGCTGCGGGACGGCCGCGCCGCAGGCCGCCACCAGCGGGGCCAGCGGCAGGGTGATCTTGTCGCCAACGCCGCCGGTGGAGTGCTTGTCGGCGGTGGGGCGGGAGAGGGAGGAGAAGTCCATGCGCTCGCCGCTCGCGATCATGGCGGCGGTCCAGCGGGCGATCTCGGCGCGGTTCATGCCGTTCAGCAGGATCGCCATCGCCAGGGCGGACATCTGCTCGTCGGCCACGACACCGCGGGTGTACGCGTCGATGACCCAGTCGATCTGCTCGGGGCTCAGCTCACCGCGGTCACGCTTGGTGCGGATGACGGAAATGACGTCCATGGCAGTTCCAGTTCCTTCCGGACATGTTCGTACGTACGCGACTCTACGCGCGTTGAGGGGAGAGAAGGGTGCGGCCCCCGCACCGGACGGGGTGCGGGGGCCGCGGGAGGAAGCCCTAGCGGAGATGGTCCGGCCCGAAGGCCTGCGGGAGCATCGCGGACAGCGGCAGGATGCCCTCCGGGGTGTCCACCTGGAGCTCGGGGCCGCCGAACTCGAACAGCAGCTGGCGGCAGCGTCCGCACGGGACCAGGAGCTCGCCCTTGCCGTCCACGCAGGTGAAGTGGGTCAGCCGGCCGCCGCCCGACAGCTGCAGGGCGGAGATCAGCCCGCACTCGGCGCACAGGCCGAGGCCGTAGCTGGCGTTCTCCACGTTGCACCCCTGCACCACCCGGCCGTCGTCGACCAGGGCGGCGACACCGACCGGGAAGCCCGAGTAGGGGGCGTACGCCCGGGACATGGCGTCCCGGGCGGCCGCGCGGAGGGCGTCCCAGTCGGGGGTGTGCGCGGTCGTCACCGGCGTCACTTGCCCTGGCCCTTGCGGTACGGCATGCCGTCCGCCTTGGGCATCCGCAGACGCTGCGCCGACAGGGCGAGCACCAGCAGGGTGGTGACGTACGGGGCGGCGTCCACGAACTGGCTCGGGATCTCGTCGGTGACCGCGTACAGGAGGAACAGCAGGGCCGCGCAGACACCGGTGACGATGCCCTTGGTGGTCTGCTTCCGGTACAGCTGCCAGGCGGCGACCAGGACCAGCAGGATCGCGATCAGCAGCACCACGGCGAGGACGTTCTCGGCACCGCCGCGCAGCTTGAGGCTGTCGGTGAAGCCGAAGAGGCCGGCGCCCAGCGCCATGCCGCCGGGCATCCAGTTACCGAAGATCATCGCGGCGAGACCGATGTAGCCGCGGCCGCCGGTCTGGCCCTCCTGGTAGATGCCGGTGGAGACGATCGCCAGGAAGGCGCCGCCGAGACCGGCCAGGCCGCCGGAGACGACCACGGCGATGTACTTGTACTTGTAGACGTTGACGCCGAGGCTCTCGGCGGCGATCGGGTTCTCACCGCAGGAGCGCAGGCGCAGACCGAAGGTGGTCCGCCACAGCACCCACCAGGTGGCGGGGACCAGCAGCAGCGCGAGCACGGTCAGCAGCGACAGGTCGGTCAGCACGCCGCCGACGATGCCGGCGATGTCCGAGACCAGGAACCAGTGCTTGTCCTGCAGCTCGGCCAGCGAGTCGGCTCCCGGCACGGTGATGGTGGTGATCGGATCGATGCGCGGGGACTGCTTGGAGGAGCCGCCCGGGGCGTCGGCGAAGGTGAACTCCGACAGGTACTGGGTGAAGCCCAGGGCCAGGATGTTCACGGCCACACCGGAGACGATGTGGTTGACGTTGAAGGTCACGGTCATGACCGCGTGCAGCAGGCCGCCGAGGGCGCCGCCGACGATGCCCAGCACGACACCGGTCCACGGGCCCCACTGGTAGCCGGCCCAGGCACCGAACCAGGTGCCGAGGATCATCATGCCTTCGAGACCGATGTTGACCACGCCCGCGCGCTCGGCCCAGAGGCCGCCGAGGCCGGCCAGGCCGATCGGGACGGCGAGCTGGAGCGTGCCGGAGATCTGGCCGACCGAGGTGAGGTCCTCGGCGCCGGAGATCGTGCGGACCAGCGAGACCAGCAGGAGGCCGCCGGCGATGATCAGCAGGATCCAGGGCAGGGTCAGCTTGCGGCGGCCGCCCGGGGCGGGTGCCGCTTTCTTCGCGGAAACGGTACCGGCGCTCACGCCGCGACCTCCTTGTCGGTCTTGATGGCGTGGCCGGCGGCCAGCTCCTCGCCGACCTTCTGCTGCTGTCGGCGGGTGCCGTAGCGGCCGACGAGCTCGTAGGAGACGACGACCGCGATCACGATCAGGCCCTTCATGATCGTGCCGATCTCCTTGGCGTAGCCGGCCGTGTCCAGGCCGGCGGACGCCTTGTCGATGAACGCGATCAGCAGGGCGGCGAAGAACATGCCGACGGGGCTGTTGCGGCCCAGCAGGGCGATGGTGATGCCGGTGAAGCCGACACCGACCGGGAAGTTCAGGCTGTACGTGTGGCTCTCGCCGAGCAGGACCGGCATGCCGACCAGGCCGGCGACCGCGCCGGAGATCAGCATCGCGGTGATGATCATCCGCTTGGAGTCCACGCCCGAGGCGGTGGCGGCGGACTCGCTGGCGCCGCTGGCGCGCAGGTCGAAGCCGAACCGGGTGCGGTTGAGGACGAACCAGTAGAGGATGCCGAGGGCGAAGGCCACGAAGGTGAAGCCGTAGATCTCGCCCGAGTCGCCCAGGGCGAGGGCCGGGAACCAGCCGGACTCGGCGATCTCACCGGTGTTCAGGTCGTTGGAGCCGGGCGGCTGCACGCCGAGGTTCTTCGGCAGGATCAGCCAGGCGATGATGCTGGTCGCGATGGCGTTCAGCATGATCGTGGAGACGACCTCGCTGACGCCGCGCTTGGCCTTGAGGATGCCGGCGATGCCGGACCAGGCGGCTCCCACCAGCATGGCGACGATCATGATCAGCAGGATGTGCAGCGGCCCGGGCAGGGTCACCGCGGCACCGACCACGGCGGAGATCATGGCGGCGAACCGGTACTGGCCGTCGACGCCGATGTTGAAGAGGTTCATGCGGAAGCCGATGGCCACCGCGAGCGCCGCCAGGTAGTACGTGCCGGCCTGGTTCACGATGAGGATCTGGACGTCCTCGTACGTGCCGTTCTCGACCATCAGGCGGAGCGGCTCGATCGGGTCCACGCCCGTCGCCGCCAGCACGACCATCGTCAGCAGGAACGCACTGACCAGCGCCAGCACCGGCCCGGCGAAGCCGAGGATCAGCCGGTCCTTGTCGAATTTCTTCATCGGGCCTCGTCCTCCGTCGTGTCACCGTCGGCAGCGGCGGAGTTGGTGTCGTTGGCTTCCAGGTGGCCCGCGGCGGCGCCGGTCATGGCGGTGCCCAGCTCCTCCGGGGTGATGGTCGCCGGGTCGGCGTCCGCGACCAGGCGGCCGCGGTAGATGACGCGCAGGGTGTCGGACAGGCCGATCAGCTCGTCCAGGTCCGCGGAGATCAGCAGTACGGCCAGGCCTTCGCGGCGGGCCTCGCGGATCGCGTCCCAGATCTGCGCCTGCGCGCCGACGTCCACACCGCGGGTGGGGTGGGCGGCGATCAGGAACTTGGGGTTGTGGCTCATCTCGCGGCCGACGATCAGCTTCTGCTGGTTGCCACCGGAGAGCGAGGCCGCGGTGACCTCGATGCCGGGGGTGCGGACGTCGTACTCGCGCACGATCCGCTCGGTGTCCTTGCGGGCGGCCTTCGGGTCGAGGATGCCGCGCTTGGAGTTGGGGGCCTCGGTGACGTGGCCGAGGATGCGGTTCTCCCACAGCGGGGACTCCAGCAGCAGGCCGTGCCGGTGACGGTCCTCGGGGATGTAGCCGATGCCGCCCTCACGGCGCTTGCGCACCGGGGTCTTGGTGATGTCCGTGCCGTCGAGCGTGATCACACCCGCGTCGGGGGTGTTCATGCCCATCAGGGCCTCGATCAGCTCGGTCTGGCCGTTGCCCTCGACACCGGCGATGCCCAGGACCTCGCCCTTGTGGATGGTGAAGCTGACGTTGTCGAGCAGGAGCCGGCCGGCCGGGACGTGCTCGTGCACCTCTTCCGACTCGATCTCGATGTTCGGCGCCATGGCCTCGGGCGTCGTGATGGACGCCTTGTCGGCCAGGCTCAGGTTCCGGACCTGGAGCATCGGGGTGGTGGTCACCGTGGACTCGCGGGTCTCCGGCGAGGGGAGCTCGGCACCGACCATCAGCTCGGCGAGCTGCTTGGTGGTGGCGGTCCTCGGGTCGGCGGTGCCGACGGTGGTGCCGCGGCGGATGACGGTGATGTCGTCGGCCACCTTCAGGATCTCGCCCAGCTTGTGCGAGATGAAGATGACGGTCAGACCCTCGGCCTTGAGCTCGCGGAGGTTGTCGAAGAGAGCGTCGACCTCCTGCGGCACGAGCACGGCGGTCGGCTCGTCGAGGATCAGGATCTGCGCACCGCGGTAGAGGACCTTGAGGATCTCCACGCGCTGCCGGTCGGCGACGCCCAGGTCCTCGACCAGCACGTCCGGGCGCACGCCGAGGCCGTACGCGTCCGAGATCTCCATGATCTTCTTGCGGGCCTTGGCCCCGATGCCGTAGAGCTTCTCGCCGCCGAGGACGACGTTCTCCAGGACGGTGAGGTTGTCGGCCAGCATGAAGTGCTGGTGGACCATGCCGATGCCGCGGGCGATGGCCTCGCCGGGGCTGTTGAAGGAGACCTGCTCACCGTTGATGGCGATGGTGCCCTCGTCCGGCTTCTGCATGCCGTAGAGGATCTTCATCAGGGTCGACTTGCCGGCACCGTTCTCGCCGATCAGGGCATGCACGGTGCCCTTGCGGACGGTGATGGCGATGTCCTTGTTGGCGACGACGCCGGGGAAGCGCTTGGTGATGCCGTGCAGTTCTACGGCGAGGGGCGGGCTGGACGCGTTGATGACGCACTCTCCTTGGCCGGAAGGAGTCGAGGGCAGGGGACAGGGCGGTGGGTGACGCTATCGCGTCCCTGTGCGCTCTACGCGCGTAGCACTGTCAGAAATGAAAAGTCGGCGGCAAAAGCCGTTCGGGGCCCGGAGGACTGCTGCGAGGGCAGCCCTCCGGACCCCTGTCGAGACGCTTCCTTACGGAGCGGTCTTGACGGTGATCTTCTTGGCGATGATGTCGGCCTTCGCCTTCTCGACGGCGGCGATCAGGTCCGTCATCTTCTTGTACTCCGGGTTGGAGTCGGCCAGGCCGACGCCGTCCTTGTCCAGGCCGTAGCGGATCTCACCGGTCTGCGGCTTGCCGTCCTTGACGGACTTGATCAGGTTGAAGACCGAGTCCGAGACGTCCTTGGTGACCGAGGTCAGGATCTTGTCCTTGAACTTGGCCAGGCCCGCCTGGTTGTACTGGTCGGAGTCGACACCGATGGCCCACGCGCCCTTGTTGGCGGCGGCCTCGATGGCGCCCGAGCCGGCCAGACCGGCGGCCGCGTAGATCACGTCCGCGCCGGCGTCCAGCTGGCCCTGCGCGGCGGCCTTGCCCAGGTCGGGCTTGGCGAAACCGGAGAAGTCCGGCGGCTGGCTCAGGTACTTGGTGAGTACCTTGGCGCTCGGGTTGGTGTCCTTGACGCCCTGGGCGAAGCCCGCCTCGAACTTCTTGATCAGCGGAACCTCGACACCGCCGATGAAGCCGACCGTGCCGGTCTTGGAGGCCTTGGCGGCGGCGACGCCGGCCAGGTAGGAGCCCTGCTCCTCGTTGAAGACCAGGTTCGCGATGTTCGGAGCCTTCACCGAGGTGTCGTCGATGAGACCGAACGTGGTCTTCGGGAACTTCGGCGCGACCTTCTCTATCGCCTTGGCGTAGGAGAAGCCGACACCGATGACCGGGTTCGAGCCGTTGCGGGCCAGCTCGGTGAGTCGCTGGACCTTGTCCGCGTCGGACTCGCCCTCGGTCGGCTCCGCCTCCTTGCCCTTCATCTGCAGGTCCTTCTCGGCCTGCTGCAGACCCGCGTAGGCGGCGTCGTTGAACGACTGGTCGCCGCGGCCGCCGATGTCGTAGGCGATGGCGGCGGTGGCTTCCTTCGTCTCGGAGGACGAGGCGTCCCCGGACTTCTTGCCGCCACACGCGGTGGCGGACAGCGCGAGAGCCGCGGACGCGATGCCCACGGTTGCGATTCGGGTGATCCGGCGCAAGGGGAGGCTCCTTCAAAACCTGACCTGAAAGCGCCTCTGAACCGGCGCTGGTTTCGCCGCGATCGTAACGCGCGTAGATGTCAGTTAAAGGCCCGTTCATGAGTCGTTATCGGATCGTCGCGAACCGGACAGTGACCGAACAGTAACCGGTGGGCGGTCCAGCCCTTGTGTACCAAGGGCTGGACGGGTCCGACGCGCGGCGCGCCGGTGTTGTAACGGGTCCTACCGGATCGGCCTTGACCTACGGCCGTCGATCAGTGCGGCGGCGGTGAAGAACTCCACTCCGACCGCGATCGCGGACTCGTCCACGTCGAAGTCGCCGCGGTGCAGGTCGCGCTTGACGGGGTCGCCGGGAACGCGGACGCCGAGCCGGGCCATGGCGCCCGGGACGTGCTCCAGGTACCAGGAGAAGTCCTCGCCGCCCAGGCTCTGCTCGGTGTCCTCGACCGATTCGGCGCCGCGCCGGGCCGCCATCGCCTCCCGGAGCAGTTCGGTGACGACCGGATCGTTGACCACCGGCGGCACCCCGCGGACGTGGTTGATCTCGAACTTGGCCCCGTGCATGGTGGCGACCTCGTCGATGGCGGCGTGGATCTGGTCCGGCGCCTCGTGCCAGGCGTTCAGGTCCAGGCAGCGCACCGTGCCGGACAGCTCGGCGTGCATCGGGATCACGTTGCAGGCGTGCCCGGCCTCGATCCGGCCCCAGGTGACGGACATGCCCGAACGGGCGTCCATCCGGCGGGCCAGCAGCGCGGGCACGTCGACGGCCACCCGGGCGGCCGCGGTGACCAGGTCGGTGGTCAGGTGCGGGCGTGCGGTGTGGCCGCCGGCCCCGTCGAGGCTGACCTCCAGCCGGTCGCAGGCCGAAGTGATCGGCCCGGTCCGCAGACCGATCTTGCCGGCGTCCACCCGCGGGTCGCAGTGCACCGCGATGATCTTGCCTACGCCGTCCAGGACGCCGGACTCGATGGCCTCGGTGGCGCCCCCGGGCAGCACCTCCTCGGCCGGCTGGAAGACCAGCCGCACCGGGCGGGGCAGCAGTCCCTGCCGGTCCAGCTCGGCGAGGACCAGGCCGGCGCCGAGCACGGTCGCGGTGTGCACGTCGTGACCGCAGGCGTGCGCCCGGTCCGGGACGGTCGACCGGTAGGGGGCGTGGGTCTTGGCGTCCGGGATGGGCAGGGCGTCGATGTCCGCGCGGAGCGCCAGCATCGGCCACTCCCGGTCCCAGGTGCCGACGTCACAGATCAGCCCGGTGCCGGACCGGAGGACGCGCGGCCGCAGGCCGGCTTTCTCCAGCCGGGCCTTGATCGCGGCGGTGGTCCGGAACTCCTGGTGGCCGAGCTCGGGGTGCATGTGCAAGTCCCGGCGGAATGCGATCAGTTCGGCGCGCAGGCGATCCGGTACCTTGCCGGGCAGCTCGGGCTGGGCGGGCTTTCCTGGCAGGGCGGTCTGGGACTCGCGGGACATCAACTGGTTCACCTGTTGAAGGGTAGGCGTACATCACCGCCAACTGGGTGGAGATCAGGAAAAGTTCAACCCGTTCGGGGAAGAAATCCCGTCCTCCGGACGCATGACCGCCTGCACCCGGGGGTAAACTCCGCCGCTCATCCGGCCGCCGGAGCGGCCTGCGCGGGGAGTCGGTGCACGTCCCGGGCGGTGTCGGTGACCCCGGCGAGGAAGGTCCGGGCCTTCGGTGTGGCGGCGGACGTCAGCCAGGCCGGATCGATGTCGCAGACGGCCACGCGGACGCCGGTACCTGCCAGTGCGTAGGGCAGGGTGTGGACGACCGTGGACGGGAAGCTGAGGATGGTCCGGCCGACCGGGCCCCGCCGGGCGATCAGCTCCAGCGGCAGGTCGGGCCGTACGATCTCCAGCCCGGTCGCCTCGCTCAGCGCGCGGAGCTTCTCCGGGGACTCGCGGCGGTGGGCGAAGTAGCGGGTGGCGCCGTGCTGCCGGGTGAGCCGGGAGACCGCCTCCAGGTAGCGGCCGGCGTCGACCACGCCGGTCTCCACCAGGGAGGTGCCGACCAGGTCGGTGCCCTTGGAGATCCGGGGCGGGCCGAACCGGGAGCGGGTCCAGCCGAAGTCGTTGACCCGGAGTTCCATGCCCGGCAGCGGGGTGACCGGCATGGAGGTGAAGACCGCCACCCGGCGTCCGTCGGCCGGGGTGAGCCGGCGCCGGGCGGTGCCGGACACCGGCGCGTACGCCAGCTCCTTGATCCGGCCGAGCGTGCCGCCGCGGCCGCGGTGCCAGCGGCGGAGCCGTTCGCCGCGGCCGGCCTGCGCCAGGAACTCCATGGTCGCGGTGCCGTCGTCGACCACCACCAGTTCCTTGGCGCGGGCCGGGACCAGCAGCAGCTGGACGAACCGGGAGAAGGGGTCGCCGACGACGATCCGCTCGGCCCCGCGGACCTGTCCGGCGAGCGCGGCGAGGGCCTTGAAGGGCGCGCCGGCGCCGCCGCGCGCCTCCTGCCAGTGCACGGCGTGGCCCTCGTCCCGGGCGATCCCGGTCACGCGGCGGAGCTGGCCGCGGGACATGGGGTCGGTGGGGGGCAGCACGATGATGCGGAGCGCTTCCGCGGGGCCGGGGGCGGGTGCGGCCGAGCCGTGGCCGGGCTGGGCGGGGACCCCGTTGAGCACGGGCCGCTGCGCGCTGTGCTGGTGTGCCCACTCCAGGACGTTGAGGAGCTGGACCGGGCTCTCTACGAAGGCGAGGGTGGTGGCAGGGGTGTTCACGGCGACTCCTGTTCGGGGGTGCGGAGCCGCTGCGCGGGGCCTTTCCCCTCCCCGCCCTCCCCCACACTCCGTGCGGGGGGGGACCCCCATCCCGAAACCGGGGCTGCGCCCCGGACCCCGCCCCCGGTTCGGGGCGGACCCGTTTGCACCGGGCCTGCGGGCAGGTGGGTGGTGGCTGGTCGCGCAGTTCCCCGCGCCCCTGACGGGGCGCGGGGCAGGAGGGGCGAGGTGGGGGGGACGGCCCGCGCGCAGCAGGCCGGGGTCAGACCGCCGCGACGGTGCCCTGGACGCGGCGCAGCTTCTTCATGGGGCCGAGCTCGGACTCGTAGACCTTCTTGACGCCGTCGCCGAGGGCGGTCTCGATGGTGCGGATGTCACGGACCAGGCGCTGCAGGCCGCCCGGCTCGACGGAGGCGGCCTGGTCGGAGCCCCACATGGCGCGGTCGAGGGTGATGTGGCGCTCGACGAACACCGCGCCGAGGGCGACGGCGGCCAGGGTGGTCTGCAGGCCGGTCTCGTGGCCGCTGTAGCCGATCGGGACGTTCGGGTACTCCGCCTGGAGGGTGTTGATGACCCGCAGGTTGAGCTCCTCGGCCTTCGCCGGGTACGTGGAGGTGGCGTGGCAGAGCAGGATGTTCGGGCTGCCGAGCACCTCGACGGCGTGCCGGATCTGGGCCGGGGTGGACATGCCGGTGGAGAGGATCACGGTGCGGCCGGTGGCGCGCAGGGCGCGCAGCAGCTCGTCGTCGGTCAGGGAGGCCGAGGCGACCTTGTGGCAGGGGACGTCGAACTTCTCCAGGAAGGCGACGGCCTCGGTGTCCCACGGGGAGGCGAACCAGTCGATGCCGCGCTCCTTGCAGTGCTCGTCGATGGCGCGGTACTCGTCCTCGCCGAACTCCACGCGGTGGCGGTAGTCGATGTAGGTCATGCGGCCCCAGGGGGTGTCGCGCTCGATGTCCCACTGGTCGCGCGGGGTGCAGATCTCCGGGGTGCGCTTCTGGAACTTGACCGCGTCGCAGCCCGCCTCGGCGGCCGCGTCGATCAGGGCGATGGCGTTGGCCAAGTCGCCGTTGTGGTTGATGCCGATCTCGCCGACGACGTAGACCGGGTGGCCGGGGCCGGCGGTGCGCGAGCCGAGCGGGCGCAGACGGGAGTTCTGGGTGTCGTTCATGCGGGATTGCGTCCTTCGGTCGGTACGGGTGCGTGTGCGGGTGCCGGTACGGCTTCCTGTCCGGGTGCCGGTACGGGCGCGGGTGCGCTCGGGTCGAGCAGCGGGGCCAGCGCGCGGGCGCGGGCCAGGTCGTGGGGGTCGTCGATCTCCAGCACGCGGGCGGGATCGGTGCGGACGGGCAGGGTGTGCCCGAAGAAGCGGTGCCGGGCGCGGCGGAATCCGGCCGCGTCCATGGCGTAGGCGGCGCCGGTCTCCAGGAGGTCCTGGGGGCGGTCCTGGCGGCGGGGCCGGACTGCCTTGTCGTGGTTGACGCCGTGGCCGCCGTCCCCGGGGGCGTCCCGCCAGAGGAAGCCGTGGAAGGGGGCGACGGTGAGGGCCGAGTCGGCCGGGCCCGCGGCGACGGCGGCCGCGACCGACTCGACGTCGTCGGGGTGCAGGAACGGGCTGGTGCACTGGACCAGCAGGAGCACGTGGACCTCGGTGGAGTGGAGTTCCTCGAACTGGTCCAGCGCGTGCATCAGCGCCGATTCGCTGGTCGCGGTGTCGCCGGAGAGGGCCGCGGGGCGGCGCACGACCTCGGCGCCGGCGGTCCGGGCGGCTTCGGCGATCTCCGCGGAGTCGGTGGAGACGACCACGTCGGTGACGGTGGGCGCGGCCAGGCAGGCGCGGACGGCGCGGGTGACCAGCGGGACGCCGGCGACCTCGGCGAGGTTCTTGCCGGGGACGCCCTTGGAGCCGCCGCGGGCCGGGATGACGGCGAGCACGCGCGGGACCGGCGGGGTGCCGGCGGGGGCGGCGGTCACAGCTCCCCCAGCCTGCGGATGACGGGTGCGACGCGCTGGACGCCGTGCCGGTAGGTGCCGCGGGCCGCCTCGCGGAGGTAGTTGCGCAGGTAGCGGCGCAGCCGGGACTTCTCCGGGAGGGGTTTCGAGGCGCCCGGGAGCACGGTGCCGTCGGGGGCCAGCTGGTGGCGGGCGAGGATGCCGGGCAGGTAGCCGGGCGCGGTGACGGCCGTGTAGTACGGGGCCGGCGGCGGGAGTTCGGGCCGGGCGAGCAGCTCGGCGATGCGGGCGCGGGCGGCGTCGTAGGGGGCGTCCGAGGTGACGCCCTGGGCGGCGAGCCAGGCGGGGTCGCCGGCCGGGCGGTGTCCGGCGTCGAGCTGGTCCCAGGAGGCGAGGCAGCCGGAGCCGAGGAAGTGGTGGTTGCCGAGGGTCTCGCGGATGCCGAGGTCGGTGAGGACGGCGGTGGGGATACCGCGGGCCAGGGACTCCAGGGCGGCCGTGGAGGAGACGGTGACCAGTAGGTCGGTGCTGTCCAGGACCTCGCCCATGTTCCCGTACACCAGGCGGAAGTTCGGCGGCGGCGGGTCCGGCAGCCGGTCGGCGAGCCGCTGGTAGGGGATCTCCTCCAGGTGCGTGGTGTGCTCGCCGGGCTTGCTGCGCAGCTTGAGGAGCACCTCCCGGCCGGGGTGCAGGCGGGCGTGCTCGACGGCGCGGCGCAGCAGGTAGCCGCGGTCGGCGGCGCTCTCGGGCACCGAGGGCTGGGCGGCGAAGACCACGGTGTGCGCGTGGCCGACGGGCTCTTCGTACGGCGTTCCGTCCAGGAAGGGCAGGGCGGTCTCGGTGACGGCGGAGGCGTCGGCCCCGGCTCCCTCGTACACGGCGCGGAAGCGTCCGGCGTCGTGGCGGGAGTTGGCGAGGACGAGGTCGGCGCCGTGGCGCAGCAGCAGGCCGTCGGCGAGCTTCTCGTAGACGACTCCGACGTAGCCGGTGACGAGGACGGGTCTGCGGGCAGGGGCCGGCCAGAGGGCCCGGATGCCGTGCAGGGCGGCCTGGACGGCGCCGCCGACCAGGGCGAGCACCACCATGTCGTAGGACCCGCGGCGGAGTTCGGCGAGGAATTCGGGGAGGGTGACCTCGTCCAGCCGGTCGGCCCGTACGCCCACCTCGCCGAGCTGGCGGGCGGTGGGCGTGGCCCGGCCGCGCAGCAGGAATCCGGTCAGGTTTCCGTCCTCGGCCGCGCAGTCGGGGGCGATGCGGTGCGCGGTGAGTGCGCCCCATTTCCATCGCGTATCGGAATCGGCGAGCACTGCGACCCGCTTGCTTACTGGCACGGGCCAGAAGCTATGCCGGAATTCCGGTGATCGGCCCAACGAACGCACAACGGAGGGTTAACAACCCGTCGACGAAATGAGAATACGCCGGGGAGTGAGACGGAAGCGGTCCGCGGTGGGGGCGGGTTAACTCCGGCGCCACGCGTCGTTCACGTAAAATCTTCGCATGGTCCACGGTGAATGCCGCGCCACGGCCTAATGTCTGCCGGGTGGTCAAGCTCTCTGTTGTCGTGCCGTTCTACAACGTGCAGACATACGCACCGGATGCCCTGAAAAGCCTCGAACTGAACGCGCGGGACGACTTCGAGTTCCTCCTCGTCGACGACTGCTCGACGGACGGGACGCCCGAGCTCCTGGAGCGGGCGGCGCGCGAGCTGCCGGGCGCGGTGCTCCTCAGACACGAGAAGAACGGCGGCCTGGCCACGGCGCGGAACACCGGGCTGGACGCGGCGCGCGGCGAGTACCTGGCCTTCATGGACGGCGACGACTGGCTGGCACGGGGCCACCTGGCCCGGACGCTGGCCGCCATCGAGGCGCTGAACTGCGATTTCGTCCGCAATGACCATGTGCAGGTGACCGGGAAGGCGCGCACCGTGCAGCGCATCCCGTACGGCCCGCAGGGCGTGCCGGCCGATCCGCGGACGGGCATCCTGCCGGCCGAGCGGCCCACCTCGGTGGACTACCCGTACGCCTGGGCCGGGATGTACCACCGGCGGCTGCTGGACCGCGGGCTGCTGCACTTCACCGACGGGCTGCGGACCGCCGAGGACCGGCCGTGGATCTGGCGGCTGCACCGGGAGGCGGAGTCCTTCGCGGCGGTCGGGCTGCCCGGAATCTTCTACCGGCGCGGAGTTTCGACCTCCCTGACGCAGATCGGCGACGTCCGGCAGCTCGATTTCATCCGCGCATTCGATCAAGTGATCGCGGACACGGCGGCGGACCGGGACGCGGCAAAGCTGCTCCCGAAAGCCGTTCGCACATATTGCGCAATCATTGCGCACCACATCGGATCCATTGAAAGGTTCGAGCCCGAAGTGGCCAAAAAACTCCGTTCGATGAGTGCGGCCGCGCTCGGAAGAATGCCGAAGGACGTGCTCGAAGGCGCCCTGAACTCCATGGACACGGAACGGTCGGTGCTGCTGCGGCGGCTCCGCCGCCGGTCGGGCGAGGGAGCGGCCGCCTGATGGAACCGCGCACCACGCAGATCTTCCTGGTCTCCACCGTGTACGGCATGGCCACGCTGGCCGCCGGAATCGATGCGGGCGTCTTCGGTCCGGCCGACCGCCGGATCCTGCTGACCAGCAACAACGCCACCATCCCGGAGATCGCCCCGGGCCCGGACGCGATGCCCGGCTTCGCCGCGCTGCGCACCCGCTTCGACGACCACCTCGACTGGAACGCCGCCATCGAGCCGTACCACCCGAGCACCTGGACCCCCCGGCCCGAGGACGTCCCGCTGTGGGAGCGGCAGTTCCGCGCCCTGTGGGGGCTGGGCGAGGACCGGATCGAACTCGTGGTGGAGTCCATCCAGGTCTCCCCCGCGCAGGCGGTGTGCCAGCTGTTCCCCGGCGCCTCGGTCGAGGTCTACGCCGACGGCCTGATGAGCTACGGCCCCACCCGGCACAAGCTCGACCCACAGCTGGGCATGCGGATCCGCCGGGTGCTGCACCTGGACCTGGCACCCGGCCTGAAGCCCCTGCTGCTCACCGAGTTCGGGGTGCCGGCCGAGCTGGTGCCCGCCGAGGCCTTCCTGAAGGTGCTCACCGAACTCGCGGCGGAATCACCCGAGTTGCCCGAGCTGCCCGAACCCGCGGAGAACACCGCGCTGCTGCTCGGCCAGTACCTCTCCGCCCTCGAACTCCTCACCCCCGAGGAAGAGGACGAACTGCACGTCACGATGGTGCGCGGCGCCCACGCACTGGGCCACACCGAGATCGTCTTCAAGCCGCACCCGAGCGCGCCCGCCCGGTACTCCCGCTCCGTGGAGGAGGAGGCCGCCCGGCTCGGCGCCCGGCTGACCGTGCTCACCGAACCCGTCCTGGCCGAGGTCGCCTACCAGCGGCTGCGCCCCGCGCTGGTGGTCGGCTGCTTCTCCACCGGGCTGCTCACCGCCGCCACCCTGTACGGGATCCCGGTGGCGCGCACCGGCACGGGCCGGCTGCTGGACCGGGTCGCCCCGTACCAGAACAGCAACCGGGTGCCGATGACGGTCGTGGACGCGCTGCTGCCGGACCTGGAGGACGCCGGGGCCGTCCGGTCCCAGACCGCGCCCGGCCCGGAGCGGGTCGGCGAGGCGCTCGACGGGCTGCTGGTCGCCGTCGGGTACGCCATGCAGTCCCAGGTGCTCTCCGCCCGCCGCGCGGAGGCCGAGCAGTTCCTGGCCACCCGCCTCGACGAACACACCTGGCGCTATTTCAAGCGGCGGCGGCTCACCACCCTCGGCCTGCCCGGCGGGATTCCGGCCCAGCTGGCCTTCCTGCCGAAGAGCCCCGCCCTGCGCCGGGCGGTGCGCCGGATCCGCCGGCTGCAGAAGACCGCCCTGGGCCGGTCGAAGTGAGCGTCACGGCACCACTGCCCGACCCCCGCACCGGGACCACCGGCGCCACCGGGAGCACCGGGCCCACCACGGCCGACGACGCGGCGGCACCGGCGCCGGGGAGCCGGCGCGGCAGGCTCCGGGCCCTGGACGGACTGCGGCTGCTGGCCGCGCTGATGGTCGCCCTCTACCACTTCGGCGGGCGCAACGGAGACGTGTCGAAGGCGTGGGGGGCGTCGCCGCGCGACCTGTTCCCCGACGCCGCGCCGTGGTTCGCCTACGGTCCCCTCGGGGTCCAGTTCTTCTTCGTCATCAGCGGCTTCGTCATCTCGATGAGCGCCTGGGGGCGGCCGCTGCGGTCCTTCCTCGCCTCCCGGGTCGCCCGCCTCTACCCGGCGTACTGGGTGGCCCTGGTCCTGGTCACCGTGGTCTTCGCGCTGCCCGCGGTGGCGTACAGGACGGTGTCACCGACGGACTTCCTGGCCAACCTGACCATGCTCCAGCAGCCGATGGGCGCCGAACGGGTCCTCGGCGTGTGCTGGACCCTGTGGGCCGAGATGCGCTTCTACGTGCTCTTCGCGCTCTTCGTGATCATTCCCGGCGGGGGCCGGCGGCGCACCCTGGTGTTCTGCGCGGTCTGGGCGGTCGCGGCGGTCATCGCCGACGCGTCGAAGAACGAGCTCCTGGGCATCGCGCTGATGCCGGAGCACGCGCCGTTCTTCATCGGCGGCATGGGCCTCTACCTGGTGTACCGCGACCGCCGGGACATCACGGGCTGGGGCGTCGCCGTCCTCGGCTGGGCCATGGGCCAGCACTACGCGGTGGCCGGCCTGTGGCACGCCCCGAACCCGAAGTTCTTCTCGTACCGCGAGGCCTCGGTGATCATCGCCCTGGTCACGCTGGCGTTCCTGCTGGTCGCCCTGGTGGCGGTCGGCATGCTCGACTGGATGAACTGGGGCTGGCTGACCGTCGCCGGAGCCCTGACCTACCCCTTCTACCTGGTCCACGAGCACCTGGGCTGGGTGGTCATCGGTGTCCTGCACAAGGACTTCCACGTGCCGCCGGCCGCCACCGTGGTCATGACCATCGGCCTCATGCTGGTGCTGGCGTGGCTGATCCACCGGCTGGTGGAACGCCCCCTCACCCCGGTGCTGCGGCGCGCGCTCGAACGGGAGACCGGCGAGAAGGTCAGCTGACCGCCAGCTTCGCCGCGAAGCCCAGGAAGAGGACGCCCGCGGCGGAGGTGGCGCCGGCCGACAGCCGCTTGCGGCGCCGGAAGGCGGCCGACAGGCGGGTGCCGCCGAATATCAGCGCGCTCAGGTAGAGGAAGCTGCTCAGCTGCAGCAGGGAGCCGAGCAGCAGGAACGAGAGAGCGGGGTACTCGTAGCCGGGGTCGACGAACTGCACGAAGAAGGCGCCAGAATCCAACTGCCTGTACCCTCGCGCCCATGACCGCTACGAAGACCGCTCGTGAGTGGACCGCCGAGGAGCTGGCAGAGCTGGCCGAACTTCAGGCCAGGAACGAGGCGCTGCCGGAGGGCGCGCCCCGTGGACTCCTGTCGGTGCGACTGTCGATCCTCACGGAGGACACCACCAGCCCAGCGCGGCAGGAACTTGACCTTCGCCGCCACGCCATTCGAGAGGGCGTCAGGGTTGTCG
The DNA here is from genome assembly GCF_056436025.1 of Streptomyces sp. NPDC043853. Classification (NCBI taxonomy): domain Bacteria; kingdom Bacillati; phylum Actinomycetota; class Actinomycetes; order Kitasatosporales; family Streptomycetaceae; genus Streptomyces; species Streptomyces sp. NPDC043853. The sequence continues at coordinate 32,711 of NZ_JBWKDJ010000008.1, forward strand.
GCGTGGCCAGGGACCTCGGAGTGTCTGCAACCAAGAAGGCGCCTTGGGAGCGGAAGGAACTCGGGGACTGGCTCAACAACCGCATACCTGAGTTTGATCTCATTCTGTTCTGGAAGTTGGACCGGTTCATCAGGCGCATTTCTGACCTACATGAGGTCATCAAGTGGTGCGAGAAGTTCGGGAAGAACCTGGTTTCTCTGAATGACACGCTGGACTTGTCATCCCCCATGGCTCAGGCAATGGTGACGTTCGTAGCGGCCGTCGCAGAGATCGAAGCCGCAAACACTAAGACCCGCGTTTCATCCCACTGGGAATACACTAAGCAGCAGGACCAATGGCGTATTGGTAAGCCATCGTATGGCTACAAGACCGCCAAGGCGGGCGGGAAAATCCGGCTAGTGCAAGATCCCAGGCAGGCGCGGGCAGTGCGTTACATGTACCAAGCCGCAATGCGGGGGGTTCCGGCAAACCGAATCGCCAAGGTTCTAGACAGGGCCAAGGTTGCGACCTACAGCAACGGCAAGTGGAACAATCAGCAGGTCCTCAGGATCCTCAGGAATCCCGCCGTTAAGGGGCTTCGCACTGAGGGGGGAACGAAAACAGGCGCTTACAAATCTACGCCGGTGCTAGACAAGAATGGGCAGGAAATCAGGGTCACGGATGAGCCGATCCTGACTGATGAAGAATTCGAGGGCGTACAAACGGCCCTTGCCACCCGCGCGAAGAACAAGCGTCATCATGAGAAGAACCGGCGTCCCACCAGGTTCCTTGGCGTTATGAAGCACGAATGCGGACGAAACATAAACGAAACGAACAGCTACAAAACGCTCTCTACTGGCGACGTGAAAGAGTACCGATACTTGAGGTGCCCCGAGTGCCGAAAGCCCGGATTCGTCACACCGGATCCTGAGCATGTGTACTCGGCTCTGGCCCAGGCTGTCTTTGAGGCCCTGGGTGATTTCGAGGTAATCCGGCGCGAGTACGCCCGAGGCGACGAGAACAGGCGTGAACGCAAGCGACTGGAAGATTCCATCGCCTACTACATGTCTGGGCTGGAGCCTGGCGGAAGGTTCGATAAGGCCGGATTCATTCGCGAGAAGGCAGAGACCACGCTAGACGCCCTCATGAACGAATTGACGAAGATCGACCCGGAATCCACAAAGGATAGGTGGGTCTACGAAAGCACCGGCATGACCTACAGCCAACATTGGAAGATCGGTGGCGTGGAGGCCATGGAAAAGGATCTACTGAGCGCCGGAATCACTTTCGAACTTGGTAAACAAGACGACGGGGAACTGTTGGGTCGGTTGATCATCCCGCACGATGTAGAAAAGCGACTGATCCGGATGGACAACAACTGGAGTTGACCATCGGGCACACCCCCAAAGCCAAAACGCCCCCCTCCGCGAGGAGGGGGGCGTTTTTTATGTCACCCCTCGGCGGGATAGACGACATCAGCAACGACTTTCCGGTTTCCGTCCTGGTCCTGGATAACGGTTACAACACGCATACGCCCCCTGTCAGCGCCGAGACCCTGCGCCGAGCGCCAGTAGGAAAGAAACCTTGCATCGCCGCCCCCTGGCGAAGTCAAGGACAGCGTTTAAACGCCCCTGCTGGAAACCGCCACCCCACCAGGGATACAACAAGCCATCACCAACCAAGAGAGGACACGTCGGTTCCCGTATGGCTGATCGCTCCGATGCCGCCAAGGCACGACACGGACAATGGGTTTTCGCCCTGGCCACGGCCGAGGCTCCCGGGGCCGACGTGCTGAAGGCTCACAGGCTCACGCGCAAAGACGCGTGGCCCCACTTCACCCGCTTCCTCATAGCAGTTGGGACCCGCTGGGGAACCTGGGGAGAAGACATACGTCCCACGCTCGACCGAATCCAAGAGGCGACCGGTATCGACCGGTCGAAGGCCGCTCGCTGGCTGCATGCGGCTGTATCCCTCGGCTTCCTTGCCGTGGCCCGCCACGGGTCGCGAGGAGTCGCCACGACCTATCGGATCGCTATCCCCGGCGAAAGCCGCCAGAAGGTATCCCACGTCGACCGTTCCGGCCTCCGGGCACCTAGGCCGGCTGAGGCTCCCGAAAGGCGCCCTCAGGCCGATCCAGGGCCTTCCAGCGGCCACCAGTCGAAGCATGCTGGCGAGGTTCTCGCGTGGGATGACCTATGCGCGGATGCTCGGGCGGTGTTCCTGTGGCCCTCGGTCGAGTGGGAGAGGCATTGGCGGCCCGAGTACGGGCCGTATGGTGCTGCCGTTCGGGCAGCACTGGCCCATAACCCACACCTGTCTGTGTAGCACCCTGTCTTATGGCAGCGGTGCTGCTATCTCACCACCGCACCTTTGCTGTCTCACCCGAGCACGCTGGTGAGACGTAACTAGTAACTAAGAACTACAGACCCCTACGGGGTCTGTTAGCTACTCGCATGCTCGTAGCTATGCCCTGGCCGGTCGAAGATCCGGACAGCCAGGCTCCCTAACGGGACCTGACTTCAGCCAAGGCAGAAAGCGAACGGCGGCCTCTGAGGACGCCGGAGCGTAAGAGCAGTACTCCTCAGCGCCACCCCACATCGAGGGGTGGCACCTTTCCAATCAGAGGTACCTCTATTCCGTACAGCATGTGTTCCAAGCACAAGAGGTTGTATCCGCTTGGGGAGCGTTGCCCGCTCTGCCCGACTGGCCGAAGGTACCCCAGTAAGAACACCCGAATAGCGGGCAGGTGTTCCTTCTGCGGTCGCAGTACCGATCTCACCGGAGATCACATCCAGCCTTTGGCTGAGGGTGGAACCAACACGCTCGATAACGTCCGCGTTCTCTGCCGTTCCTGTAACACGCGTCGGGAGAATGCTCGCCGCCGAGGCAAGAACTATTGAGGGTGGCCCCCCTGTTGCCACGGAGGTCCATGCAGGTAGCGTTCAGTCGCTCATACGCCCGACCCATGCGGGCCCGCGCAGGCCCGCTCAGAGCCTTTCCGCACCACCCGCCGGCCTGGCCCTGCATTGGTTTTCCACAGCCTTTCACGGCCCCGGGTATGCCCTCCTGAGAGTTTGAGGCTGACGACTTCTGCACCCGCCGCCTTCCTGTCGCGTGTGCGTCCGCAGGTTAGCCCAAGTTGGTGGGGGTATCCGGATGCAAATCTCCGTGTGGGAAATGCCGTCGCAACAGGTCTCTACATTACGTACCGATAGAACCTGGATGACGGAGCCCCCAAGTGATCGAGCTTACTTGCCTCTATTGCTGCGGCTTCTTCGACCATCCGTACGGGCCTGGGCGCCCGCCGCTCTACTGCTCACCGCAGTGCAAGCGCGAGGTGGCCCGAGGGCGCCGCCTTAAGCGTGCTCATGAGCGCGCCTATGAACGCCACATGCGGATCATCGAAGACGTAGCTCGCAACGGCTGACCAACACCCACAGCGCACACCATTTAGCCGCCCCTGGCAGCGCCAGAAGGGCGGCCTTCTTACGTCCAATTGCAGGAGAGACATTGAATCGCGCACTGACCAAGATTTTTGATGACGCCGAGGCGTACGGGCGCGGTCTTCATCCCGAGGAGATCGCTTACGTGCTCAATAACACTCCACGCGGGTCCGAATGTCGGGCTGAGATCCTCGCCATGGTGAATGGCGGTAAGGCGAGCACTGCCGAGGGCCGTTCGGCTCTCCGCTCCCTTGTGGAGCCCGAGCCGAGCTCGCACGCTTCCGAGATTCCTGGCGCCGAGGGCCCGAGCCTGGAAGAGCGCCAGGCCGAGACCCGCTCTTTCGCCGAGAAGCTCGGTTCCGCTGCCCTCCCGTCCGCCAATGCTGAGCAGCGAGACGGCTTTAAGGGCCGTCTTCCTAGCCTGGCCGAATTTAGGGCGCTTCAGAGTTCCGCCCCGGCTGATGGGGGTTGGCTTGTCCCCAAGGCTACGGCCCGGACCTACTTTGAGAAACTTCGCGCCGAAAGCGCCTTCATGCGCGGACTGCCCGCCGCGAATATCATTCAGTTCGACACTGCCGAGCTGATCCTTCCGGGTATTGCATCGTCGTCCACTCCTGGATATGTGGACGAAGGGGCGGTGATCCCCGAAGGCACCATGGCTTTCGCCGGGATCACTCTCGCGGCTAAGGCAGTCAAGGAACTGCGATACGCATCGAATGAACTGCTCGCGGACTCCGCCGTGGATCTCCGAAATCTGCTGGCTGACGACATGCTGAAGTCTGCGGCGAACCGCGTCGACGCCGATGCATTTTCGGGCAGTGGAGCCAATCCGGTTAAGGGGATCATCAGTCAGGGTGTTACCACCACTCTCGGCGCCGGTCAGCTTCCCTCCTTCGACTCCATCGCGGACGCCATTACCCGTATTGAGTCGGCCAACGGCACTCCTACGGTCATCTTCGCGGCGCCCGATGCCGCCGCCTCGCTGCGCAAGGAGAAGGCTTCTACTGCTGGCACCTTCCAGGGCGGTTCTCCGACCAGCACGCCGTTTACGAGCGTGTGGGGCCTGCCGCTGATCGTGTCCTCCAACATTCCTCCGAAGCACGCGATTGTCTGCGATGCCTCGCGCATCTTCTTCGGAATTCGCAGTCAGGCCCACATCAACGCTTCCGAAGAGTTCAGGTTTGACCGCGACCAGGTGACTTACCGGATCGTAGTGCGCGTGGCCGGCGCGGCCGTTGCCGAAGCCTCTAGCGTCCAGGTCGTCAAGGGCCCGTGATGCGTTGTATGCCGCCCGGACAAAGATCCGGGTGGCATTCCTTTTTGGGCTGGGAGTTGGTGTGAGATTTCTAATTTGGGCCCTGCGTAAGCGCGCCAGGATGGCAGTGGGTCAGATCGAGGGTTGGCTGTGAGCTTCTTCAGGCGTATCTATGAGCGGCGCTCCTGGAGTGCCGATTCGATTAGCTTCGGCAGAGGGGATGGGTTGTCGGCCTTCCGGCCGCGTACCTTCTCGGGTCGCTCAGTGACTCGGGAAGGGTCTCTTCAGCTTGTTGCCGTGTATGCCTGTCAGTCCCTAATTGCTGACGGGATCAGCATGCTCCCTATCGACCACCTGACGAAGACGGGTGGGATTCGGAAGAAGCTTGAGGGTCGCAGGTCTCCCGCGTGGATCCACCAACCCAACCCGCATCAGACGACGTACGAGTTTTGGCACCGTGTCGTCACGTCGCTTCTGTCTGACGGAAACGCATTCATTGCGACCGACCGCGATACAGGCGGGGAGGTTATGGCGCTCTATTGCCTGCATCCACAAGATGTGGAGATTGTTGACGGGCCTGTTGGCGCCAAGGCGTTCAGGGTTGGAGGAGAGGAACGGCTCTTTGACCCCTCGCAGATTCTGCACATTCCCGCATTCGCTGTTCCGGGATCATCGCGCGGCCTTTCCCCTCTGGACGTTGCTCGGGAAGCTATCGGCCTGGGGCTGACGGCCCAGGAATTCGGTACCCGCTTCTTTGAGCAGGGAACCACGATGACGGGTGTCATCGAACATCCGGGGAGTCCGAAGCCCGACGAAGCGCGAGTTCTGCGCGACATGTTCCGGAAGACTCACGCTGGTGTGAAGAACAGCCACAGTGTTGGTGTGCTGACTGGCGGTGCCAGTTTCAAGCCCATCACCATTGCGCCGGAGCAGGCACAGTTTTTGGAGACGCGGAGATTCCAGAAATCTGAAATCGCTCTCCTGTATCGCATCCCCGCCTATCTAGTCGACAGCTCGGTTACGTCCACCTGGGGAAGCGGGATCGAGGAACAGAACAAGTTCTTCGTGGATCAGACGCTCATGCCCTGGATCGTTCGGATCGAGCAAGCTGTTTCAACGTTCCTCCTGCCGCGCGGCGAGTACATCCGCTTCAACGTGGACGCACGGCTTCGGGCGAAGACGAAGGACCGATACGAGGCGTACGCGGTGGCGATCAATAACGGCTTCATGTCCCGGGATGAAGTCAGAGCCTTGGAGGACCTTCCGCCGCTTCCCGACGGCCAGGGCGCAGGGTTCATCCAGCCGCTGAACATGGCTCAGATTGGCCAGCAGACGGCCTGACTGGCGGAACGATGCGAGCCCCAGCCGGCCGGAGGAAAAGCCCGCTGGGGCCCGCACAGGGACGCTTGTCGCTCACGCTGCGTCCCTTCCAGTGCGCCCTTTGGTGCTGTTGTGGTTGCCGTCCCTCAGGGCACGCCGGGGGCCTGGTTCACTTCATCTCGCACCACCACGGCGAACGAGGTGCACATGCGCCGGAAGGACCGGTGATTGCTCAGGCCGGTATGGCTCATGCATTCGACGTCGACGGCCGAACTATCCGTCGACGGCTTCGCCTTCCAATTGCAGCGAAGGCACTCGGCCTCGAATGTCACGTCAGTGTCCGGGTGTTGGGTGATCCGGTGTCTGACGTACCGCAGGAGCGAGCGGGTCACCGCTTGCCCCGTGTCCGATGCGGGTGGTTGCGGATCTCGACATCGGCATCTGTCGCCGCCGACAGGTTTCCTCTGTCCCGCGCTTCCCGCCGCTGATTCACCAGCGCGGTACACACGCCGCACCCTGGTGCCGGTTCCGGAGGAATGTTCGGGAGCGACAAGTGAACGGGCGGTGCCATCGTCGTCTTTGTCTTGCTCATCGCTCGGTGCCTCCCCGGCTCGGCTGGTGACAGCCATGATCCCGTGGAAGGTGCGCCGAGCCGAGCTTTATTCGCGTTGTCGGGTAAACAACGCTGACCACTCAGCGAGGAGTTCCCGGCATTCGTCTCCGAACAAGGCGTACGACTCGTACCTCTCGAAATCCTCGCGGTACGCGTTCACATCTCTGTGGTCACGGAGTATCAGGGCACCCGTTCCCGTTTCCACTGTGACCAGTCGCCGGTCATAGACCGTGAATGTGTTCAACGGCCGCTCAGGGATGCATCCGCCCAATGGGATGATGCCTAGTCGCACGTTCGGGATACGGGAGATAGAGGCTAGCCAGTCCAGCTGCATGGCCATACCTAGCGGTGGCAGCAGCGGCCACCTGGCGGCTTGTTCCGTGAGTAGGAACGTGAACGATTTCGATGGATCGCGCAGGATGCTTTGGCGTTCCAGTTTCTTCGCAACGGTTTTGGATTGATCTCCGGGCACGTCTGCAATGCTGGCACGCACATATTCAGGCGTGGCCAGCAGGCCAGTAATCATGGAGAGCAAGAAGAATCGGAACTCTGTCGACGCCGCTTCGAGCCTCGCTAGCTCGTTCTGTTTCTTATCCAAGCCCCTGCGCCGCGATGACCAATGGTCCTGCCACTCCGTGTTTGCCGTACGGGCTAGGGACAGAAGTTCTTCCGCTATCGGTCCGCCTGCTTCGAGCGCCTCCAAGATCAGCTCTACATCGACGATGGCTGGTGTGAGCTTGCCACTCTCCATGTTGCTGATCTTGGTTTGCGACATGTTGCAGCGGCGGGCGAGCCAGGTTTGTGTTCTCCCGGCTCGCTTCCGCAGCGTGCGCATCGCTTCCGCTAGGTCCGACCTGGACTGACCTAGCCGTTCAGGCTCAAGCGTCAAGGCCCTTCACGTACTCCTCAAAGGGCACCGACTCGCTGACCGCGATTCGTTGGAACTCGACGTACGTGGACACGTCCCCCTCGAACACCTCGCGGTTGATCTGTCGACCGTCCGGGTGGTAGTTCATCAGCACCACCTCGGTTCTGTCGAACATCCAGAAATCCTGCACCCCTCGCAAGGGATTTCCTCGGCCGGTCACATCGAGAATGCGGATCTGCTCGCCGGCCAAGGCATGTGGTGCGTAGTACTGGGAGAACTCGAATCGCAGGTAGTCCGAGAGCGGGCGGGTCACGATGTGCACGCGCCCCTGTGAGCGCCCTTCTGTGACTTGTCGACGCAGCCGGTCAGTGTATTCATTCGAAACGCCGTGCGGGTCGATACGGGCCCCGGCGTTGAATGCGGCGAATTCCTCGGCCTCCTGCGGCATGAGGTACTGAGGTAGCGTCTCAAGCCTCCACGCTTCCCGCTGGAAGTTCTCGAAGCGTGCCGACCATTCCTCACCAGCCAAGTGCACGTACAGCCTCCCTGAGAACAGCTTCCGGGATCTCCACCAGGCCCTCGCCCTCGGGCGGAGTGAAGACGTTGGTCACCTCGCCTTGAACGACGATCGATCCGCTGGCGGTCACGTAGACGTTGGGGCAGTCGTCCTTGCCGCAGGTGCCGTTTCCGTTGCCGGTGAGCCGGGTCAGTTCCTCGCGAGCCATGCTGAAACCCCCTTGTCCTGGCCCCGGTTGGGGCCTCGGGGAACGACGCTACGAGGGTTGGTCACGGGCGTCTATGCGGCATCGCCAATATTCGCGTTGTCGGGTAGACGGCTTCATGATGGCTCGGGGCCACTCACAGCCTTCACCGTGAGTGGCTGTCGCTTCCGCCTGCTCGGGGTGCTGGCAAGGGCAGAGAACGGGGTGACCTGGGCAGGGGGCTGGGGCTCCCTCGCGGGCTTCTCGGGCAGGCCGAGGGCGCGCAGTGCCTCTTGCTGCTCCTGGAGGCTCAGGCGGGCGAACAGGGCCGCAGCGTCGTCAAGGTGAGACATGCCCGGCCCCTACGCGCTTGCCAGAGACAGCTTCGCGGCGAACCCCAGGAAGAGCACCCCGGCGGCCGAGGTGACCCCTGCGCTGAGCCTCCTTCGGCGACGGAACGCAGCAGCCAGACGAGACCCGCCGAAGATGAGCGCAGACAGGTACAACATGCTTGCCATCTGGAGCAGTACGCCCAGCGTCACGAACCCCACGATGGGGTTGGACTCTGACACGAACTGCACGAAGAAGGACAGCAGGAACAGGATGGCCTTCGGGTTCAGCAGGCTGACCACCAGCGCCCGCCGGTAGGGGCGCTCGGCCGCGGGGACCGCCGCCGCGGCCGGCTCTCCGTCCGCCGCACCGGCGTGCTCCGGCTCCGCCCGGCGGGCCTTGCGGTCCCGCCACATGGCCAGGGCGGCCCGCATCATGCCGACGGCCATCCAGGCGAGGTAGCCGGCACCCAGGTACTTCACGATGCCGAACAGCAGCGGGCTGGCCTGGAGCAGCGCCCCGGCACCGACCGCCGCCAGCACCATCAGCACGGCGTCGCCGGTGAACACCCCGGCGGCGGCCGTGTAGCCGGCGCGCACCCCGCGGCGGGCCGCGACGGACAGCACGTACAGCGAGTTCGGCCCCGGCAGCAGGATGATCAGCGCCAGGGCGGCGAGATAGGTCGGAAGGTCGGTGACACCCAGCATGGGCAGGAGTGTCCCACAGGGTTGCACCTGACATTCCAGTGGGTTTCCGTGAGTTTCACCATGTGGAATCGGCCGGTACGTAACTGCCCCAGACCTGTCGCAGCGCGTTGCACACCTCCCCCACGGTGGCCCGGGCGCGCAGCGCCTCCCGCATCGGGTAGAGCACGTTGTCGGTGCCCCCTGCCGCAGCCCTCAGCTCCGCCAGGGCCGCGTCCACCGCCGCCCCGTCGCGCCCCGCCCGCAGCCGGGCCAGCCGTTCCCGCTGCCGGACCTCGATCGCCGGGTCCACGCGCAGCGGCGCGTACGGCTCCTCCTCGTCCAGGGTGAAGCGGTTCACGCCGACCACCACCCGTTCCGCGCTGTCCGTCTCCTGGGCGATGCGGTAGGCGTTCCGCTCGATCTCCGCCTTCTGGAAGCCGCGCTCGATCGCCGCGACCGCACCGCCCATCGCCTCGACCCGGTCCATTAGCTCCACCACGGCCTCCTCCAGGCGGTCCGTCATCGACTCCACGACGTACGAGCCGGCGAACGGGTCCACGGTGTGCGTGACGTCCGTCTCGTACGCCAGCACCTGCTGGGTCCGCAGGGCCAGCCGTGCGGACTTCTCCGTCGGCAGGGCGATGGCCTCGTCGAAGGAGTTGGTGTGCAGCGACTGGGTGCCGCCGAGCACCGCCGCCAGCCCCTGGACGGCCACCCGGACCAGGTTCAGCTCCGGCTGCTGGGCGGTCAGCTGCACCCCGGCGGTCTGCGTGTGGAAACGCAGCATCAACGACCTGGGGTCCTTCGCCCCGAATTCCTCGCGCATGACCCGGGCCCAGATCCGGCGGGCGGCCCGGAACTTGGCCACCTCCTCCAGCAGGGTGGTGCGGGCGACGAAGAAGAAGGACAGCCGGGGCGCGAACGCGTCCACCTCCATGCCGGCGCCGATCGCGGTGCGGACGTACGCGATCCCGTCGGCCAGGGTGAAGGCGACCTCCTGCACGGGCGAGGCCCCCGCCTCGGCCATGTGGTAGCCGGAGATGGAGATGGTGTTCCACCTAGGGATCTCGGCCCGGCAGTACCGGAACGTGTCGGCGACCAGCCGCAGGGAGGGCGCGGGCGGGAAGATGTACGTCCCGCGCGCGATGTACTCCTTCAGTACGTCGTTCTGGACGGTCCCGGTCAGCCGGTCGCCCGGTACGCCCTGCTCCTCCGCGACGAGCTGATAGAGCAGCAGCAGGAGGGAGGCGGGGGCGTTGATGGTCATCGAGGTGGAAACCCGGTCGAGCGGGATGCCGTCGAACAGCACCCGCATGTCCTCCACCGAGTCCACCGCCACGCCGACCTTGCCGACCTCGCCGTGCGCGAGCGGTGCGTCGGAGTCGTGGCCCATCTGGGTGGGCAGGTCGAAGGCCACGGACAGGCCGGTGGTGCCGGCCTCGATGAGCTGCCGGTAGCGGGCGTTGGACTCCGCGGCCGTGCCGAATCCGGCGTACTGGCGCATCGTCCACGGGCGGCCCGTGTACATGGTCGGATAGACGCCCCGAGTGAAGGGGTATTGCCCCGGTTCGCCCAGACTGACCGCTGGGTCCCAGTGTGTCAGGACCTCGGGCCCGTACACCGGTTGCAGGGGCAGTCCGCTCTCGGTGAATCCACTCCTCGGGTGTGACATCTGGCAGAAACCTCCATGACGCCGACCGGTCCGGTCCTGGTAGAACGTCTCCGCGCTGTCCCGGAACGCCCTCGGTCACAATGGCGCAACATCCCGGGACCGTCCGCAACCAACCACGCCCGCCAAGGCATCGAACTATGTGAAGCCACTGAATACCGGGGGACGAAGATGCATCGCCAGAACCGCAAGAGAATGACGTTCCGTGCGCTCGGCATGGCCGGCGCCGTCGTGCTCGCCGCGACCGCCACCGCCTGCGGACCGCAGGAGAAGAAGCCCGCGGCGCCGGCCGCGCTCGCGCCCTCTCCCGCCGCGGACAGCAGTTCCCCCGCCGCTTCGCCGTCGGCCTCTCCCGACGACAAGCCCGGCGATGCCTCTCCCTCGCCGTCCGCGTCGCAGTCCTCGTCCCCGTCGGCCTCCGCCTCCCCCTCGGCTTCCGCCTCGCCCGCCGTGAAGTACCTGATGGCGAACGGCGACGAGAGCGAGCAGGTGCGCGAGCTGCAGGCCCGCCTGCGGCAGCTGGGATACATGAAGCAGGCGCCCACCGGCTTCTTCGGCTCGAAGACCACGGCCGCCGTCAAGCACTTCCAGAAGAAGCAGGGGCTGACCGCGTCCGGTTCGGTGGACGACGCCACCTGGAAGAAGATCCAGGGCTCCAGCCGCAAGCCGACCGCCGACGAGCTGCGCCCGTCGACCACCAACGAGGTGGACGCGCCGGACCCGCGCTGCATGACGGGCCGGGTGATGTGCATCAGCAAGGAGAGCCGCACCCTCGCCTGGATGATCGACGGCAGGGTCGTCTCGACCATGGACGTCCGCTTCGGCTCGGAGAACACCCCGACCCGCGAGGGCGTGTTCAACGTGGGCTGGAAGGCCAAGGAGTGGACGTCGACGATCTACCACACCCCGATGCCCTACGCGATGTTCTTCAGCGGCGGCCAGGCGGTGCACTACTCGGCGGACTTCGCGGCGCGCGGCTACGCCGGGGCCTCGCACGGCTGCGTGAACGTCCGGGACAAGGGCAAGCTCTCGTCCCTCTTCAACCAGGTGCAGGTCGGCGACAAGGTCGTCATCTACTGGTGATCCGCGGACGGTGCGCCGGTGGTGTGCCGAAAGCCGCGGGACGGACCGGAGGCCCGTGACGGGCGAAGGTTCAAAGGGCGCGGGCAGGGCCGGGGGAACGTGCCCCGCCCGCGCCGGGTGCGCAGAGCCCAGGGGTACGGGGGGAACCCCGGCTCTTGCGCGGCCGATGACCAGTCGGCTCGTTATGTACTGCGCCGGCGGTTCGAAAAGTGTTACAGCCGGATGGCCGGGGCGATCTCCGTGCCGGATCCGGTGCCGGATTCGGCCCAGGATTCGGTGCCGGATCCGGTCCAGGATTCGGCGCCGGATCCGCTCGGTGCCGTCAGGCGCGGCAGGGCCGGACGGAGGGTCGGCGCCTGCAGGGTCCCGCCCGTGATGCCGTCGGCACCCTTGCGGCCCTCGGTTCCGTTCGAGCCCGAGCCGCCGGAGTGGTCCGAGTCGCCCGGACCGCCGCCGTCGCCGCCCTTGCCGCCGGTGCCCCCGGTGTCCCGCTCGTCGGAGTCCCCGTTGAGCAGCCGGTCGCAGAACCGGTCGATGCCCGAGACGCCCTTGGCGGCGCGGGCCAGCTTGTCCCGGCCCTCCGCGGTGATGCGGCCCGCCCGGTGCGCCCGGCACAGGTCGGCCACCCGGATCATCCGGCTCCCGGGGTCCCTGACCCCGCCGTCGATGCCGGCGCCCAGGTCCGTGTCCCGGTCCGGACCGTCGCCGCCCCCGGGCCCGTTGCCGCCGGTGCCGGGCTGACCGGAGCCGGCCTCGGGTCCCGTCGTCGTACCGCCGGTGCCCGAGCCGCCGGGGGACCGGTCGTCGTCCCGGAGCCGGCTGGGGCCGCCCTCCGGGGTGACGGGCCCGGTGGTGCCGCCGACCGCCCGCTCCCCCGCGGAGGTGCTGGGGCCGGTGGTGACGGAGACGGCCGGGCGGGGGTCCGCGGCGTTGTGGAAGGTGCCGTTGAACAGCCCGGAGCCGGCCGCGGCGGCGGCCCCGCCGAGGGCCACGCTGGCCGCGGCGGCGGCCAGGCCCAGCCGGAGCGAGTGGTTGCGTACGGGGCGGCGGACGGTCGTCCGTCCCAGTGCCACCAGCGGGCCGTGGCCGTCGGCGCGCTGCGCCGCGTACTCCGCTTCGTGTTCCGGTTGGGCGCCTGCCGGGCCGCGGGCGGTACGGAAGGCGGCCAGTGCGGCGGCTTCACCGGGGAGTTCGGATTCGGCGGGCGCGGCGGAGGCCGCGAGTTCGTCGAGCACCGCGCGTAGACGCCCGGCCTCATCGGCTGCGTGCCGGTCCGCGACAGGCCCGACCGGCTCGCCCCGCAGCAGTCCCTCCGCCGCGGCCGAGTCCAGCCACCTGTTGCGATCGTCGGCCATCACATGTCCTTCTGCGTCCGCCAACGTGAATGCGTCACACCGGTTCGCTGTACGAGATCCCCGCCCGGGCCGCGTTGCGCCGGAACGGCGTCGAGATCGCGCGGGCCCCCCGCGTCCGCGGCGTCCGCGGCACGGCTGGAGGCATTATGGCCGACTTCCGGTCCGGACTCCGCTCCGTGTTCGGCCCCCAGCATCTCGGCCAGCTTCTTCAGGCCCCGGTGGGCGGCGGTGCGGACGGCTCCGGGCCGCTTGCCGAGGGTTTCGGCGGCGCTCTTGGCGTCGAGTCCGACGACCACGCGCAGGACGACGGCCTCGGCCTGGTCCTGCGGGAGCCGGGCGATCAGGGCCATGGTGCGGCCGGTGGAGAGGGCCTCCATCGCTTCGCCGTAGGTGTCGGAGTCGGCGGCCCGGCCGGTGAGCTCCGTCTCGTCGCCGCCGACGGCGGGGCGGCGGCCGCGCATCCGTATGTGGTCCAGGGCCCGGTTGCGGGCGATCCGTGCGGACCAGCCGCGGAACCGGTCGGCGTCACCGGAGAAGGAGGGCAGGTCGCGGGCGATCTGCAACCAGGCCTCGGAGGTGACGTCCTCGGCCTCCGCATCGCCGACCAGCGTCCGTACGTATCCGAGCAGGCGCGGGTGCACGGCGCGGTACACAGTACGGAACGCGCTTTCGTCGCCCTGCTGTGCCGCGAGCACCGCGGCGGTCAGCTCCGCGTCGTCCCCCAGCAAAGTCCCCAACCCGTCCACTGTCCTGTACGTCCTGCGCAAATCAGCACGTTACGGCCTTCGGGCACCTACGTCCACGAGTTGTACAACCAGCAACCATTCCTGCGCGGAGCGAGGTGTGACACAAAACGCACTCAGGACGCTGACAGAGGTACGGGCTTGTCGCACGAGCCCGTGTCGGAACGGCGGCCGGGGCCTCTCCTGTGGGGGGTGGCGGCCTCGGTCGCCTTTCTCCGTTCTCCACCTCCCCCCAGTCTCACACCTCCTCCGGCCTTCTCGTCCGGGTGAAATCAGCCGCTGCGTGCGGTCTGCGCGCGTCCACGTCGCTAGCGTTGGGCACACCCCACACGTCCCGAGGAGCCCCACGCTGTCCAGCCCCCTCCCGGCCCAGGTCCGCGGAAGCGCCCTCGCACGGTTCAACGCCGCCGCCACCGAGGCCGCCGAGCGGGTGCTGCTGCGGTGTTGCGGCAGCCGCCGCTGGGCGCACCGGGTGGCCGCGCACCGCCCGTACCCGGACCTGGGCGCGCTGTTGGCGGCCGCCGACGAGGCCTCGTACGACCTGCGTCCGGCGGACCTGGCGGAGGCGCTGAGCGCCGAGTACCCCTCGGAGCTCCACGAGGGGGCCCCGTACGCGGCGCACCTGGCGCTGGACGCCGCGCACGCGGAGTACGAACGGAAGTTCGGGCACGCCTTCGTCATCTGCCTGGCCGGACACCCGGTGGAGGAGCACCCGGACGCGGTGCTGGCGGGCATCCGGCAGCGGATGGGGCACGAGGAGGAAGAGGAGCGGGCCGTCTCCGCGGACGAACTGCGCCGACTGGCCCAGGCCCGACTGGCCGCGCTCGCCGAACTCGCCGCCCCGACCGAATGCGAAATGCCCCGATCGTCGGGATCGCCGGAGATCCAGGGTCCGGAATCGCCCGGTTCGCCCTTGTGGGATAGCCCGTCCGTGCCTGTTTGATCACACCGCTGGCCCCCGCGCGAGGGAACCGACAACTCGTCGCTACGATGTCGGGGGCCGGTGGACCGTACCCGGCCGGGCCCGACCGACAACGAAGCCGGCTGGCCCCCGCCCCGCTTCCGGAGGGTTTTCCGTGCCGGCTGGAACGTTGTACCGCGGCCGGGAAGGAATGTGGTCCTGGGTGGCTCATCGAGTCACCGGCGTCCTCATCTTCTTCTTCCTGTTCGTACACGTCCTCGACACCGCTCTCGTCCGCGTCTCCCCCGAGGCGTACGACGATGTCGTGGCTACCTACAAGACTCCGATCGTCGCGCTGCTGGAGTACGGCCTCGTGGCCGCCATCCTCTTCCACGCGCTCAACGGTCTCCGTGTCATCGCCGTGGACTTCTGGTCCAAGGGCCCGCGCTACCAGAAGCAGATGCTCTGGACCGTCGTGGGCATCTGGGTCGTGCTGATGGCCGGGGCCGTCTACCCCGTCCTCGGCCACGCGGCTGCAGAACTGTTCGGGAAGTGACGCCGATGTCCTCTGACACTTCTTCCGCGATCGGCGACGTCCAGGGCGCCTCGCTCTACGACGTCGACAACCCGGCCCCGTACATCGAGGCCCCGCGCAAGCGCACGTCCAAGACGCCCCGCGCGACCCGCGGCAACTTCGAGATGGCCGCCTGGCTCTTCATGCGCCTCTCGGGCATCGTCCTGGTCGTGCTGGTCATCGGCCACCTGCTGATCCAGCTCGTCCTGGACGGCGGCGTGAGCAAGATCGGCTTCGCCTTCGTGGCCGGCCGCTGGGCCTCGCCGTTCTGGCAGGTCTGGGACCTGCTGATGCTCTGGCTGGCGATGCTGCACGGCGCCAACGGCCTCCGCACCGTCATCAACGACTACGCGGAGCGTGCCAACACGCGGCTGTGGCTGAAGGGCCTGCTCTACACCGCCACGGTGTTCACCATCCTTCTGGGCACGCTGGTGATCTTCACCTTCGACCCGAACATCCGCTAGGCAACGGGGCTGAGGCGACAAATCTCATGAAGATCCACAAGTACGACACCGTCATCGTCGGCGCCGGCGGCGCCGGCATGCGCGCCGCCATCGAGGCGACGAAGCGCAGCCGCACCGCCGTGCTGACGAAGCTCTACCCCACCCGCTCCCACACGGGCGCCGCGCAGGGCGGCATGGCCGCCGCGCTGGCCAACGTGGAGGAGGACAACTGGGAGTGGCACACCTTCGACACGGTCAAGGGCGGTGACTACCTGGTCGACCAGGACGCCGCCGAGATCCTGGCGAAGGAGGCCATCGACGCCGTCCTCGACCTGGAGAAGATGGGCCTGCCGTTCAACCGGACCCCGGACGGCACCATCGACCAGCGCCGCTTCGGCGGCCACTCGCGCGCCCACGGCGAGGCCCCGGTGCGCCGGTCCTGCTACGCCGCGGACCGCACCGGTCACATGATCCTCCAGACGCTGTACCAGAACTGCGTGAAGGAGGGCGTGGAGTTCTTCAACGAGTTCTACGTCCTCGACCAGCTGATCGTCGAGGAAGACGGCGTCAAGAAGTCGGCCGGTGTGGTCGCGTACGAGCTCGCCACCGGCGAGATCCACGTGTTCCAGGCGAAGGCCGTCATCTACGCCTCCGGCGGCACCGGCAAGTTCTTCAAGGTGACCTCCAACGCGCACACCCTGACCGGTGACGGCCAGGCCGCCTGCTACCGCCGGGGCCTGCCGCTGGAGGACATGGAGTTCTTCCAGTTCCACCCGACGGGCATCTGGCGCATGGGCATCCTGCTGACGGAGGGCGCCCGCGGTGAGGGCGGCATCCTCCGCAACAAGGACGGCGAGCGCTTCATGGAGAAGTACGCGCCGGTCATGAAGGACCTCGCGTCCCGTGACGTCGTGTCCCGCTCCATCTACACGGAGATCCGTGAGGGCCGCGGCTGCGGTCCCGAGGGCGACCACGTCTACCTCGACCTCACCCACCTCCCGCCGGAGCAGCTGGACGCCAAGCTCCCGGACATCACCGAGTTCGCGCGCACCTACCTGGGCATCGAGCCGTACACGGACCCGATCCCGATCCAGCCCACCGCGCACTACGCCATGGGCGGCATCCCGACCAACGTCGAGGGTGAGGTCCTGTCGGACAACACCACCGTCGTCCCGGGCCTGTACGCGGCCGGCGAGGTCGCCTGCGTCTCCGTGCACGGCGCCAACCGCCTGGGCACCAACTCGCTGCTGGACATCAACGTCTTCGGCAAGCGCTCGGGCATCGCGGCGGCCAGGTACGCGGCCGAGAACGACTACGTCGAGCTGCCGGAGAACCCGGCCCAGCTCGTGGTCGACCTGGTCGAGCGGCTGCGCAACTCCACGGGCAAGGAGCGGGTCGCCGACCTGCGCCTGGAGCTCCAGGAGACGATGGACGCCAACGTGATGGTGTTCCGTACGGAGCAGACCATCAAGACGGCGGTCGAGAAGATCGCGGAGCTGCGCGAGCGCTACAAGAACGTCTCGGTCCAGGACAAGGGCAAGCGGTTCAACACGGACCTGCTGGAGGCCATCGAGCTGGGCAACCTGCTCGACCTGGCGGAGGTCATGGCCGTCTCGGCCCTGGCGCGCAAGGAGTCCCGCGGCGGCCACTACCGCGAGGACTACCCGAACCGCGACGACGTCAACTTCATGCGCCACACCATGGCGTACCGCGAGGTCGCGGCCGACGGCACGGACTCCGTCCGTCTCGACTACAAGCCCGTCGTCCAGACCCGCTACCAGCCGATGGAGCGTAAGTACTGATGGCCACCCCCACCCTGGAGAAGGAGGCGGCGACCGACTCCGCCGCCTCCCCGTACATCACGGTCACCTTCCGGATCCGCCGCTTCAACCCCGAGGTGTCGGACCAGGCGGAGTGGCAGGACTTCCAGATCGAGATCGACCCGAAGGAGCGCGTGCTCGACGGTCTCCACAAGATCAAGTGGGACCTCGACGGCACGCTGACCTTCCGCCGCTCCTGCGCGCACGGCATCTGCGGCTCCGACGCGATGCGGATCAACGGCAAGAACAGGCTCGCCTGCAAGACGCTGATCAAGGACATCAACCCGGAGAAGCCCATCACCATCGAGGCCATCAAGGGCCTCACGGTGATGAAGGACCTCGTGGTCGACATGGAGCCCTTCTTCCAGGCGTACCGCGACGTCATGCCGTTCCTGGTCACCAAGGGCAACGAGCCGACCCGCGAGCGCCTGCAGTCCGCCGAGGACCGCGAGCGCTTCGACGACACCACCAAGTGCATCCTGTGCGCCGCGTGCACCTCCTCGTGCCCGGTGTTCTGGAACGACGGCCAGTACTTCGGCCCGGCGGCGATCGTCAACGCGCACCGCTTCATCTTCGACTCGCGTGACGAGGCCGGCGAGCAGCGGCTGGAGATCCTGAACGACAAGGACGGCGTGTGGCGCTGCCGCACGACCTTCAACTGCACCGACGCGTGCCCGCGCGGCATCGAGGTCACGAAGGCGATCCAGGAAGTCAAGCGCGCGCTGATCACGCGCCGCTTCTGACCTCCGCAGGTCGGCGTTGCGTACGAGGGCCCCGCACCCGGTCTCCACGACCGGGGGCGGGGCCCTCGCCCGTTCGGGTGAGCGCGCCACATCCGGCCGCGCGGGCCCTTCCCGTCTTAGGATGATGCTCTCGACAGCAGCCCACGGGAGGCACGTGATGTCCGCAGCACCCGCTGAGCGTCCCCACACCGAGCACAGCGAATGGCCGCTCATCGACATGGCCAACCGGCTCATGGAGCAGAACCCGGGCGCCCGCGTCGAGATCATCGGAGGACAGATCCTCGTGTCGCCACCAGCAGACGGCGCCCACGCGCGGGCCCTCACCAAACTCATGCGCCCGTTCATCGCCGCGGGGCTCGACGATATGGAAGCCGAGGTGCTCCAGGCCATCGGCATCTGGCTTCCCGACGGGCGCGAGGACTACGCCATCCCGGACCTCTCGATCGTCGACGCCGACCTGGAAGACCACCACATCGAGAACAACTGCTACGACCCCGTCGTCTTCCGGCTGGTCCTGGAGGTCACCTCCAGCAACTACCGGACCGACCTGCGCGACAAGGTGACGGCCTACGCCAATGCCAAGGTCCCCGTCTACGTGATCATCGATCGCAAGCACAACCGCCTGCACGTCCTCACCGACCCGGCGCAGGACGAGTACGCCACCCACCGCGTCCACGCACCCGGCGAGACCGTCACCCTGCCCGAGTCCGTCGGGGCAAAGGTCACCCTGGATGTGGAAGCGGTCCTCGCGGCCGCGCGGCGCAAGCCCGAGGCGGAGTAGCGCAGCCCGCCACCGGGCTCGTAGGGGTGGCCTCAGGGTCGGCTCGGGGGACTCCCCGATGGGCCGGTGATCTTCGCGGCGGAAGACTGAACCGCATGACGAAGACCTCGAACTCCGCATCGCGCAAGGCTCGTTGGATCACCCTGGCAGCCGGAACGGCACTGCTGGCGACCGCGGTCGGGACGCTGCCCGCAGGGGCGGCCGAGCGTACGCCCGCCCACTCCGCTCCCTCCTACTCCGCCACCGTGGACGTCCGCGAGCGGATCGACCCCGGCGCCCTGCAGAAATCCCTGGGCACACTGCCGGACGGGGTCGCCTCCGGCGCCATGGCCCGGGTCGGCGGCCGGGACGGGAAGTGGACGGGCACCGCGGGAAACGTCTCCGGTGATCCCGCCGCCTCGTTCCGGATCGGCAGCATCACCAAGCTGTTCACGTCCACGATCACCCTCCAGCTGATCGCGGAGGGCCGGCTGGCCATGGACACCCCGGTCCAGGAGGTGCTCCCCGGCACCCTGCCCGCGCACTGGGCGCCGATCACCGTCGAGCAGCTGCTCAGCCACACCAGCGGGCTCCCCCGCCCCGCCTGCTACGAGCAGGGCCGGTCGTACACCCCGGCCGAGTTCATCAAGACCATCACCGAGTGCCCGGAGGCCGGGGATCCCGCCACCGGGGAGCAGATCCGGCAGATCTACATGGGGTCCAACTACTTCCTGCTCGGCATGGTCGTCGAGAAGGTCACCGGCCGCACGTACACCGAGGAGCTGGACCGCCGGATCATCCGGCCGCTGGGTCTGCGGCACACCCACCTGCCGGCCGCGGGCGACACCTCCATGCCCGCCCGTACACTGGCCGACCTGCCCCCGGCCGACCCGTGGCCCTGGGCGGAGGGCGGGATGGTCTCCAACGCCCCCGACCTGGAGCGGTTCCTGACCGCCCTGCTGCGCGGCCGGCTGCTGCCGCCCGCCCAGCAGCAGCTGCTCTTCGCCAAGCCCGCGAACGCGGACACCAAGCGCCCGTTCAGCCGGGCCGGCGTCCAGTACTTCACCATCGACGGCACCGAGGTCTGGGGCAAGACGGGTAGCTACGGCGGCTACACCAACGGGCTGTTCGCCACCCGCGACCAGCGCCGCGTGCTGACCTACTCGCTCACCCCGCGGCCCGGCGCCACCGACACGGAGCTCACCGAACGACAGCTGAGGATTGCCGGAGCGGCGTTCTGAGATGGCCCTACCATCGGCTCCATGAGCGAGCAGCAGCCGAATCCGTACGCGAGCGACCCGGGCAGCGGCGAGTACAAGTGGGGTCCGGGCAATCCCAGTTACGGCTATCCGCAGCCCTACCCGGCGAGCCCGCCGCCGTACCCGGCGAGTACCCCGCCGTACCCGCAGGCCATGCCGCCCATCCCGGCCGCGGCCCCCGTGGCCTACCCCGGGCCGGGCGTGCCCGGCGGGGCCTTCTCCCTCGGTGACATCACGATCGTCGGGGACCAGATCATCACCCCCTCCGGCACGATGCCGCTCAAGGGCGCGATCTGGAACGCGGCGGACTTCTCCCGCACGGAGGAGAGGATTCCCGGACACGCCATCGCGCTGGCCGTCATCTTTGCCTTCTTCTGCCTGATCGGGCTGCTGTTCCTGCTGATGAAGGAACGGGTCACCACCGGCTACGTCCAGGTGACGGTGTCCAGCGGCGGCCGCCACCACTCCACGATGATCCCGGCCACCAACCCGATGGTCATGTCCTGGGTGATGAACCAGCTCAACTACGCCCGCTCGCTGAGCATCTGAGGTCCGCACCCGGGACCGCCGTATAAACAGTGCGCGGACGGCCGGGCAGTGGCAGCATCGCGGCGTGATTGTTTCTCATGATGTGGACGGGCCGGTCGACGGCCCCGCCGTGGTGCTGCTGCATTCCTCCGTGTGCGACCGGCGGATGTGGGACGGGCAGTGGAACGCGCTGGCCGGGGCCGGGTTCCGGGTGGTCCGGCCGGACTTCCGGACCTGCGGGCAGTCCCCCGCGGCGACCGAACCGTACAGCGACGACGGCGACGTGCTGGCGCTGATGGACTCCCTCGGCATCGGGCGGGCCGCGCTGGTCGGCTCCTCGTACGGCGGCCGGGTCGCGCTGCGGCTGGCCGCGGCGCACCCCGGTCGGGTGGAGCGGCTGGTGCTGCTCTGCCCCAGCGCGCCCTTCGAACCCACCGAGGACGTCAGGGAGTTCGGTGCGGCGGAGGACGCGCTGCTCGATGCCGACGACCTGCTCGGCGCGGCCGAGCTGAACGCCCGCACCTGGCTGGGGCCGGACGCGGACGACGCCACCCGGGCCCTGGTCCGGGACATGCAGCTGGCCATCTTCGAGGCCGGCAGGGACGCCGACTTCGAACTCGAACTCCGTGAGCCCGATCTGGACCTGGGCAACGTACGGGTCCCGGCCGAGGTCATCTCCGGGGCGCACGACCTGCCGGGCTTCCGCGAGCTCGCCCGCACCCTCGCCGACACCCTGCCGGAGGCCTCGTACACCGAGCTGCCCTGGGCCGGGCACCTCCCCGCGCTCGAACGCCCCGATGAGACGGCTGAGATGCTCCTGGACCGGCTGCGCTGACCGGTGGCATGGGCCGCCCCTTTCCTTCCCGGCCTGATCCGGTGACTCCTCCCCTTCGGGGACGAGGGGGCTTCTCGCTGCCTTTGCCGACGTGCCCGCACTGGGGGCAGGTCCGGGAGGTGTTGCGGGGGTCCACGGCGATCGCTTCCGCGCCGTTCGACGTACTCCGGCGGGTCTGAACGCAGGCCCGGCGGCCGGGTGCCGGGGCCCCGCCGTCCGGTACGGACGGCGGGCGGAAGCACCCCCCACAAGGTCGCTTGAACTTGTTCAAAAATGCCTCTACAGTCGTTCACGCCAAGCGTTTGAACACGTTCAAGGAGGCGGGGGGCATGGACCTCACCGTGGTCGCGTACGTCATCTACCTGCTCGTCAGCATCGGGCTCACCATCTGGGTGGCACGCACCCTGAGCCGCAACGGGCGCATCTTCATCGCCGACGTCCTGCGCGGGGACGAGAAGCTCGCCGACGCCGTCAACCACCTTCTGGTGGTCGGCTTCTACCTGGTCAACCTCGGCTTCGTGACCCTCTACCTGAAGGCCGCCGACGCCGTCCCCGACGCCCGGTCGCTGTTCGAGGCGCTCTCGGTCAAGCTCGGAGTCGTCCTGCTGGTCCTCGGCGTGATGCACCTCGGCAACGTCTGGGTGCTCAACAAGATCCGCCGCCGGGGGCTGATGGAGCGGCAGCAGACCCCGCCCGTGGCCCCGCAGGGCTGGGCGACCCCGGCCGGTGCGTGAGCCGTGCGCACCGGCACGCCGGTCCGCCGGCTGACCGTCCTCTACGACGCACACTGCCCGCTCTGCGTGCACATCCGGCACTGGCTGCTCGGACAGCGGTGGCTGGTGCCGCTCCGGCTGGTGCCCGCCGGGTCCGCCGAGGCCCGGCAGCGGTTCCCGGGTCTGGACCACGCGGCCACCCTGCGCGAGATCACCGTGATCGGCGACAGCGGGCAGATCTGGACCGGGACCGACGCCTTCATCGTCCGCCTGTGGGCCCTGGCGGAACACCGGCCGAAGGCCAACTGGCTCGCCACCCCGGCGGGCCGCCCCTTCGCCCGGGCCACCATGGCGGCCGCCGCCGCCTGGCGCGGGGCGACCCGTGACGGAGCGGCGGCCTGTGACGAGCGGTGCGAGATCCCCGGATAGGCTCGGACACCGTGACAGAGCAGAAAGCCCCCAAGAGCGAACAGACCCGCACGCTCATCCTCGAGACCGCGCTCCGGCTGTTCCAGGAGCGCGGCTACGACAAGACGACCATGCGGGCCATCGCCAAGGAGGCGGGGGTCTCGGTGGGCAACGCCTACTACTACTTCGAGTCCAAGGAACACCTGGTCCAGGGCTTCTACTACCGGATCAGCGCGGCCCACCAGGCGGCCGTGAGGCCGATCCTGGACCGGGAGACCGACCTCCAGACCAGGCTGTCCGGGGTGCTGACGGCCTGGCTGGACATCGCCGCCCCGTACCACGAGTTCGCCTCCCAGTTCTTCAAGAACGCGGCGGACCCGGAGAGCCCGCTGAGCCCCTTCTCCCCCGAGTCGGAGCCCGCGCGCAACGAGGCCATCGCCATCCACCGCGAGGTGCTGGCCGGGGCGAAGACCAAGGTCCCCGAGGAACTGGCCGACCTGCTGCCGGAATTGATGTGGCTCTCGCAGATGGGGCTGGTCCTGTACTGGGTCTTCGACCGTTCGGAGAACAGCGAGAAGACCCGCCGACTGGCCGAGCGCGGGGCCCAGCTGACCACCCGCGGCATCGTCCTGGCCCGGTTCCGGGTGCTGCGTCCACTGGTCCGCGAAGTCCACGAGCTGTTCACGGACTTCCTGCCGGGCATGGCCGAGGCGGCGTCGAAGCGCAAGAAGTGACCGGACGGGCACCTCGACCGCGACGAGCCGCCGCGGTCAAGGTGCCCGGACCTGGGCTATGCGTGGTACGAGGCGAGTTCCACCAGTGTGATGTCGGAGGGGGCGCCGACGCGGACCGGAGGCCCCCAGGCGCCGGCTCCGCGGGACACGTAGAGCTGGGTGTCCCCGTACCGCTCCAGTCCGGCGAGCGTGGGGTTGGCGAGGTCGGCGATGTAGTTCCCGGGCCAGAGCTGACCGCCGTGGGTGTGGCCGGAGAGCTGGAGGTCGACGCCGTGGGCCACGGCGTCGTGGATGACCACGGGCTGGTGGGCCAGGAGCACCGCGGCGCGGTGTTCCCGGTCGCGGTCGCCGAGGGCCTTCGCGAAGTCCGGGCCCTGGCCCTCGCTCTCGCCGGCGATGTCGTTGACCCCGGCGAGGTCGAAGAACGGGAGTTCCTCGCGGGCGTTCTCCAGGGGGTGCAGACCCAGTTCGCGGACGTGGTCGACCCACTGGGCGGCGCCGGAGAAGTACTCGTGGTTGCCGGTCACGAAGTAGGCGCCGTGCCGCGACTTCAGCCCGGCCAGGGGTGCGGCGGCGGGGCCGAGGTCGGCGACCGAGCCGTCGACGAGGTCGCCGACGACGGCGATCAGGTCGGGCTGGGTGGCGTTGACCGCGTCGACGATGCGGAGGGTGTGGGCGCGGCCGAGGACGGGGCCGAGGTGGACGTCGCTGACCACAGCGATCTTGAAGCCGTGGGCGGCGCGCGGGAGTTTGGCGAGGGGGACGGTGATCCGTTTGACGCGGGGGCCGCGGAGTACGCCGTAGGTGCCGTGGCCGACGGTGCCGGCCGCGGCCACGGCCGCGGCGCCGGCCAGGGCCCTGGCGACGAAGACCCGGCGGGTCAGGGCGGGCCGCGCGGGGGCCTCCGCGGCCCCGGCCGGGGGCGCTGCCGCAACCTCGGGCCCGGCTTCCGGCTCCGGCTCCGGCTCGACGACGGCCGTCGTCGGCGCGCTGCCCGTCGAGGCGGTCGCTTCGGAGCCGCCGGTGGGGGTGGGGGTGCCCTGCGGGGCGTTCTCCCCTCCCCGCCCCTTCCCGTAACCGGGCTGCCGCCCGGACCCGCTGGGGCTCTGCCCCGGACCCCGGTCCTGTGGCGCCGGACGGGCTGACGGTGCGGGCTCGGTCCCGGCCGGAACGGCATGCTCCGCCCCGGCTGGAGCGGGCGATAGGGCCGGCGCGGGCGTCCGGCGGAGGAGGGCGTAGCGGATCGGTTCCGCCACGAGGAGGGCCAGCGTCAGGTAGAGCAGCACCGGCAGCCACAGGTACCCCGGCCAGGCGACGGTCTGCTGGAGCCAGAACGGGGCGCCCGCACGGCCGGAGACCAGCGCGGCCACCGAGAGCAGCGGCAGCACCCACAGCGCGGCGGTGAGCGCGCGGCGCGGCCGGGAGCCCGCGGTGGTGGTGTCGCGGACCAGCCGGATCCACAGCCAGCGGTGGACGAGGGCGAGCAGGGTCAGGACGAGGACGGCGACCAGGGCGAACAGCACCACGGCCATCAGAGGGCTCCGCCCCGGCCGGCGTCCTCGCGCGCTGCCCGGCGCAGCGCCAGGACACCGCGCAACCCGATGAGGCCGACGGCCGTCCCCAGAAGGAAGGACGTGATCGCGAGCGTCAGGTGGACCCAGAAGTACGCCGTGGGGTCACCCGCGTCGGTGAAGGCGAGACCGCTGGCGTCCTTCCACAGGTTGCGGACGAAGGACACCCAGATGAACCAGCTCCACACCCCGAAGGCGAGCAGGAACCAGGAGGCGGCGCGGCCAAGTTTCATGGGCCCAGTATCCGGCCCGTCCCCGGGACGGACGCGTCGGGGTGGGCTGTCCCGGCGGTCCGTGCGGCGGGTTGGCCGAACGGATGTGATGAAACGACAAAATGAAGGTACGTTCACGTTCGTGTCTGCCATGAAGGCCCCGAAGACCACGGCGATGGTGCTGGCGAGCGCACTGGTGCTGCCGGCGGTGTTCGCCGCGCCCGCGCACGCCGACGACCCGAAGCCGGGCGGCAAGCCCCCCTCCCAAGCGCCCGCGAAGGCCCCCGCGAAGCCGGCGGCCGTACCGCCGCCGCAGATGTCCACCGTCGGCGGTGCCCGGCTGGGGCAGCCCGGCACCCAGGTGAACCTGCTGCCGGGCGCACCCCAGCTCCCCACCGACCTCAGCGGACGGTCCTGGATCGTGGCCGACGCCGAGTCGGGCGAGGTGCTGGCCGCCAACAACGCGCACTGGCGGCTGCCCCCGGCCTCCACGCTGAAGATGCTCTTCGCGGACACCGTGCTGCCCACGCTGCCCAAGGACAAGGTCCACAAGGTCGAGCCGGAGGAGCTGGAGGACGTCGGGCCGGGCAGCAGCGTGGTCGGCCTGAAGGAGCATCTCGACTACACGGTCCACGACCTGTGGATCGGGGTGTTCCTGGCCTCGGGGAACGACGCGGTGCACGTGCTGTCCGCCATGAACGGCGGCGTCGACAAGACGGTCAAGGACATGCAGGCGCACGCCGAGGAGCTGCAGGCCCTGGACACGCACGTGGTGTCCCCGGACGGGTACGACTCCCCCGGCCAGGTCTCCAGCGCCTACGACCTCACCCTGTTCGCCCGTTCGGGCATGCAGAAGAAGGACTTCCGGGAGTACGCGGGCACCGCCTCGGCGGACTTCCCCGGCAAGCAGGAGCCGGGCAAGCCCCGCGAGACCTTCCAGGTCCAGAACACCAACCGCCTGCTGGCCGGCTCTCACGGCCTGTCCCAGTACCCGGGGATCGCCGGCGTGAAGAACGGCACCACCACCCAGGCGGGCTCCACCTTCACCGGCATCGCGCAGCGCGGGAACAAGAAGCTGCTGGTCACCGTGATGAACCCGGCCGCGGGCGGCGGCAACGTCGTCTACGAGGAGACCCGGGCGCTGTTCGACTGGGGCTTCGCGGCGGCCGGGAAGGTCAAACCGGTCGGCGAGCTGGTGCCGCCCAAGAGCGCCGACACCCGCCCGCTCGGCTCGCCCGCCCAGTCGCACGAGAACACCCCGGCCGCCGCCGGAGGGGAGTCCGGCGGGCTGACCACGGCCGTCGCCGTCATCGGCGGCGTGCTCGCGGTGCTGGCCGGCGGGGTGTACCTGGTCAACCGCCGCTGGCCCCGCGCGCAGCGGGGGCGTCGCCCTCAGGAGTGAATTCCGCCGCGGAATCCTCCGCGGCGTCCTCCGGGCCGTCGGCGGCGGTCCAGGCGGCGCAGAACAACAGCAGCTTGGCGGTGAAGTTGATCCACAGCAGCAGGGCGATGGGCACGCCGAAAGCGCCGTACATGCTCTTCGCGGCGACCTCCCGCATATAGCCGCTGAGCAGCAGCTTCAGCAGTTCGAAACCGACCGCGCCGATCAGTGCCGCGAGCAGCAGCCGCCGGCGCGGCGGGCGGACCCCGGGCAGCAGGGTCAGCAGGTAGAGCAGCATCAGGAAGGCGGCGACCACGCCGACCCCGAAGGCGCCGGTGCGCAGCACGACGCCGCCGGCGCCCCGCTCGGGGATGCCGAGCCACTCCCCGAACCGGCCGACCGCGGTCGAGCCGAGGATGGAGGCGAGGGCCGAGACCAGGGCCGCCCCGCCGAGGCCGAAGAGGATCGCCGCGTCCTTGCCCTTGCGGACGACCGGGTTGCCCTCCTCCTCGTCGTCCTTCTCCCAGACGGCGCGCAGGCAGTCGCGCATGGAGCCGATCCAGCTGATGCCGGTGAGGAGCAGGATCGCGCCCGCGACCAGACCCACGGTGCCGGCGTTGTCGACCAGGCCGGTGATGTTCAGCTGGTCGGAGATCCCGGGCACCTGCTCGGCGAGGCCGTCCTCCAGCTTCTTCAGCTGCTCCTCGCTGAGCAGGGCGGCGCCGATGGCCGCGCCGACGGTGAGCAGCGGGAAGAGGGCCAGGAAGCTGATGAAGGTGATGGCGGCGGCGAGTCTGGTCCAGTGCACCCGGTCGAGACGCTCGTAGGAGTGCCAGAGGTGGGTCCGCATGAGGCGGGCCACCAGTGGGCCGATCACGGGCAGGTTCTTCAGCCAGTCCATGCCGTCACCGTAATTGAGCGCATGCAAATAGTCAGGATTGCCGCTTTTGGGCGCTACGGTCGTCCACTGTGACTTTTCGCCCGATGCATGTTCTGGTTCTGCGCAGGCTCAGGTACCTGGCTGTCCGCGTGCTGCCTCAGGGGCGGCGTACGGTCGGCTCGTCGACGGGTGAGCCCAGCTGTGCCGGGACACCGGTC
The DNA here is from genome assembly GCF_056436025.1 of Streptomyces sp. NPDC043853. Classification (NCBI taxonomy): domain Bacteria; kingdom Bacillati; phylum Actinomycetota; class Actinomycetes; order Kitasatosporales; family Streptomycetaceae; genus Streptomyces; species Streptomyces sp. NPDC043853. The sequence goes on from NZ_JBWKDJ010000008.1 coordinate 60,736, forward strand.
GGGCCGGTGCCGAAGGGGTACTCGCACAGCTTGCGCCAGACCCCGTCTGAGCCCTGCTCGTAGAGCGCGAACCCGTCGCAGACCCAGGCGGCCGCGTAGTCCGCGAGCTCGGCGAAGGCGCGGTCCATCGCCTCCTCGGAGATCCCGTGGGCGACGGTGACGTGCGGGTGGTACGGGAAGGCCAGCTCACGGCTGACCGGCCCGTCGGGGGCGCGGACCTGGCTCTGCAGCCGGGTGCAGCCCACCGTGCCCTCGACGACCTTGACGAAGACCACCGGCGAGAGCGGGCGGAAGGTGCCGGTGCCGGCCAGCCGCATCGGGAACGGGCGGAAGGCCGCGGCCACCTCGGCGAGGTGGGCCCGGATCTCCGGCAGCCGCTCCGTCTCGGCCTCGGTGGGCGGGACGAGGGTGACGTGCGTGGGGATGCCGTACGCGGCGGCGTCCCCGAAGCCGGCGCGCAGCTGCTGGAGCTGGCTGCCGTGCGGCTCCGGGACCGCGATCGAAACGCCGAGCGTAACGGTCCCCACGTATGTCTCCTCGCGTCTGGTGTGTGACTGGGTGGTGGCCGGGCGGCCGGGTGTCGGCCGGGCGGCCGGGTGTCCGTCTGCAGGCCGTGGTCGGGGTGCTGGCCCCAGTGTGCGGCCGACACCCCCCTCACGGCCAGAGCCGCCCGTGCCCGAGTGCGCGCCCGGGGCTTGATCAGTGCTGCGCCGGGAGGAACCCGATGCGGTCGTAGGCCCGGGCGAGGGTCTCGGCGGCGACGGTACGGGCCTTCTCCGCGCCCCTGGCCAGCACGGCGTCCAGCTCGGCCGGGTCGTCCAGGTACTCCTGGGTGCGCTGCTTGAAGGGTGTGACGAAATCGACCATCACGGCGGCGAGGTCGGTCTTCAGCGCGCCGTAGCCCTTGCCCTCGTACTTCTCCTCCAGGACCGGGACGGCGGTGCCGGTGAGGGTGGAGTAGATGGTCAGCAGGTTGCTGACGCCGGGCTTGTTCTCGGCGTCGAAGCGGATCTCGGTGCCGGTGTCGGTGACCGCGCTCTTGATCTTCTTCTCGGTGGCCTTGGGCTCGTCGAGGAGGTTGACCAGGCCCTTGGGGCTGGACGCCGACTTCGACATCTTGATCGCCGGGTCCTGGAGGTCGTAGATCTTCGCGACCTCCTTGACGATGTGCGCCTGCGGGAGGGTGAAGGTCTGGCCGAAGCGCTGGTTGAAGCGCTCGGCGAGGTCGCGGGTCAGCTCGATGTGCTGGCGCTGGTCCTCGCCGACCGGGACGGAGTCCGCCTGGTACAGGAGGATGTCGGCGACCTGCAGGATCGGGTACGTGAACAGGCCGACGGTGGCGTTGTTCACGCCGCCCTTGGCGGACTTGTCCTTGAACTGGGTCATCCGGCTGGCCTCGCCGAACCCGGTGATGCAGTTCATGACCCAGCCGAGCTGCGCGTGCTCGGGGACGTGGCTCTGGACGAAGAGCGTGCAGCGCTCCGGGTCCAGGCCGGCCGCGAGCAGCTGGGCGGCGGACAGCCGGGTGTTCGCGCGGAGGTCCTTCGGATCCTGCGGCATGGTGATGGCGTGCAGGTCGACCACCATGTAGAAGGCGTCGTGGGTCTCCTGCAGGGCAACGTACTGGCGGATGGCGCCCAGGTAGTTCCCGAGGTGGAACGAGCCGGAGGTGGGCTGGATACCGGAGAGCGCGCGAGGACGGTCAGAGGCCATGGGGCCATTCTCGCAGGTGCGGGGGCGGCCCATGGCCGCGATCGCCCGGAATCGCGGCCTCCGCTGCTGTCTGCCGCGCGGGGCTCCGACGCTACCGGCAGGTAGCGCCGGAGCCGACGGGATCCGACCCGCCGGCGGCGTCGGGGCCGGCAGGGCTAGGACACCGGGAGGCCCGGGGCAGGGTGGTCGGCGAGGAGGGCGGTGACCTCGGCGCGGATGCGGGCGAGGGCCGGCTCGTCGCCGGAGGCCGCCGCGGTGACGGCGCGGGAGATCCAGTCGGCCACGGCCGGCATGTGCTCGGCCCGCAGGCCGCGGGAGGTGAGGGAGGGCGTGCCGATGCGGATGCCGGACGGGTCGAACGGCTTGCGCGGGTCGAAGGGCACCGTGTTGTAGTTCACCACGATCCCCGCCCGGTCCAGCGCCTGCGCCGCCACCTTGCCCGGGACCTCCCGGCGGGTGAGGTCGATCAGGATCAGGTGGTTGTCGGTGCCGCCCGAGACCAGGTCGAGGCCCCGGTCGAGGAGCTCCGCGGCCAGCGCCTTCGCGTTGGCCACGACCTGGTGCGCGTACGCCGTGAAGGAGGGCTGCGCCGCCTCGTGGAGGGCCACCGCGATGCCCGCCGTGGTCTGGTTGTGCGGGCCGCCCTGCAGACCGGGGAAGACCGCCTTGTCGATCGCCTTGGCGTGCTCGGCCCGGCACATCAGCATCGCGCCGCGCGGCCCCCGCAGGGTCTTGTGGGTGGTGGTCGACACCACGTCGGCGTACGGCACCGGCGAGGGGTGCGCGCCGCCCGCGATCAGGCCCGCGATGTGCGCCACGTCCGCGACCAGGACCGCGCCGGCCTCCTTCGCGATCGAGGCGAAGGACTCGAAGTCGATCGTGCGCGGCAGGGCGGTACCGCCACAGAAGATGATCTTCGGGCGTTCGGCGAGGGCGAGGTCCCGCACCGCGTCGTAGTCGATCCGCCCGGTGTCCGCGCGGACGCCGTACTGCACGCCGCGGAACCAGCTGCCGGTCGCCGAGACGCCCCACCCGTGCGTCAGGTGGCCTCCCATCGGCAGGGCCATGCCCATCACGGTGTCGCCGGGCTCGGCGAAGGCCAGGTACACGGCCAGGTTGGCCGGCGAGCCGGAGTACGGCTGCACGTTGGCGTGGTCCACGCCGAACAGCCCCTTGGCCCGCTCGATGGCCAGGGCCTCGATCCGGTCGATGTTCTGCTGGCCTTCGTAGTACCGGCGGCCCGGGTAGCCCTCGCTGTACTTGTTCTGCAGGACGGTGCCGGAGGCCTCCAGCACGGCCGCGGACACGTAGTTCTCGCTGGGGATCAGCCGCAGGGTGTCCGCCTGCAGCCGCTCCTCCGCGGCGACCAGCGCGGCGAGTTCGGGATCGGTGGACAACAGGGCGGGATGCGGGACGGGCTGGCGCGCGGTCATCGCGGCTCCTCCGGGGTCGAGTGTCGTTTCGTACCCCGCGGAGGCCCAGGCGGGCGGCCGTGTGTGCGGACATGCGCGCGCGGCTCCCCCGGAGTTGGTTCTCCGTACGCCAGTCGCCGTGCGTGCCCCCACCATAACCGGCCACGACACCGGCACGCTTTCGCTGTCCGCGGCGAGCGGCGAGGATAGAACAGACGCCACACGCTGTCACAGCCCTACCGGGCGCAGGACGGACGAACGGAGACCCCGTGTCGACTACCGCTGATGCCATCCGCTCCGCAGAAGCGCACAGCGCGCACAACTACCATCCCCTCCCCGTCGTCATCGCCTCCGCGGAGGGCGCCTGGATGACGGACATCGAGGGCAAGCGTTACCTCGACATGCTGGCCGGCTACTCGGCGCTCAATTTCGGCCACGGCAACCGGCGCCTCCTCGACGCCGCCAGAGCGCAGCTGGAGCGGGTCACGCTGACCTCCCGCGCCTTCCACCACGACCGGTTCTCCGAGTTCTGCGCGGAGCTCGCCGGGCTGTGCGGCAAGGAGATGGTGCTGCCCATGAACACGGGCGCGGAGGCGGTCGAGACGGCCGTCAAGACCGCCCGCAAGTGGGGCTACGAGGTCAAGGGGGTGCCCGACGGCCAGGCCAAGATCGTGGTGGCCGCGAACAACTTCCACGGCCGGACCACGACCATCGTGTCCTTCTCCACCGACCACGAGGCCCGCGACCACTACGGCCCCTACACCCCCGGCTTCGAGATCGTCCCGTACGGCGACCTGACGGCGCTGGCGGACGCGGTCACCGCGAACACGGTGGCGGTGCTGCTGGAGCCGGTCCAGGGCGAGGCGGGCGTACTGGTGCCGCCGCCGGGATACCTGCGCGGCGTACGGGAGTTGACCCGGCAGCGGAACGTGCTGTTCATGGCGGACGAGATCCAGTCCGGGCTCGGCCGGACCGGGCGCACCTTCGCCTGCGACCACGAGGACGTCGTCCCGGACGTCTACATCCTGGGCAAGGCGCTGGGCGGCGGCGTGGTCCCGGTGTCGGCGGTGGTCGCCGACCGGGACGTGCTCGGCGTGTTCCGGCCGGGCGAGCACGGCTCCACCTTCGGCGGGAACCCCCTCGCCTGCGCGGTGGCCCTGGAGGTCGTCGCGATCCTGCGCAGCGGCGAGTACCAGCAGCGGGCCGCCGAGCTCGGCGACCACCTGCACCAGGAACTGGGCCTGCTGGTGGGCGGGGGCGCGGTGACCGCCGTACGCGGGCGGGGCCTGTGGGCTGGCGTGGACATCGCGCCCGGGCACGGCTCCGGGCGGGAGGTGTCCGAGCGGCTCATGGAACGCGGGGTGCTGGTGAAGGACACCCACGGGGCCACGATCCGGATCGCGCCGCCTCTGGTGATCAGCAAGGAGGACCTGGACTGGGGGCTGGACCAGCTGCGGGCGGTGCTGTCCGCGTAGCGCGACCGGCGCACGGCGGGCGGCGGGCAGCGGGCGGCGGGCGTGCGCCGGGTCACCGGCGTCCGCGGGCCCTTCCGCAGCTTCCGCTGCTTCCGCTGCTTCCGTCAGAGGATCACGTGGGGCAGGAAGCGGGCGTACTCGTCCGTGATCAGCCCCGCGGACTCGCGGATGCCGAGCCCGGCCGCCTCCTCCTCGACGACCCACGCGCCGAGCACCACCCGGTTGCCGTCGAAGTCCGGCAGCGGGGCGAGGGCCTGGAAACACACCGGTTCCCGGGGCTCCCCCGGCTGCGCCGGCACGTACGGGGCGCCGCCGGGCGGGTGCACGGTGACCCCGGCGCCCTCGCGGCCCAGCAGCGGCTTGGCCACATAGCCGGGGCCGCCGTCCTCGGCGAGCTCGCGCGGCCCGTCGAGGTAGGCGGGCAGCAGGTTCGGGTGCTCCGGGAACAGCTCCCAGAGGACCGCCAGCAGCGCCTTGTTGGAGAGCAGCATCTTCCAGACGGGCTCGATCCAGCAGGTGCTGCCGGTGCCTCCGCCGGTGTCCAGGGTGTCGAGGACCTGCGGGCCGAACTCGTCCTCGGCCAGCCACTCCCACGGGTAGAGCTTGAAGCAGCTGCGGATGAACTTCAGCTTCTCGTCCACGAACCGGCCGGACAGCCGGTCCCAGCCGATCTTCTCGACGGACAGCGCGACCGTCTCCAGGCCGGCCTGTTCGGCGGTCTCCTGGAGGTAGGCGACGGTCATCAGGTCCTCGCCGAGCTCGTCGGCCTCGGAGTGCGCGAAGTGGACCGGGCCGGGCGGGAGCAGTTCGGCCTGCCGGCGCCAGGCGTCGACCAGGCGCTCGTGCAGGGAGTTCCACTGGTCGGCGCCGGGGAAGCGCTCCTCCATCCAGAACCACTGCGGGCTGGCCGCCTCCACCAGCGAGGTGGGGGTGTCGGCGTTGTACTCCAGCATCTTGGCCGGGCCGGTGCCGTCGTAGCGGAGGTCGAACCGGCCGTAGAGGGAGGGCTGTTCGGCGCGGCGCCGCCAGGACTCGGCGATCAGCCGCTGCAGCCCGGGGTCGGTGATCCCCAGGTCCGCGTAGCGCTCGTGCTCCACGATGTGCGCGGCCGCCGCCAGGCACATGGCGTGCAGGTCCTCGACGACGTCCTCCAGCGCCTCCACCTCGGGGAGGCTGAAGGAGTAGTACGCGCTCTCGTCCCAGTACGGGCGCAGGGAGTCGTCGGGGTAGCGGGTGAGCGGGTAGATCAGCCCCTGCTCCTCGACGGTCTTCTGCCAGTCGGGGCGGGGATCGATGGTGTGCCGCTTCACGTCCGGTCCTTGTCGTCCTGGGTTCTGCGCTGTGCCGGGTGGCGCCGGGCGGTGGCGCTCAGCCGCCGCTGGAGCTGGAGCCGCCGCCGATGCCGCCCCGCTTGACGGCGCTCTTGTCGAAGCTGCCGCCGGTGACCTTGTTGCCCGAGGGGACGTAGCCGCCGTAGTACCAGGCGCCGCGGCCGCCCTTCTTGCACTCCTCCATGTTGAGCTGGTCGAGGGTGACGCGGTCGGCGCAGCGGCGGTCCGGCTCGGAATCGCTGCCGCAGGCGACCAGGGTGGCCGCGAGCAGGCCCATGCCGCCGAGCGCGACCCCGCCGGAGCGCATGCGCCGCCGGGTCACGGCACTCACGGCACTGACGGCACTGACGGTGCCGGGCTCGATGCTGCTGCTTTCCATGTCTGATGCTCCCCCTACCGGTGGCGTGCTGCGGACAGACTAGGGGTGGCCGCGCTGGGGATGGAATCCGGCCGTCGCAGAGACCCCGGGTGAGGGCTGCACTACATTCTGTTTGTGCTGATTGGGATGGTTTGCGCGCTGGGTGCGGCGGTCTGCTTCGGTACGGCCTCGGTGCTGCAGGCCGTGGCGGCCCGCGCCGCGGCGGCGACCGGCGGGGCGGACGGGACCGGCGGGGCGGGATCGGGGGTGGACGCGGCCCTGTTCCTCCGGGCGGTACGGCAGTGGCGGTATCTGCTCGGTCTGACGCTCGACGGGGCGGGTTTCGTGCTCCAGATCATCGCGCTGCGGCGCATCCCGATCTACGCGGTGAGCGCCGCGCTGGCGGCGAGCCTCGCGGTCACCGCGGTGGTGGCGGCACGGCTGCTGCGGGTCCGGCTGAGCCGGGCGGAGTGGGCGGCGGTCGCCACCGTCTGCGCCGGGCTGGCGATACTCGGGCTCGCCTCGGGCGCGGAGGGCACGGAGGAGGGCTCCGACGCCCTGCGCTACGCCATGCTCGGGGTGGCGGCGGGCATCCTGCTGCTCGGCGCCGTGCTGGGCCCCCGGCTGCCGCAGGGGCCGCGGGCACTGGTGCTGGGCCTGGCCGCGGGCACGGGCTTCGGGGTGGTGGAGGTCTCGGTCCGCCTGATCGACGACCTCGCGCCGGCCGCGCTCCTGACGAACCCGGCCTTCTACGCCCTGCTGACCGGCGGCGGGGCGGCCTTCCTGCTCCTCACCTCCGCGCTGGCCCGCGGCTCGGTCACGACCGCGACGGCGGGCCTGGTCCTGGGCGAAACGGTCGGCCCGGCCCTGGTGGGCGTCCTCTGTCTGGGCGACCGCACCCGCCCCGGCCTCACCTGGCTCGCCGTCCTCGGCTTCGCCGTCGCCGTGGCCGGCGCGCTCGCCCTCTCCCGCTTCGGCGAACCGGCTCCGCCGGAGCCATGACCGGCTTCCGCGTTGGCCTTGGCGCCGCCTCCGCCGAGGCCGGGGCGACGCCGCCTCCGCCGGGGTCTGCGCGCGGCCTCCGCCGAGGTCCGGGCGCCGCGCCCGCCGGGGTCCGGGCGCCGCGCCCGCCGAGGGTGTGCGCGACGCCGCCTCCGCCAAGGTGTGCGCGGCCTCCGCCGAGGTGTGAGCAGGCGTCCCGCAGAGCTGCGCCCTCCCACACCCTCCGCCGGAGGGGCGGGCACGCGTTCCCCAGGGCTGCGCCCTCCCTCGCCCTCCGCCAGAGGTGCGGCCTGCCTCCGCCGGAGGTACGGGCGGCCTCCGCCGAGGTGTGGGCGGGCACCTCCGCCGAGGCTCGGGCAGGCCCCGCCGAGGTGTGGGCGGCCTCCGCCGAGGTGTGGGCGGGCACCTCCGCCGAGGTGTGGGCAGGCCCCACCGAGGTGTGGGCGGCCTCCGCCGAGGTGTGGGCGGGCACCTCCGCCGAGGTGCAGGCAGGCACCTCCGCTGAGGTGTGGGCAGGCAGCTCCGCTGAGGTGTGGGCAGGCGTTCCGCAGGGCGGAACGGGTGGGCACACCGGAACGCCGCCCAGCGGGCTCGCTCCCGCCCCACCGAAGCCATGGCGCGCTTCGCCGCAGCGCCGCCCGGGCAGGGCGGTGGCTTCGCCGGGCCCGGCACCGCCAGGAGCGGAGCTCCGCCCGGACGGGGTCCGGACCGCAGCCGGACCGGGGCGCGGGGAGGCTGCGCGAGCCCTCGCGGGACCGGGGTGCCGTGTGCCCACCCGTGCCGCCCTGCGGCACGACTGCCCACACGGCCGGGCGCATCCGGCCGCCCTGCCCCCACGGCCGAAGCAACGGCCGGCACCCGCACAGCACGGCGTGCGACCGCCGGCCCCGCACGGCCGTGGCAACGGCCGGCACCCGCACGGTCGCGGCGGCCGGCCGGCCGCCAGGGCAGCACCGGCCCGCAAGGGCAACGCCGCCCGCAAGGGCAACGCCGCGCGCTAGGGGAGCGCCGCGCACAGCGCCGCGAGCGTAGGCGCCCACGCACTGTCCGATGGCGTGCCGTAGCCCACCACCAGCGCGTCACGCGGCGGCAGCTCCGCCTCCGGGTGCCGGAACACCGCCAGCCCGTCCAGCGCGAGGTCGTGCCGCGCCGCGGACTGCAGGACGGCCCGCTCCGACCCCGGCCCGAGGTCCAGCACCGCGTGCAGCCCGGCCGCGATCCCGGACACCGCCACCCGCCCGCCGAGCGCCGCCACGAGCTGGTCCCGCCGCCGCCGGTACCGCAGCCGCATGCCGCGTACGTGCCGGTCGTACGCCCCCGAGGAGATGAACTGGGCCAGGGTCAGCTGCTCCAGCGCGCTGCACGTCCAGTCGACCGGCCCGCGGACCGCGAGGACCTCGTCCAGGAGCTCCGGCGGCACCACCATCCAGCCCATCCGCAGCCCCGGCGCGAGGGACTTGCTGGCCGTGCCCAGATAGACCACCCGGTCGGGGTCCAGCCCCTGGAGCGCGCCCACCGGCTGCCGGTCGTAGCGGAACTCCCCGTCGTAGTCGTCCTCCAGGACCAGCCCGCCCGAGGACCGTGCCCAGTCCACCGCCGCCGCCCGCCGGTCCGGGGTGAGCGCCACCCCGGTCGGGAACTGGTGCGCGGGCGTCATCAGCACCGCCCCCACCGGCAGTCCGGCCAGCGCGGGGGTGTCCGCCCCCGCCGCGTCCACGAGCAGCGGCCGGGTGCGCAGGCCCGCCGCCGCCAGCAGGTTCCGGTGGACGTCCAGGCTGTACGACTCCACCGCGACCTCCCGCACCCGCCGGGCCCGCAGCACCTTCGCCAGCAGCATCAGCCCGTGCACGAAGCCCGCGCACAGCACGATCCGCTCCGGGTCCGCGTGCACCCCGCGGGCCCGCGCGAGATAGCCGGCCAGTGCCTCCCGCAGCTCCACCCGGCCTCGCGGATCCCCGTACCCGAACGCCTCGTTCGGCGCCTCGGAGACGGCCTTGCGGGTGGCGGCGATCCAGGCCGCGCGCGGGAACCCGCCCAGGTCCGGGGAGCCGGGCAGCAGGCTGTACGCCGCGCCGCCCTGCCGGACCGGCCGGCGGACCGGCGCGGGCGCGGACCGGCGCGGCTCGGCCCGCGGCGCGACCCGGGTGCCCGAGCCCTGACGGGCGGTCAGCCAGCCCTCCGCGACCAGTTCGGCGTACGCCTCGGCGACCGTGTTCCGGGCGATGCCGAGGTCCGCGCTGAGCGTCCGCGAGGCCGGCAGCCGGGTGCCGGGCGTCAGCCGGCCGCTCCGCACGGCTTCGCGCAGGGCCTCCGCGAGACCGGCCTTCAGGCCTCGGCCGGCGGTCGGATCGATATGCAGATCGGCGCCGAACCCGCCCGAATTGGCCCAGGAATCCCTCATGGACATGGACCATATCGGTGGGTCGTTCGGCTCGTACGGTGGACACATGACGATCAACACGGAGCAGACCACCCAGACCGTCCAGACCCAGACCGCCCAACACGCTCAGCCCGCCCCTGACCAGCGCTTCGCCCCCGAAGAGCGGGCCCGGATGCAGTGGCACAGCCTCGCGCCGGACGTCTACAAGGCGATGGTCAACCTGGAGATCGCCGCCAAGAAGGACCTCGACCCGGTCCTGGTCGAGCTGGTCAAGACCCGCGCCTCACAGGTCAACCAGTGCGCCTTCTGCCTCGACATGCACGCCAAGGACGCCCTCGCAGCGGGCGAGACCGCCGAGCGGCTGATCCAGCTGAGCGCCTGGCGGGAATCCCGGCACTTCTACACCGAGAAGGAGCTGGCCGCGCTGGAGCTGACCGAGGCGGTCACCGTCCTCACGGACGGGTTCGTCCCGGACGAGGTGTACGCGCGGGCGGCCGAGCAGTTCGAGGAGGCCGAACTGGCCCGGCTGATCGCCGTGATCACGACGATCAACGCCTGGAACCGGTTCGGCGTCACCACCCGCTCGGTGCCGGGCCACTACAAGCCCGGCATGTTCAAGCACTGAGCCGCACCGCGTCCCGGTCACCCGCCGGGCCTGAACGCGGCCAGCGCCGCCGCCAGGTTCTGCCGCACGGTGTCCGGCGCGGTGGCCGGGCCGGCGGCCAGCACGGCCCACTTGGAGCCGTCGGCGGCGAGGAAGACCCGTTCGATGCCGTGCCGGCGGCCCCGGGACTCCGCGCTGTCGTAGGCGTAGACCAGCTCCGCGGCGTCCGTTCCGCCACCGACCGTGCCGAGGCTGATCTCCACGTAGTTCGGTGTGTTGGGCTGGCTGCGCAGGTGCCCGGAGGCGGCCCGTACGGCGTCGAGCGGGCTCAGGTCCGCCTCGGTCACCCGGAAGACCTGGAGCAGCGCGCTCCGGTCGGGCGAACGGTAGAACACGCCGTTCCCGCTCTTCTCCCGGTTCCATCCCTGGGGGACGGCGACGGTGAAGCCGTCGGCGTCCCGGACCGTGCGGTGCGATCCCGTGGGATCGGACGGGGCCGACGGGGCCGACGGATCCGACGGGGGACCGGAGGCGCCGGCCGAGGGGGAGCCCGTCGCGGACGGAGTCCCGGACGGCATCGGGGACGGGGTCCCGGACGGGGCCCCCGAGGGCGTGTCGGCCGACGGCAGCGGCGTCTCCGGCGCGGACGGAGCGGCCGAGGCACTGCCGGACGGCACCACCGGACCGTGCAGCTCCGGCTTCGCCCCGGAGTCGTCCCGCTGTACGAACCACACGGCGGCCGCGCCCAGCGCCACCGCCGCGACGGCGATGCCCGCCGTCACCGGGACCAGCCGGCCGCGCGTACGGGGGTCGTGCGGCGCCGGCGGCAGGGGTGCGTAGGCCGCCGGGGGCAGGGGCGGGAGCGGCGGCGCGGCGGGACCGGGCCCGGACCAGACCTGCGGCGGGACGGGCCACCCCGGCCCCGCGGGCGGCGACGCGTCCGCCGGGGCCGGACCTCCCTGCCGCGGCACCGGCCATGCCTGGGCCGGGTTCGGCGGCGGCGTCGGCGTCGGGCCGTGGTTCGGGGCAGCGCCCGGCCACCCCGGGCCCGCGGCCGTGACGGCCTCGGACGCGGCCGGACCTGCCCACCACTCGCCCGGGGCGGGGTTCGGGGACGGCGACGGGGCCGTGGCCGGGACCGGAGCCCCCGCCGACGGCTCCCCCGGGGCCTGCTCCGCCGGGTCGGCCGGTTGCGGACCGTTGTCCGGAGCCGGAGCCGGAGCCGGAGCCGGAGCCGGGGCCGGGTCTGCCGGGCCGGAGGGCTCCGGGCCGTACTCCGGAACTCCCGGCGCCGGGGCCGCGGGATCTCCGGAGGTGGTCCAGCGCTGGGTCACCGGGTCCCAGCGGGGCGTGGAGGAGGCCATCGCTCAGCCGCCCAACGCGGTCAGCAGGCCGGCCAGTGCGGCCGCCGCGCTGACCGACTCCACCAGCGGAGCCCAGCGGTCCAGTGCGCCGCGCAGCCGCGCCAGGACCCCGGGGCGGATCTCCTCCGCCTCCTCCAGGTCCCCGGCCGCCTCGTCGAGTTCACCGTCCAGGGCCGTACGGTCGGCGCTGCGGGGCAGCCGGACCAGGGCGGCCCGCAGCTCCCGTACGGCCTCCAGCAGTTCCTCCGGCCCGGGGCCGGTGTCCCCGCCGTAATGATGCGTCACGCTGATCGTGTGGTTGCTGCCGCCGATGCTGAAGGCGCTGCCGCTGACGTCGCCCAGCACCACCGCCGGCCGGTCGCCCGCGCCGTTCCCGCCGCCCACGCCGCTCCCGGCACCCACGCCGCCGCTCCCGTCGTTCGCGTTACCTGCCACTGCCGTTCCCCCTGCCGGTGTGTCCGGCGCTGATGGTGTGTCCGGAGCCTCCCACGCTGAACGCGCTGTGGTTCGCCTCCCGGATGTACGTCCCGCCCGAGTTGACGATGACCGCGGCCCGCTGCGCGAACTCCTCGGTGTGCCAGCCGGCTTCGTGCAGGGCCTCGGTCACCCCTGCCACCACCCGGTCCTCGATGGTCTTCCGGTACCGGTCGAGGTCCATCAGGTGGAAGATCGTCCCGTTGTCCTGCGAGGCCAGTTCGCGCACCGACGCCCAGGCCCCCTCCGGACGCGCCCCGCCGTGGCCGCCGGTGACGATCCGCCACCAGCTCGCCACGCCACGGCCCAGGGTGACGACCGAGGCCGTGAAGGACCGAGGCGTGTGCACCAGGGCCCAGGCCGCCTTGCCGATCCAGTTGTTCCGCAGGTGGCGGTGGGCGTCGGCGTCCGCGTTCAGGAAGGCGACCGGCAGCGGGAGCAGCACGTGCGGGGCGACCTCCAGCATCAGCATGCCGCCCTGGGTGTGCACCCGTACGAACACGGTGACCACCAGGTTCTCGTCCCAGCCGCCGACCCGGACCCGCAGGAAGTGGCGGCGGCGCTCGCCGCCCTCCTCGATGGAGGCGGCCCGGTGCTCCGCGAACGCCTCCGCCTGGACCGGGGCGTTGTCGCGGTGCGCCAGCCCGTCGGCCGGCAGGTGGACGACCTCTTCGATGACCAGCTCGCGCAGGCGGTCCCGGACCAGTTCCTGCACCTGCCGGGAGCCGTGCGGGGACGGCACCCGCAGCTGCTGCAGCCGGGGGACGATCCTGCCGAGCAGGTCGGCGTTGGTGGGCGGGACCGGCTTGCGGTCCGGGCCGAGGTCGGCGCGCGGGCGGAGCTCCACGGAGAGGTGCCAGGGCCGGAAGGGCTCGCCGGAGCCGCACAGCGGGTCGTTGACGTCGTAGACGACCAGGGGTGACCACTGCTCGTTGCGGATGCGCCGGCGGATCCGCTCGTGGCGGGCGCCGGGCGAGGCCTCGGCGGGGTCGTGCGCGTGGTCGGCGTACCGGGTCGGGTTGAGGTCGCCCGCGATGGTCCGGGCGACGTGTCCCCGCTGCAGGGCGACCAGGGTGACCAGGCCGGCGAAGAGGCCGAGCACCCCCCAGAGCTCCAGGGAGCTCGACAGGTCGAGATCGGAGCCGCGCGCGGAGTCGTACGGGGAGTCGTAGGACGGCCCGTAGGGACCGTAGTCGGAACCGGACCAGGAACCGGACCAGGAGCCGGACGAAGAGCCGTCCGCGCCGAACACCTCCAGCAGGAGGTCGGTCACGTCCCCGCCCAGGCCGATCACCAGGAGCAGCAGTGTGACCAGGAAGAGGACGGCGTAGACCCGCAGCAGCACGCCGACGACCCTCAGCAGGGCCGAGCCCCGGGAGCCCAGCCAGCGGGCCAGGGCGAAGACCAGGAAGGGGACGAACAGCAGGAGCAGCAGCCAGTCGGTGAGCAGGAAGCCGACCAGCCAGGTGAGGAGGACGGCGGCGGCCCAGCCGAGCTCGGCGCGGCGCGCGCGCAGCGCGTGGGCAAGCACCCGGGTGGCGTCGTAGCCGTGGGAGGGGGCGGCGAGCCGCTCCTCGTGGACGTAGAGCTCGTGGATGACCCGGTCGCGGAAGACCGCGTCGATGTACGTCCCCGCGCACAGCAGTCGGCCTGCTTCGCTGAGGGAGGGGTGGACCGGCGGGCGGCCGTTCCGTGGGTCGTCCCAGCCGTCGCCGGTGGACTGCGGAGGGATGGGGGAGTCGGTCACCGGCCGACTTTATTTTCGGCCTACATGGATCGACAGGCGGTTTTGCGCCAAAGAGCCCCGGCCTGGTTTGGCCGGGGCTCTTTCAGGACAAAACCGCGCGTGCGGCTCGGGGCCGGATCAGATCAGGCCGAGCTCGCGGACCGCGTCGCGCTCCTCGGCGAGCTCGGCGACCGAGGCGTCGATGCGGGTGCGGGAGAACTCGTTGATGTCCAGGCCCTGGACGATCTCGTACTTGCCGTCCTTGCAGACGACCGGGAAGGAGGAGATCAGACCCTCCGGGACGCCGTAGGAGCCGTCCGACGGGATGCCCATGGAGGTCCAGTCGCCCGCGGCGGTGCCGTTGACCCAGGTGTGGACGTGGTCGATGGCGGCGTTCGCGGCGGAGGCGGCCGAGGACGCGCCACGGGCCTCGATGATCGCGGCGCCGCGCTTGGCGACGGTCGGGATGAAGGTGTCGGCCAGCCACGCCTCGTCGTTCACGACCTCGGCGGCGTTCTTGCCGGCGATCTCCGCGTGGAAGATGTCCGGGTACTGGGTGGCGGAGTGGTTGCCCCAGATGGTCAGGCGCTTGATGTCGGAGACGGCGGCACCGGTCTTGGCGGCCAGCTGCGAGATCGCGCGGTTGTGGTCCAGGCGGGTCATCGCGGTGAAGCGCTCCGCCGGTACGTCCGGGGCGGCGGCCTGGGCGATCAGGGCGTTGGTGTTGGCCGGGTTGCCGACGACCAGGACCTTGATGTCGTCCGCGGCGTTGTCGTTGATGGCCTTGCCCTGCGGCTTGAAGATGCCGCCGTTGGCGGAGAGCAGGTCACCGCGCTCCATGCCCGCGGTGCGGGGGCGGGCGCCGACCAGCAGGGCGACGTTCGCGCCGTCGAACGCCTTGTTGGCGTCGTCGGTGATCTCGATGCCGCGCAGCAGCGGGAAGGCGCAGTCGTCGAGCTCCATGGCGGTGCCCTCGGCGGCCTTGAGGCCCTGCGGGATCTCAAGGAGGCGCAGGTTGACCGGCACGTCCGCGCCGAGCAGGTGGCCGGACGCGATGCGGAAGAGCAGCGCGTAGCCGATCTGGCCGGCGGCGCCGGTCACGGTGACATTCACGGGAGTGCGGGTCATGGCCTTCTCCGTTAGACAGCTGGCGGTGGGGCGTGTCCCTGCCCCATGTGCGCAGGCTATCCGACCTCGACAGGGGCCGACTCCCGGGTACCTGTGGTACGTGGCACACGGCGCCGGTGGTTTGAAGGCGCGAACGGCGTTCGACCTTGGTCGATGCGACAGATCCGGCCGCCGGGGGCAGCCGGCCGGTGCTCACCCCGTCAGCGGGGACACCGGCCGGTCTTCACCCTGTTGCTCCAGTCCGGCGCTTCACCCTATTGCTTCACCCTCTTGCTTCATCCTGTTGCTTCGCCCCGTCAGCGGACGATGAACCGGACGCTGTCCTCCAGGAAGGGGACCTCCACCAGCGAATCGGGCTCGATCATCAGCGCGAGCATCGTGATCGCCCCGCCGAGCAGCCCGTACATCACCACGTCCGTGAAGCGGGACCGGACCGCGAGCATGCCCACCGACGGCAGCACCTGGCGCAGCACGGCGGCCGCGATCAGCACCACCCCGATGATCAGGCAGCCGACCCGGGGATGCCCGAAGGCGGTGAACAGCAGTCCGGCCGCGGTCGCCGCCAGCACGCTGAGCATGGGCCACTGGCGGGCCGGTGCGGGCGCGTCGCCCGGTGCCGCGCGGCCGCCGCCCTCGGGGCGGGCGGTGTCCTGGGTGACGGAGGGGAAGCGCCGTGACTTCCGCTCGCCGTGGTCAACCACCGGTCGTTCTCCCTGCTCAGCCCGCACTGGCCGCCCGTTCCGCCGCCTCGACCACGTTCACCAGCAGCTGGGCCCGGGTCATCGGGCCCACTCCGCCGGGGTTCGGGGAGATCCAGGCGGCCACCTGCTCCACGCCCGGGTGCACGTCGCCGACGATCTTCCCGGCCTCGTCGCGGCTGACGCCGACGTCGAGCACCGCCGCGCCCGGCTTGACGTCCTCCGGCTTGACCAGGTGCGGGACGCCGGCCGCGGCCACGATGATGTCCGCCTGCCGCAGCAGCCCGGACAGGTCGCGGGTGCCGGTGTGGCAGAGGGTGACGGTCGCGTTCTCCGACTTGCGGGTGAGCAGCAGGCCGATGGAGCGGCCCACGGTGATGCCGCGCCCGAGGACCACGACGTGCGCGCCGTTGATCTCCACGCCGTGGTGGCGCAGCAGCTGCACGATGCCGTACGGGGTGCAGGGCAGCGGACCCGGCTCGTTGAGCACCAGGTGCCCGAGCGAGGTCGGGTGCAGGCCGTCGGCGTCCTTGGCCGGGTCCATCAACATCAGGACCCGGTTGGTGTCGATGCCCTTGGGGAGTGGCAGTTGCACGATGTAGCCGGTGCAGGCCGGGTCCTCGTTGAGCTCGTGGACGACCGCCTCGATCTCTTCCTGGGTGGCCGTCGCGGGCAGTTCGCGCCGGATGGACTCGATGCCGACCTCGGCACAGTCCTTGTGCTTGCCGTTGACGTACCAGCGGCTGCCCGGGTCGTCGCCGACCAGCAGGGTGCCGAGACCGGGGACCACGCCCCGGGCCCTGAGCGCCTCGACGCGGGTGGTGAGTTCGGACTTGATCGCGGCTGCGGTGGCCTTGCCGTCGAGAATCTGGGCGGTCATGTACCCATCCTTCCGGATGGACCCGCCCCGGTTCCAGTCGGCCGACCGGGCGGCGCGACGGCGGTGTGCCGCAGTTGTCCCGAAGGTGTGCGCAACGGGTTGCACTTGCACAACAACTCGCCGTACAACTGCCCGGTCAGCTGGACAAGTCACCGGGCGTACCACCACGATGGCCGGAAAATACCGCGGACAGTGCCGGGGGGCGGACCGCTCAGTCTCTGTGTTTCCTCCGCGCGGGCCGCGCGTCCCCACCCACGGAGGAACACCCCACCATGAGCTTCGGCGACCCGAACAACCCGTACGGGGCCCCACAGGGTCAGCCCCAGTACGGCTACCCGCAGCAGGCCCCGCAGGGCATTCCGCAGCAGGCCGCGTACGGCTACCCGCAGCAGGCGGGCTACGGCTACCCGGCGGGACCGGGCGCCGGCTACCCCGCGGGCATGCCGGTCGGAATGCCCGGCGGCGTGGTCGCGGCCCGCGTGATCCTGTTCATCCAGGGCGGCCTGCAGGCCCTCGGCGGCGTGATCGTGCTGCTCGTCGGCGGGATCTTCGCCGCGGCCAGCAGCGACTCCAGCTCCTCCGAGGCGCAGGACCTGGGCGCGCTGGCCGGCGGCGTCGCCGTGGTCGTGGGCCTCGCCCTGATCGCCTTCTCGCTGTGGCCGATCCTGACCGCCGCCAAGCTGGGCAAGGGCCGCGGCGGCGTCCGCGTCTCCGGCATCATCTACGGCTCGCTGCAGGCGCTGTTCGCCGCGATCAGCCTGCTGGTCAACCTGGTCGCGCTGTCGGAAGCGGACGCCGCGGCCGGCGGCATCGTGTTCTCCGTCATCCTGACGCTGATCTCGCTGGCGCTGGGCATCTGGACCATCGCGGGCCTGTCCAACTCGGCCGCGGGCGCCTACTTCAAGCGCCCGTAACCCGCTCCCGCCACGGCGAAGGCCCCCGCCCCGCACACCGTGCGGAACGGGGGCCTTCGCCGTGCGGCGCCCAGGGCCCCAGGAACTCAGGGCCCCAGGGCCCCAGGAACTCAGTGGAAGAAGTGCCGGGTCCCGGTGAAGTACATGGTCACGCCGGCCGCCTCGGCCGCCTCGATGACCTGCTCGTCACGGACCGAACCGCCCGGCTGGACGACCGCCTTGACGCCCGCGCCGGTCAGGATCTCCAGCCCGTCCGGGAACGGGAAGAAGGCGTCGGACGCGGCGTACGAGCCCTGCGCGCGCTCCGCGCCGGCCCGCTCGACCGCGAGCTTGGCCGAGTCCACCCGGTTGACCTGGCCCATGCCGACGCCGACCGAGGCACCGTCCTTGGCCAGCAGGATCGCGTTCGACTTCACCGCGCGGCACGCCTTCCAGGCGAAGGCCAGCTCGGCCAGGTCCGCAGCAGACAGGGCCTCGCCCGTCGCCAGGGTCCAGTTCGCCGGGTCGTCGCCCTCGGCCTGGAGCACGTCGGACTGCTGGAGCAGCACACCGCCGCTGATCGGCTTCAGGTCGCCCGGCTGGTGCGGGGTGCCGTCCACCTTCAGCACGCGGATGTTCTTCTTCCGGGCGAGGACCTCGACGGCCCCGTCCTCGTACGCCGGGGCCGCGATGACCTCGGTGAAGATCTCCGCCACCTGCTCGGCCATCGCCACGGTGACCGGGCGGTTCACGGCGATCACGCCGCCGAAGGCGGACAGCGGGTCGCAGGCGTGGGCCTTGCGGTGGGCCTCGGCGACGTCCGCGCCGATCGCGATGCCGCACGGGTTGGCGTGCTTGATGATCGCGACGCAGGGCTCGTCGTGGTCGTAGGCGGCCCGGCGGGCGGCCTCGGTGTCCACGTAGTTGTTGAAGGACATCTCCTTGCCGTGCAGCTGCTCGGCGTTGGCGAGCCCGCCCGGCTGCCCGTCGGAGTAGAGGGCGGCCGCCTGGTGCGGGTTCTCGCCGTAGCGCAGGCCGGCCTTGCGCTCCCAGGCCCCGGCGAGGAACTCGGGCAGGTCCCCCTCCTGCTCGCTCTCGGGCGCGTACGCATTCGTGAACCAGGAGGCCACGGCCACGTCGTAGGCCGCGGTGTGCTGGAAGGCCTCGGCGGCCAGCCGCTTGCGGGCGGACAGCTCGAAGCCGCCGGCCTGGACGGCCGCGAGGACGTCGGCGTAGCGGGCCGGGCTGGTGACCACGGCGACGGAGGGGTGGTTCTTGGCCGCGGCGCGGACCATCGACGGGCCGCCGATGTCGATCTGCTCCACGCACTCGTCGGGGGTGGCGCCGGAGGCGACGGTCTCCCGGAACGGGTAGAGGTTCACCACGACCAGGTCGAAGGGCTCGACACCGAGCTCGGCGAGCTGCTCGCGGTGGCTGTCCAGGCGCAGGTCGGCGAGGATGCCGGCGTGCACGCGGGGGTGCAGGGTCTTGACCCGGCCGTCCAGGCACTCGGGGAAGCCGGTGAGCTCCTCGACCTTGGTGACCGGGACGCCCGCGGCGGCGATCTTCGAGGCGGTCGACCCGGTGGAGACCAGCGAGACGCCCGCCTCGTGCAGCCCGCGGGCGAGCTCCTCCAGTCCGGTCTTGTCGTACACGCTGATCAGCGCCCGGCGGATCGCCCGCTGCGTGGTGGTCACTGGATCGTTACCTTTCGTCCCTCAATGCGGTAGCCGTGCCGGGCCAGTCGCCCCACGACCTCGACGAGCAGCCTGCGCTCGACTTCCTTGATGCGCTCGTGGAGAGCGGCTTCGTCGTCCTCGTCACGGACCTCGACCACACCCTGGGCGATGATCGGTCCGGTGTCCACGCCGTCGTCCACGAAGTGGACGGTGCAGCCGGTGACCTTCGCCCCGTAGGCGAGCGCGTCGCGGACGCCGTGCGCGCCGGGGAAGGCGGGCAGCAGGGCGGGGTGGGTGTTGACGAACCGTCCCCCGAACCGCTCCAGGAACTCCTTGCCCACGATCTTCATGAACCCGGCGGACACGACGAGGTCGGGTTCGTACGCGGCGGTGGCCCCGGCGAGCGCCCGGTCCCACTCCTCGCGACTGCCGTACTCCTTGACCGGGCACACGAAGGTCGGGATGCCGGCCTTCTCGGCCCGCTCCAGCCCGGCGATGCCGTGCCGGTCGGCGCCCACGGCGACGACGCGCGCGCCGAAACCCTCGGGCCCGCCGGGGTGGGAGTCGATGGCATCGAGCAGGGCCTGGAGGTTGGTGCCGGAACCGGAGACCAGCACGACCAGGCGGGAGGCGGCCATGGGGGCCCTTTCTCGCGACTACATCTTGTGCGATCGCACGAAAATCGGAACCCCTCGTATACGGGGGACCCTACGAAGCGACCGACCGCCTGCAACGATACCGGCAGAGCGGACGGCCCCCGAGGGACGGTCCCAGCCCCGGGCGGTAGCGTCTGGCATTGACAAGGACAACCGCTCTGTTCACTCGACCCATTCGACCCAGGGGAAGAAACGCACCCGATGCCGGACCGCCCTCAGTCCTCCGCCCCGACCCCCACGCCCAAGGACGACGACAACCCGTTCGCGGCGCCCCCGGAGGGGCGGCCCGACCAGCCGTGGCAGCCCCGCCACGGCGCGGACGAGCACCAGCGCCAGGAGGGCGGGCCCGGCGGCGGCCCCGGCACCGGCATGGGCGGCGGCCCGGCCCGCTGGGACCCGACCGACCCGGTCCAGCGGCGGGCCCGCTACGCCCTGCTGGCCGGCATGTGGGGCTTCTTCTTCGGCCTCTTCGGCATCCCGTCCATGGGCCTCCTGCTGGGCGCGCTGGCCCTGTACTGGGGCGTGAGCGCGCTGCGCGGAACGCCGAAGGCGCCGGACGCGACCGGGGGCACCACCCCCGCCCCGGCCCCGGCCCCCGTCCCCGCGGCGTACGCCAAGCCCCAGCGCACCGCGGCGGTCGGCGGTCTGATCACGGCGTCCCTGGCCCTGTTGGTGGCGGCGTCCTCGTACACCCTGCAGATCGCGTACAAGGACTTCTACGTCTGCCGCGACGACGCCCTGACCCGCACCGCGGAACTGAAGTGCAACGACGAACTCCCGAAGCCGCTGCGCGAAC
This sequence comes from Streptomyces sp. NPDC043853, assembly GCF_056436025.1. Classification (NCBI taxonomy): domain Bacteria; kingdom Bacillati; phylum Actinomycetota; class Actinomycetes; order Kitasatosporales; family Streptomycetaceae; genus Streptomyces; species Streptomyces sp. NPDC043853. The sequence goes on from NZ_JBWKDJ010000008.1 coordinate 81,305, forward strand.
TGATCGGCGTCAAGCGATGACCCTGCGGGGCCTTTGACGGTTCCCCACGGCCCGCCCTCCCCGTCAGCCCCCTCCCCGGCGCCGGAGGCGCGGTGCCGGGCGAGCCGCGCCCTCCACACCCGGAGGGGGGCGATCGCCCGCACCGCGCGCGCCGACGGGGGGCGAGGGCGCGCCCGCTCCCCCACCCCGCCCCACCGGGGGCATCTCGGGCACTGAGCCCCGCGTCCGCCCCGTCGGCACCAGGCAGCGAAACGGCCACGCCCCAGGCGCGAACCCCGCACGCCGCTCCCGCCGGAGCCATGGCCGGGCTGAGCCACGGCCGAACCCCTCAGCACCGCAAAGCGGCAGGCCGACCCCGCCGCAGGCGCGTAGGCGGGAGGCCACACCACACCCCTCCACCGCCGCAACCGGTCGACCACCTGCGCCGCAGGCACGAACCCCGCACGCCGCTCCCGCCGGAGCCCGCGGCATCTCAGGGCGGCGGGACGGCCACGCCCGTGGGCGCGAACGAAGAGGTCGCGGCCGGCTCACCCGGCCCGCTGGAGGCACGGCGGGACGGTCCTCCCGGGCGCCCGCCACTGGCACCAGTCACACCGAGGGCGGCCCCCGTCCCCTGCCCAGGCCTCGCAGGCGCCGGCGCGAGCCGGGCCGGTTCCGCCTCCGCGACACGGCGACCTCTCGCCAACGGAGGGAAGCCCTTCGGGCCTCTGCCGCCGGAAGGCGGCGGGGCGGCAGCGCCGGAGGCGCCGTGGTGGGGGAGCCGCGCCGGCGTTCGAGGCGTTTCGGGGTGGGGTCCCCCCGGACGGAGTCCGGGGGGACGGGGTGGCGAATTGCCCGCAGGGCCCGGCTACGCCAGCCGGTCCCGCCGGGTCAGGACCCGCGCCCCCGACACACCCGGCGCCAGCCGTGGCGGCTCTGGCGGAGCACCTCCGGGCAGCGGAGTCTGCCGCTCCGTGTCCCCGCCCTGGGGCGGAGTCCCGAGGGCAGCAGGAGTCGGCGCCGGGGGCTCGCCGGCGGGCGAAGGCCCACCCGCGGACGCCACCGTCGCCGGATGCCCGGCAGCGGCCGGAGCGGCAGGGGCCAGGGGCCCGACCGGGCCCGGGGCAGGTGTCGCCCCGGCGCGCGTCGGCGGGGCAGTGGCAGGGCCAGGGGCCGCCGCAGCGGCGGCAGGGGCGGGGGCCGCTGGGGCCGAGGCCCTCCCCTGGTCCGCGGCCGACGTCGTCGGGGCCGTCGGCGGGGCCGGGGGCGAGGGTGCCGGGACAGGGGCCGCCGGGGCCGGCCCGGAGGCGGCTGGGGCGGAGACCGACGCAGGTACCGCCGGGGCCGACGCAGGTGCCGCCGAGGCCGGGGCGGGGGTCGCCGGGGCCGACCCGGAGGCCGCTGGGGCAGAGACCGAGGTAGCGGCCGGAGGAGGGGCCCCGGGGGCCGCAGCGGCCGGTGTCGGAGCCGTCGGCGGGGCAGCGGCCGGTGTCGGAGCCGTCGGCGCGGCATCGGCCGACGCAGGTGCCGCCGGGGCCGGGGCTGGGGCCGGGGCCGCCGCCCCGGGGGCCGCCGGGGCCGGGGTCGGTGCCGCCGCGCCGGGGGCCGCAGCGGCCGCCCAGGCCGGTGGCGGGGCCGCCGCCGTAGGGGCCTGCGGGTCCGCGGGGGTGATCGCGTCGCGGAGGGCCGCCCAGCGCAGTTCCCGCACACCCGCCACGTGCCATTCCTCGCCGCCCTCCGGTTCGACCCCGCCGAACCGCCCGCGCCATCCCCGTACCGCGACCGCGACCGGTACGCCCACCGCCGCCGTCCACGCCGCCCCCGCCGCGCCCGTCTCCCACCACACCGGCCCGAACTCCGCCAGCGCCCCCGTCCCCAGCGGCCCCCCGGCCGCCACCGCCAGCGCGGCCATGAGCACCCCGCACACCAGCCCGCCCAGTGCCGCCGTCAGCGCCGCCTCGCCGTAGGGCACCTCGCGCCCCCGCCGCACCGCGAACCACCCCACCACCACCCCGGCCACCACCGGCACCACCAGCACCAACCCCGTCAGCACTGACCCCGGCCCGGCCGACGGCAGCGCCGCCAGCAGCGGGAAGCGCGGCAGCGCCGGCGACCCCGCGAAGGCCAGGGGCGTCGCCGTCGCCCCCGCACCCAGCGCGAACCCCGGCCCGAGCCCGTACGCCGCCCCCCACACCACCGCGTTCGGCACCAGCGCCAGCGCCAGCAGGAGCACCGCGAACCGCCCCGACCACACCCCCGTCAGCTGGAGGAAGGACTGCTGGACCGCCGCCCCGTGCCACACCAGCGACGCACCCACCACCAGTGCCCCGCCACCGAGCAAGACGAACGCCCCCGCGCCCCCCGCGCGCAGAGCCAGCGCGTACCGGGAGCGCGCGAGCTCCCTCCGCACGCCCCCCGGCAACCATCCCGGCAACCACCCCGGCCACCGCGACGGCAACGCCGCCCACACCCCCCAGGCCGCCGCGGCCACCGCCACCAGCGGCACGTGCCAGGCCGCGCTCAGCGGATCGGCCGGCAGCGGCCCGCCCGCCGCGTACGCGGTCGCACCCGCTCCCACCACCAGGTAGCCACAGGTCACCGCGGAGAACACGGCACTGCCCGGCAACCCCCCGTCCTCCACCGCGAGCCGGGCCGCCCGCCGGATCAACAGCACGGGCAGGGACACCAGCAGAAGGGGCGTCAGCCCCACCGGCGCCGGCACCCCGGACAGCGTGTCGTACCTGATCAGCTCGGCGCCGTGGGCGAGCAGCCACAGCCCGGCCGCCACGTGCAGCGCGCCGCCCGGCCCGCTGTCGGGGTACGGCGAGCTGATCCACAGCACCATGACGAGTACGGCCAGGGAACCGAGCCCCAGCCCGGCGGCCATCGCACCGCCCAGTACGCAGGCGGCGGCCGCAGGCGTACGGCGGCGCCGGCCCGCCCACGGAGGAGTCGGCAACGGCGTCCCGCGTTCGGTCACTTGGGTCACCCCGCCATGGTCCCAACGACACGCGCCGAGGTCGCGTAACAGGCGAATACCCGTGGTGTCGCCCAATATACGGTTATGTACTTTTTCGCCCAGACCTGCCGGGGTGTGGCATGACCCAGAGCGTGGACGCGGCCGCCGAGCCGTCTGCCCTCCCGTCGCCCAAGGAACGCCGCAGACTGCGCGAGGCCGGTGAACTGACGCACGATGAGATCGCGGCGGCGCTCCACGTCACCGCCAGCACCATCCGCGCCTGGGAGACCGGCCGTGCCGACCCCCGCGGCCGCAAGCGCCAGGCGTACGCCAAGCTTCTGGACGAACTCCGCAAGCAGGTCGAGGAGGATGACGACCAGCCGGATGGCGGAGCCGAGGAGGGCTCGGACGCGCGGACGGAGGGGCGCGAGGGCCACGAGGGCAGCGGAGCTGCCGCGACGGAGACCGCGGCGGCCGGGGCGGAGACCTCCGGGCAGCCCGCCCCGCGGGTCGCCGGCGCCGTACGGGCGTTCGCCAAGGGCACCGGCGGCCCGGCCGGCACCCGGCCCGATGCCGCGCCCGCGGCCGCCGCCAGACCGACGACCAGGCGCGCCCCGAAGCCACCCGCGTCCGGACCGGCCTCCGGACTCGGCACGACGGGCGGACTGGGCACGACGACCGGGCTGGGCACCTTCACCGGGCACGCCCACCAGGCCCCGCCCCGGGCCGGCTCACAGCCCGCCCAAGGGCCCTCGCCCGGCGTCGGCTTCGGCACCGCCGCCGACGGTGGCGGTGGCAGTGACAATGACAGTGACAGCAACGGCGGCGGTGACGGCCCGGAAGCCCCCGCCGCGGCCAGCCCCCTCGTGCCGGCGCACGCCCCGGCCCCGGCTCCCGCGCCGGAGGCCGGGTACACCCCCGACACCGCCTTCGAGGCGCTCTACGACTACACCGCCCCCGCCTTGCTGCGGCAGGTCTACCTGCTCACCGGCCGCCGCGCACTCGCGCTGGAGGCCGTCGAGCGCGCCTTCCAGCTCGCCTGGGACCGCTGGCCGCAGGTCGCCACCGACCCCGACCCGGTCGGCTGGGTGCGATCGGCGGCGTACGAGCACGCGCTCTCGCCCTGGCACCGGTTCCGCCGCGCCCACCGGCACCCCGACCGGGCCCCGGCCGACCTCGCCGACCGCGCCCTGCTCGACGCGATGCTCGCGCTGCCCCCCTCGTACCGGCGGACCGTGCTCCTCTACGACGGCATCGGACTCGACCTGCCCGACGCCGCCGCCGAGACCGAGGCCAGCACCCCCACCGCCGGCAAGCGGCTGCTCCACGCACACGCGGGCCTCGCCGCCCGGCTGCCCGACCTGGCCGGCGTACCGGCCGACCGGCGGTCCGCGCTGCTGCGCGAACGGCTGGGCGCGCTGGTCCCCTCCGTACGCCTGGAGCCGCGCCCGGCCCAGGTCGTACGGCTGGCCGGTGAGCACCGGATGCGGTTCTGGACCCGCGCGGCCCTCGGGCTGACCGTGGCCATCGCGGTCGCCACCGCCTACACCGTCGTGACCGCGCCCACCCGTTACGTGCCGCCGGTCGCGCCCGGCGCCTCCGTGCCCGGGGTGCCCCCGCGCCACGGCCCCCAGCTGCTCACCGAGCAGGCCAGACAGCTCCAGGAGAAGCTCCGGTCCGAGCCGCTGTCCGGCCCCGCGCGCCTGGTCCCCCGCGTCGAGTGAGGCGACCGGGAACGAGACGGAAACGGAAACGGGCGTGGCCCGCACCCGAAGGGGGTGCGGGCCACGCCCGTCTGTGCGGAAGGGCCGGAGATCAGCCGTTCAGGATCTCGCGGGCCAGCTTCGCGGTCTCGGTCGGCGTCTTGCCGACCTTGACGCCGGCGGCCTCGAGGGCCTCCTTCTTGGCCTGCGCGGTGCCGGAGGAGCCGGAGACGATGGCGCCGGCGTGGCCCATGGTCTTGCCCTCGGGGGCGGTGAAGCCCGCGACGTAGCCGACGACCGGCTTGGTGACGTTCTTCGCGATGAAGTCCGCCGCACGCTCCTCGGCGTCGCCGCCGATCTCACCGATCATGACGATCAGCTCGGTGTCGGGGTCGGCCTCGAACGCCTCCAGGGCGTCGATGTGGGTGGTGCCGATGACCGGGTCGCCACCGATGCCGACGGCGGAGGTGAAGCCGATGTCGCGCAGCTCGTACATCATCTGGTAGGTCAGCGTGCCGGACTTGGACACGAGACCGATCTTGCCGGGCTTGGTGATGTCGCCCGGGATGATGCCGGCGTTGGACTGGCCGGGGGTGATCAGGCCGGGGCAGTTCGGGCCGATGATCCGGGTCTTGTTGCCCTTGGCGGTCGCGTACGCCCAGAAGGCGGCGGAGTCGTGGACCGCGATGCCCTCGGTGATGACCACGGCGAGCGGGATCTCGGCGTCGATGGCCTCGACGACGGCGGCCTTGGCGAAGGCCGGCGGGACGAAGAGGACGGAGACGTTGGCGCCCGTCTTCTCCATCGCCTCGGCGACCGAGCCGAAGACCGGGACCTCGGTGCCGTCGAAGTCGACGGTGGTGCCGGCCTTGCGCGGGTTCACGCCGCCGACGATGTTCGTGCCGTCGGCGAGCATCAGCTTGGTGTGCTTCATGCCCGTGGCACCGGTCATGCCCTGGACGATGACCTTGCTGTCCTTGTTGAGGAAGATAGCCATGGTGAGTCTGTGACCTCGTCCCTTTACTTCGCAGCCGCAGCGAGCTCGGCGGCCTTGTCGGCCGCGCCGTCCATGGTGTCCACGCGCTGAACCAGCGGGTGGTTGGCGTCCGACAGGATCTTGCGACCCAGCTCGGCGTTGTTGCCGTCGAGGCGGACGACGAGCGGCTTGGTGACCTCTTCGCCCTTGTCCTTGAGCAGCTGGAGGGCCTGGACGATGCCGTTGGCGACCTCGTCGCACGCGGTGATGCCACCGAAGACGTTGACGAAGACCGACTTGACGTCCGGGTCGCCGAGGATGATCTCGAGACCGTTGGCCATGACGGCGGCGGAGGCGCCACCGCCGATGTCGAGGAAGTTGGCGGGCTTGACGCCGCCGTGGTTCTCACCGGCGTAGGCGACGACGTCCAGGGTGCTCATGACGAGACCCGCGCCGTTGCCGATGATGCCGACCTCACCGTCGAGCTTGACGTAGTTGAGGTTCTTCTCCTTGGCGGCGGCCTCGAGCGGGTTCGCGGCCGCGTGGTCCACGAACTCCTCGTGGCCCGGCTGGCGGAACTCGGCGTTCTCGTCGAGCGAGACCTTGCCGTCGAGGGCGATGACCTCGCCGGAGGCGACCTTGGCGAGGGGGTTGACCTCGACGAGGAGCGCGTCCTCGGCGACGAAGGTGTCCCACAGGGTCACGAGGACCTCGGCGACCTTCTCGGCGACCTCGGCCGGGAACTGGGCCAGCGCGACGATCTCGCGGGCCTTCTCGATGGAGACGCCCTCGTTGGCGTTCACCGGCACCTTGGCGAGCTTCTCGGGGGTCGTCGCGGCGACCTCCTCGATGTCCATGCCGCCGGCGACGGAGGCCATGGCCAGGAAGGTGCGGTTGGTGCGGTCCAGGAGGTAGGAGACGTAGTACTCCTCCAGGATCTCCGGCGCGGTCTCGGCGATCATCACCTTGTGGACCGTGTGGCCCTTGATGTCCATGCCCAGGATGTCCGTCGCGCGGGCGACGGCCTCGTCCGGGGTGGCGGCGAGCTTGACGCCGCCGGCCTTGCCGCGGCCGCCGACCTTCACCTGCGCCTTGACGACCGACTTGCCGCCCAGCCGCTCGGTGGCCTCGCGAGCCGCCTCAGGCGTGTCGATGACTTCACCGGCCAGCACCGGTACACCGTGCTTGGCGAAGAGGTCCCTCGCCTGGTACTCGAACAGGTCCACGCGCGTCCGTCCCTTGTATTGAAGAATTCGCTTCGCAGTGATCGCGTTTTCTGCGTGGGCGTGCCGCGGAGGGCAACGTGACGGCGCTGTCACTGGGGAAGCGCACACGGTGACCGTGGACGCGGCATGTCCGTCTCGCAGGTTATCCCCGTGGGCCACGGGTCCCTAAATCGCAGGTCACACCGGAGCGGTGATACCTGTCACAGATCCCCTCATCCCGAACCCGGAAATTCGTGCGATCCGACGACTTCCCGCTTCTCGATCGCGGCGGCCATCACCTCCGGGAAACGGTCGGGCGTACAGGCGAAAGCGGGCGCCCCGAGGGCGGCCAGGGCGGCCGCGTGGTCCCGGTCGTATGAGGGGGCTCCCTCGTCGGAGAGCGCGAGGAGGGCGGTGAACTGCACGCCGGCGGCCTTCATCGCGGCGACCCGTCCCAGCATCTCGTCGCGGATGCCGCCCTCGTAGAGATCACTGATCAGGACGACGATCGTGTCGGCGGGACGGGTGATCTTCGACTGGCAGTAGGCCAGGGCCCGGTTGATGTCGGTGCCGCCGCCCAGCCGGGTACCGAACAGGACGTCGACCGGGTCGTCGAGCTGGTCGGTCAGGTCCACCACCGAGGTGTCGAAGACGACCAGCCGGGTGGCGAGGGACCGCATGGAGGCCAGGACGGCGCCGAAGACGGAGGCGTAGACGACGGAGGCGGCCATCGAGCCGGACTGGTCGATGCAGAGGATGACCTCCTTCTGCACCGACCGGCCCGCCCGGCCGTAGCCGATCAGCCGCTCGGGCACGACCGTGCGGTGCTCGGGAAGGTAGTTCTTCAGGTTCGCCCGGATGGTGCGGTCCCAGTCGATGTCCCGGTGCCGGGGGCGGCTGGTCCGCGCCGAGCGGTCCAGGGCGCCGGTGAGGGTGGAGCGCGTACGGTCGGCCAGCTGCTCCTCCAGCTGCCCGACCACCTTGCGGACCACCGCCCGGGCCGTCTCCCTGGTCGTCTCCGGCATCGCCTTGTTGAGCGAGAGCAGGGTGCCGACCAGGTGCACGTCCGGTTCGACGGCCTCCAGCATCTCCGGCTCCAGCAACAGGGCCGCCAGCCCCAGCCGGTCGATGGCGTCGCGCTGCATCACCTGTACGACGGAACTCGGGAAGTACGTGCGGATGTCCCCCAGCCAGCGGGCCACCGACGGCGCCGACCCGCCCAGCCCGGCGGAGCGCTCCCCCGCCCGGCGGGCCTTCCCGCCGGTCCCGGCCGCGTCCCCGTAGAGCGCGCCGAGCGCGGCGTCCATGGCCGCGTCCCGCCCGCTGAGCCGGTGGCCGGTCCCGTCGTCCTCTCCCCCGCCGAGCACCAGCCGCCACCGCCGCAGCCTTTCGCCTGCGGCGGGCTCCCGGGGCTCTGCATCCGTGCCGGTCCCGGTGCCGGTCCGGGTCCCCGTGCCCGTACGGCTGTCCGTGGGGGTGTCGGCCGCACCGGCGCCACCCGCCGTACGGGTGCCGCCGGTCGGGCCCGTGCCGCCGGAGGGGCCTCGACGCGGCTCGGCGTGGGGGGCCGGCCCGGTGGTGCCGATGGCGCCGACCGGATCGGCCTGGCGGCCCGCCGGCCCGTTGGTGTGAGGCTGCGTCATGCGTCCGTCCCCCATGTCGTCGCTCATGTCGTCGCTCATGTCGTCGGTGATCTCGTCGGCCATGTCGTCGGTCCTTCGGTCGTCACGTCGGCCCGACCACGACGGGTCACGCCCTTCCTCGGCCGGGCAGGTCGCGGGCCAGGCCGGTGCCGCGGACCGTTTCGGTCGGCCCGGCAGCCGGGGCACGGTCAGCCCGCTCCCGCCGCCGGGGTGGTGCCGAGCAGGAGGAGGGCCAGCGGGACCACCGCGTCCGCGCGGTCCGGATCCAGGTCCGGGGCGAAGCCCTCCGGGGCCGCTCCGGCGGCGGTCGCTGATCTCGCGGCGGCCGGGCCGCGGCGGACCAGTTCGCCCAGGGACCGCCGGACGCCCGGCTCGTACGCCCCGAAGGTGCGCCGCAGCAGCGGCAGTACGTCGGTGAACGCGCCGGCCGGTACGCCGGTCAGCCAGGCGTCGATCAGTCCCAGCAGCCGTTCGTCGTGGACGAGCAGGGTGCCGCCGCCCGCGCCGCCGCCGGCGAAGCCCTCGATCCAGCCGGCCGCGTCGGCGGGCGTGGCAGCCGGGGACAGCGCCAGTCCCATCAGCCGGGCCGTTTCCCCGGCGTCCATGCGTCCGTCGTCCAGCAGCAGCCGCACCGCCCGGCCGCGGATCAGGCCGGGCACGCTCTGCCGCCCGGCCAGCGCCCGCAGCACGGCCCCCCACCTGTCCCGCAGCCCGGGCTGCCGCGGGCCGCCGCCGGTGCCGGTCGTGCCGGAGGCGGCGCAGAGCAGGCCGACCGCTCCGTGGACCGCGTCCAGGTGGGCGCGCAGCTCCGCCGCGGCGTCCGGGTCCAGGCCGGCCGCGCAGGCGGGCGGAAGGGCCACGCAGATGCGCTCGGCGAGGCCCGCGGCCACCGTGCCGAGGGCGGTGGTGCCGGTGCCGCGGACGTCGCCGTAGCGCAGGGAGCGGGCCAGCGCGGGCAGGGCCTTCGCCAGCCGGGCCACGTCGGTGTCCAGCGCGGCCCGGTCGGCGAGCGCCGCCAGGACGGCCGGCAGGGCCTCGGACAGCCCGGCGAGCAGGCACTGCTCGGCGAGCGAGGTGACCTCGCCGAGCTCTCCGGCGGCGGCCGCGTCGGCCTCGGCCCGGGCGGTGGCGGCGGCCGCCACCGTGGTCCCCCAGACGCCTGCCTCGGCCACCCGCACCGAGAGTTCCGGCTGCCAGCACAGCCGCCAGGTCTCGCGGAAGGTCCCGGTGCTGCCCCGGGAGGCCGTGGGCGTGCCCCAGCCGATGCCCAGCAGGCGCAGCCGGTGCAGCAGCCTGCTCCGGTCCGCGTCGGTGTCCTTGCGGAGGTCGAGTTCGAGCTCCCGCTCCTGCGCCTCCGGCTTGAGCCGCAACGAGCGCTGCTGCCGGGTCAGGTCCCGCTGCAGCGGGACGGCCGGCGCGGTGTCCGGCACCTCGCCGAGGGCGTCCCCGACGACCAGCCGCTCCTCGACGAGGGCGAGCGGCACGTCCGAGCCCTCGCACAGGACCGCCCGGACCGCGTCCATGGTCTCCGAGAGGCCGGGCAGCGGACGGCCGCGCACCGCGGCCAGCGTCCCGGCCAGCCGGACCGCCTCGATCACATGGCCCGGGGACACCTGCCGGTCCTCCGCGCGCAGCAGGCCGGCCACCTTGGTCAGCCAGCGCTCGACGGGCCGGTCCGGTGCGGCGAACAGGTGCGCGTACCAGCCGGGGGAGGTGATGCCCGCCCCGTATCCGCCGGCCCGGGCGAGCCGGCGGTGGGTCCAGGGCACCCAGGCGGTCTCCACCTTCGCCTTGGGCAGTCCGGCCAGCAGCGCCCGGTCGGCGGCCACGGTGGTCCGGGCGCGCAGCGCGGGGACGTGCCAGGCCCCGCAGACCACGGCGAATCCGGTGCCGAACTCCCGCCGGGCGGCGCGCATCTTCTGCCGCATGTACGCCTCGCGCACCAGGTCCCGGTGGTGGCCGCCGTCGCCCGCGGCCTCGCGCAGTGCCGCCATCGCCTCGGCGATCGCCTCGAAGGGGGCGAGTGCGTCGGCGGGTGTTCCGGCGGGAGTGCCGGACTGGGCGCCGCGGTGTTCGACCACGTCCTCCCACCAGCGCTCGGGGTCGTCGTACCCGGCCACTTCGGCCAGCACGGCCAGGGGGTCCAGGCGTACGGACCCCTCTTCCACCGCGTCGTCGGCGGGGCCGGGGCCGTCGGCCAGTGTGTGCGCGGCGGGCAGGTCGATGAACCGGACCGGCACCCCGGCGTCCTGGGCCCAGCGGAGGGCGACCCACTCCGGGGAGAACGCGGCCAGCGGCCAGAACGCGGCCCGGCCGGGGTCCTCGGCCGCGTGCGCCAGCAGGGCGACCGGCGGTCGCATGCCGGGGTCGGCGGCCAGTGGCAGCAGGGCGTCCCCCTCGGGCGGGCCCTCGATCAGCACGGCCGACGGACGGGCCGCGTCCAGTGCGGCCCGCACCGCCCGGGCGGAGCCCGGCCCGTGGTGCCGCACCCCGAGGAGCACCGGGCCCGCCCCGGCTCCCGCGGAGCTCATGCGGTCACCTCGCGGCAGGCGCGGTAGAAGTCCTTCCAGCCGTCCCGCTCGCGGACGACGGTCTCCAGGTACTCCTGCCAGACGGTCCGGTCGGCCGCCGGGTCGCGGACCACGGCGCCGAGGATGCCGGCGGCCACATCGGAGGGCCGCAGCACCCCGTCGCCGAAGTGGGCGGCCAGGGAGAGGCCGCTGGTGACCACGGAGATGGCCTCGGCGGTGGACAGGGTGCCGCTCGGCGACTTCACCTTCGTCCGGCCGTCACCGGTGACGCCCTCGCGCAGCTCCCGGAAGACGGTGACCACCCGGCGGATCTCGTCGAGGCCCTCGGGGGCCTGCGGCAGGTCCAGGGCGCGGCCCAGCTGCCCGACCCGGCGGGCCACGATGTCCACCTCGGCCTCGGCGGTGCCGGGCAGCGGCAGGACCACCGTGTTGAACCGGCGGCGCAGGGCGCTGGAGAGCTCGTTGACCCCCCGGTCGCGGTCGTTGGCGGTGGCGATGAGGTTGAAGCCGCGGACCGCCTGCACCTCCTCCCCGAGCTCCGGTATGGGCAGGACCTTCTCGGAGAGGACGGTGATCAGGGTGTCCTGGACGTCGGCCGGGATGCGGGTGAGCTCCTCGACCCGGGCGGTCATCCCCTCGGCCATGGCGCGCATGACCGGGCTGGGGACCAGGGCCTCGCGGCTGGGGCCGTGGGCGAGCAGCCGGGCGTAGTTCCAGCCGTAGCGGATGGCCTCCTCGGGGGTGCCCGCGGTGCCCTGGACGAGCAGGGTGGAGTCTCCGCTGACGGCTGCGGCGAGGTGCTCCGACACCCAGGTCTTGGCGGTACCGGGGACGCCCAGCAGGAGCAGGGCGCGGTCGGTGGCCAGGGTGCTGACGGCCACCTCGACGATCCGGCGGGGGCCCACGTACTTGGGGGTGATCACGGTGCCGTCGTCGAGCGTGCCGCCGAGGAGGTAGGTGGCGACGGCCCACGGGGAGAGCTTCCAGCGCGGCGGACGGATCCGGTCGTCGTGTGCCGCCAGGGCTTTCAGTTCCACCGCGAAGGCGTCCTCGGCGTGCGGTCGCAGTACCTCGGCTCCGGTGCCGTTGTCGGGCGTGCTCATGGATCCCCCTCCAGGCTCGGCAGCCGCTTCCGACTGCTGCGACCACCGTGCACCACCGCACTGACAACACCCCTTGCTCATACCGTTGTTGCAGGTCAGGGCGATTGTCAGTGGGGTTCCCTACGGTGGTTCCCATGAATGGGCAGGGGGTCCGCCCGACGGCGGAACAGGTACTGGCTCTGGCTCCTGACGAAGCATCACGGAAGGCGGGGGCCGAGCTGGGCGGAGCGGGTCCGTGGTCGCAGACCGGAGGTTCCGCTTCCGGTGTGGTGTGGGGGCTGTGCAAGGGCAGCGGCAGGACGCCGTACCGGACGGTGGTGGACCTGGGCGGACCGGCGTACTCGTGCTCCTGCCCCAGCCGGAAGTTCCCGTGCAAGCACGCGCTGGGACTGCTGCTGCTGTGGGCGGCGGAAGGTCCGGGCGAGACCGCCGAAGCGCCCGACTGGGCGGCGGCGTGGCTCACGGCACGGGCGGCGAAGGCGGCCGCGGCCTGCGAACCCGCGAAGCCGGTGGACGCGGAGGCGGCCCGGAAGCGGGCCGGGCGGCGGGCGGCCCGGATCGGCGCCGGCGTCACCGAGCTGGAGCAGCGGCTCGCCGACCTGCTGCGCGGCGGCCTCGCCGGACAGGAGCAGGCGGGATACAGGCCGTGGGAGGAGACGGCGGCCCGGATGGTCGACGCGCAGGCACCCGGACTGGCCGCCCGGGTGAGGGAGTTGGGCACGATATCGAGCTCCGGCGCGGGCTGGCCGGGCCGGATGCTGGAGGAGTGCGCGCTGCTGCACCTGCTGGACCGGGCCTGGCTGGGGGTGTCCGGGCTGCCGGAGCCGCTGGCCGCCACGGTCCGGACGAGGGTGGGCCTGACCGCGACCGCGGAGGGGGCGGCCGCGGTCAGGGACCACTGGCTGGTGCTCGCGCAGTACGACTCGGTCTCGGCGGACGGCCGGCTGACCACGCGGCGGATATGGCTGCGCGGTCTGCGGAGCGGCCGCACCGCCCTGGTGCTGGACTACGGACCGCCCGGCCGGCCGCCCCGACTGGCGCTGCCGGTGGGGCTGGTGCTGGACGCGGAGGCCCGGTTCCGGCCCGGCTCGGCCGGGCTGCGGGCCGACCTCGGCGAGCGGTTCGCGGCCCCGGTGACACCGCCCCGGCCGCCCGCCGGGGTGGCCGCGGCCGCCGCACTGGACGGGTACGGGGCGGCGCTGCGGGAGGACCCCTGGCTGGAGTCCTGGCCGGTGGTGCTGGGCCCGGTCGTGCCGGTGCCCGGAGAGCTCGGCTGGCAGCTGGCGGACGCGGACGGCAAGGACGCGCTGCCGGTACGGACCTCAGGAGGGCGGCCTCGGGCGGGGCTGTGGCAGCTGGCAGCCCTGTCCGGGGGCGGGCCGGTGACGGTGTTCGGAGAGTGCGGCCACCGGGGGTTCACCCCGCTGACCGCCTGGGACGAGAGGACGGGTGAGCCCGTATCGCTGTCGTGAGGCACAACGACAACCACGCGACCTGACGCATGACGGACGGGAAGACGAGGGAGGGGGAGCGAATGGCGGCGGTCACCGGGCCCGTGGACACGGGCAGAGGCGGAGGCGCGTACGCAGGTGCAGGTGCGGGCGCGGGCGCGGGCCCGGGCAGAAGCAGACACGGGGGCGGGGACATGGACGGGGACACGGGCGGGGACATGGGCGGGGACACGGGCCGGTACATGGACGGGGACACGGGCGGCACGTTCGCCGACGCGGACTGGGCGGAGCTGGTCGGCACCGCGCTGCTGGGCACCGACCGCAGACAGGCCGGTCCGCCCGAGGCACTGCTGGACGCCGCCGCGGTGCAGGCGCTGCGCCGCCGGGCCGGACTCCGGCCGGCCCGGGCGGGCGCAGGGCCGGAACCGGCGGTGGAGGATCCGCGGCCCGAGCCGCCCGAACCGGCGCGGCGCCGGCTGGCGCAGCTGCTGGCGGGCCGGGCCGGCGCGGGCGGCGGGCGCCGGGGGGCCGCGCCGGACCTGACCGAGCTGCTCCCCCAATGGCTGGCCGCAGCCGGCCGGCTGGGCTACCGGGCCCCCGCGGCCCACCTTCCGGCCCTGCTGGACGCCGCCCGGGCACGGACGGACCTGCGCCCGCAGGCGCTGGCCCTGGCGGGCCCGCGGGGCCGCTGGCTGGCCCGGCTCAACCCGGACTGGCGGTTCGCGCTGCGCGGCGGCGCGGGCGGCGGAGGACTGCCCGATCCCGGGGACACCGCCGAGGTGGAACGGCTGTGGCAGGAGGGGCTGTTCGCCGAACGGGCGGCCCTGCTGGGTTCGGTACGGGCGCACGACCCGGCGGCCGGGCGGGCGTTGCTGGCGGGCGGCTGGACCGCCGAACGGGCCGAGGACCGGCTGATGTTCCTGGACTCACTGCGGCCGGGCCTGTCCGAGGCGGACGAGCCCTTCCTGGAAGAGGCGCTGGGCGACCGCAGCCGGAACGTACGGGTGCTCGCCGCGGAGCTGCTGTCGGCACTGCCGGGCTCGGCGCTGGCTGGACGGATGGCGGAGCGGGCCCTGGCCTGTGTGGGCCCGGACGGTGTGGTGCCGCCCGCCGAGTGCGATGCCGGCATGGAGCGGGACGGCGTGGTCCGGCGGCCGCCGGCGGGGCGCGGTGAGCGTGCCTGGTGGCTGGGCCAGCTGGTGGAGGCGGCTCCGCTGTCGTGCTGGCGGGAGCGCTTCGGCGGCCTGGACCCGGCCGGGATCGTGGCCGCGCCGGTGGCCGAGGGCTGGGCGGAGGAACTGCACGCGGGGTGGTGCCGGGCGGCCGTGCGGCAGCGCGATCCGGAGTGGTCACGGGCTCTGCTGGGCTCGGCCGCCGCACCGCCGGCCGCCGGGCCGGGCACGGCCTCGCTGGCGGAGCGGGCCAGGCTGCTGGAGACCCTGGACCCGGCCGAACGGGCCGCGTGGGTCGCGGAGTTCATCCGGGCCCACGGCTTGTCAGAGGCGTTCCAGCTGCTCGGGGTGTGCGAGGTGCCGTGGGCGGAGGAACTGGGCCGGGCCGTGGTCGACGCGCTGCGGTCGGCGCGGGACGCGGGCAGCTATCCGTGGAGCTTCAGCGGGGTGATGGGGCTGGCGGAGCGCTGCCTCGATCCTGCGGAGGCCTGCCGTCTGGAAGTGGCGGACGCACCTGTCGCGGAAGGGGAGGGGGGTGCTGCGTACTGGGCGGAGGCCTTCGCGCGGCTCACCGCGACGTTGCGGCTTCGCCAGGCGATGCTGGCCGAACTGGCGGCCGCGCCCTGACCCCTGGGCGGGGTCGGGGCGCGGGTACACGCTGCGCGGCGGCCGGGGTCAGGCCGCGGAGCGGACGTTCTCGCGGACCCAGTCCACGATGGAGGTGGTGGTCGCACCCGGGGTGAAGATCGCAGCGACGCCCTTGGCCTTCAGCGGCGCGATGTCGTCCTCCGGGATGATCCCGCCGCCGAACACCTTGATGTCCTCGGCGTCCCGCTCCTTCAGCAGTTCCAGCACGCGCGCGAACAGCGTGTTGTGGGCGCCGGAGAGGATGGACAGACCGATCGCGTCCGCGTCCTCCTGGATGGCGGTGTCCACGATCTGCTCGGGCGTCTGGTGCAGGCCCGTGTAGATGACCTCCATGCCGGCGTCGCGCAGAGCGCGCGCGATCACCTTGGCCCCGCGGTCATGGCCGTCGAGACCCGGCTTGGCCACCACCACACGGATCGGACCGGTCACACCCATCGCACTGCCTCCTGAGTGAACGAACGTTAAGTACAGCATCCCGCACGACACCGTTTCGCGGTCAACCACGAGGGGGAAATCACAGAGAGCAAGCACCGTACGGGGGGCGCGGGCGCCGTCGTGCCGCCGGCCGCACGGCACCGTGGCGCCGCCGGCAAGGCATCGGGGAAGGCGTCCGTCATCGGGGGAGGGCGTCGATGGGGCTGCCGCTCGCACTGATCGTTCCCGCTTCCGGCCCCGTCTCGGGGGCCGCGCTCCGGGCCGCCGCGCTCGAGCTGATCGTGCTCGCCGGCCACCTGCTCCTCTACCCCGCCGGGATGCGGGAGGAACCACCGCCGGCGGCGTCGGCGGATCCCGGGCAGCGCCCGCCGGCCCTGCTGCTGCACGGGTTCGCGGACAACCGCTCGGTCTTCGTCCTGCCGCGGCGCTCCCTCGGAGCGCACGGGCTGCGCCGGGTGGAGACGTACGACTACTCGCCGCTCACCCGGGACCTGCGGACGGCCGCCCGCCGGCTGGGCCGCCGGGTCGAGGAGCTCTGCGCGCGCACCGGGCACGAGCGGGTGGACCTGGTCGGGCACAGCCTCGGCGGGCTGGTCGCGCGGTACTACGTGCAGTGCCTCGGCGGCGACGCGCGCGTCCGCACCCTGGTCACGCTGGGTACCCCGCACTCGGGCACCGCGGTCGCCCCCTTCATGGACGTGCACCCGATGGTCCGCCAGATGCGCCCCGACTCGCCGGTGATGTCGGAGTTGCGTGCACCCGCACCGGGCTGCCGGACCCGATTCGTGGCGTTCTGGAGCGAGTTCGACGCGCTCATGGTCCCCACCGGCACCGCCCGTATCGAGCACCCGGACCTGCACGCGGTGAACGTGCAGGTCACCGGCATCGGACATCTCGCGCTCCCGGCCCACCCGGCGGTCATCTCCGCCGTCCGGCAGGTCCTCGACGGGCCCGCCCGGGGGCTTCCGGGCCTCCCCGGCACCGCTTCGGTCGCGTAAACGAGAACCCCCTGCAAGTCGAACGAATTTCGAACTCAAGGCCAAGGCTCTCCCTCAGCGCGACCGAAAGGCGGCCGAATGCCCGGTTCCTGAAAGGTGGAAACCCGCCGAAGATTGTCGTCGCCGCGAACCGCCGGGTACAGTCACGCCACTGCTTCCCCCCGGGGTCCCATCAAGCCCCGGCCACCCAGGCCCCCCACCGCCGAGGCGAAAGAGAAGTTGGTGAACGACCGCCCATCGTCGGGCCACTACCCGGATCCCGGGTACGACGGCCTTTCCACCACCACTTTCGCCGGTGATCTGAGCTACGGCACCTTTGAAGCGCAGGCTCAGGGCTTCGATCAGAGCGGTGGATACGCCGGCGGGTTCACCTCGTACGACCCCTACGGCACGGCGACCGGCACCTACGACACCACCGCCTGGACCGCAGCCATCCCGAACCAGGCCGCGCCCGGTGACACCACGGGCCAGTGGGGGTACGCGGCCCCCGCCGCAGCCGACTACCAGCAGACGGCCTACGCCTACGACGCCTCCGGCCAGTGGGCGATGCCCGGCTACGCCGCGGAGACCGGCGCCTACGACGCGACCGCCTGGAACACCGTCGTACAGGAGGAACTGCCGCAGCAGTTCACGTACGGCACGGAGTACGGGACGGAGTACGGCACCGCGTACGGCACCCAGTACGGCACCGGGTTCAGCGACCCCTACACGGTCTCGAACACCGACGCCTACCAGGCCCAGGCCGAGTACGCCGTCGAGTACGGCACGGAGTACGCGGCCCCGCAAACCGCGGACTATTCCGCCGACTACTCCGCCGACCAGTCCGCGCAGTACGCCGGCGGGTACGAGCAGCCGCAGCCCACCGCCGTGTTCGAGGTGGTCACCCCCGAACAGGACGACCTGGACGGGCAGGACGCGCAGGACGCGGCGCTGTCCCCCGACGAGGCCGACCAGGCCGGTGAATCGGGCGAATTCGACGAGGCCGTGCACGCCGCCGAGACGCAGGCCATGCCGCGCCAGTCCGACGCCGACCCGGACCCCGGACCGCGCGCCGCGCGCCGTGCCGCCGGCAAGGGCGGCTCCCGGAACACCGCCAAGGGCAACCCCAAGACGGCCAACGCCAAGGCCGGCAACGCCAAGGCCGCCGCGGCGAACCGCCGCCGGACCCCGGCGAAGCGTTCCGCCCTGCTGACCGTGGCCGTGCCCTCCGTCTGCGTGATGGGCGTCGCGGGCGTCGCGGCCGCCTCCGTGGGCGGTCTGACCGGCGGCGAGAAGCCGGCCGAGGACGTCACCACGCTGGCCGCCGCCGACCCGTCCTCGGTCAAGCCGGTCGCCGTGAACAACAAGCTCGACACCCAGCTCACCGCGCTCAGCGCGGACGCCGGGGACTTCGCGGACCGCGCCAGCCGCACCCAGGAACGCATCGACCTGCGGGTGGCCCAGGAGGAGGCCCGCAAGAAGGCGGCGGAGGAAGCGGCCCGCAAGGAGGCCCTCCGCCCCAAGTTCGCGGTCCCGGTCAAACAGCACGGCCTCAGCGCCGGGTTCGGGCAGGCCGGCGGCATGTGGATGTCCGTGCACACCGGCATCGACTTCCCGGTCTCCTACGGGACTCCGGTGATGGCCGCGACCGACGGTGTCGTCCGCACCCAGTACAACAGCGCCTACGGCAACATGGCCATAGTGACCTCGCCCGACGGCACCGAGACCTGGTACTGCCACCTCAGCAGCACCAAGATCCGGTCTGGCAAGGTCAAGGCCGGTGACGTCATCGCGTATTCGGGCAACTCGGGCAACTCCACCGGCCCGCACCTCCACTTCGAGGTCCGGCCCGGTGGCGGCGGACCGATCGACCCGTCCGCCTGGCTCCGCAAGCACGGCCTGAACCCCAACTGACGGGCCTCCCACACCAGGAGAGCGGCTCACGCCAAGAGAGCGGCTCACACCAGGAGAGCGGCTCCCGGCGGGAGCCGCTCCTCGTACGTCCGCCCCGCTAGAGCTTCTCCACCGGCGCGTAACGCAGCAGCAGCCGCTTCGGCTTGGCGTCCCCGAAGTCGATCGTCGCCTGCGCGTCCGCGCCCGCTCCCCGGACCTCCATGACCGTGCCCAGGCCGAACTGGTCGTGGGTGACCCGGTCCCCCACCGCCAGCGAGATCACCGGCTTGTCGGCCGTCCGGCGCGTGGCGAAGCCGGACGGGCCGGACTTCGCGCGCGAGGAGGACAGGAACGCTTCCGGCGAGGTCCCGAACGTGGCCTTCCCGCCACCCCGGCCGCCGGCACCGGCGCTGCCGCGCAGCGGGCCGGCCGGCTTCTGCACCGGGCCCGTCCGCTTCCACGACAGGTACTGGTCGGGGATCTCCTCCAGGAACCGCGAGGGCGGGTTGTAGGAGGGGGTGCCCCAGGCGCTGCGCATGCTCGACCGGGTCAGGTACAGCCGCTCGCGCGCCCGCGTGATGCCGACGTAGGCGAGCCGCCGCTCCTCCTCCAGCTCCTTGGTCTGGCCCAGGGCCCGCATGTGCGGGAAGACCCCGTCCTCCATGCCGGTCAGGAAGACCACCGGGAACTCCAGGCCCTTGGCGGTGTGGAGGGTCATCAGCGTGATGACGCCGGTGCCCTCCTCGTCCTCGTCGGGGATCTGGTCGGAGTCGGCGACGAGGGCGACCTGCTCCAGGAACTCGGCCAGGGTGCCGGGGTTGTCCTCGCCACGGGCCTGCTCGAACTCCAGGGCCACGGCGGCGAGTTCCTGGAGGTTCTCGATGCGGGTCTCGTCCTGCGGGTCCGTGGAGGCCTGGAGCTCGGCCAGGTACCCGGTGCGCTCCAGGACGGCCTCCAGGACCACCGCGGGGCCGGCGCCCGATTCGGCGATCGTCCGCAGCTCCTCCATCAGCGCGTTGAAGCGCTTGACCGCGTTGGTGGACCGGGCGGCCATCCCGTACGCCTCGTCCACCCGCCGCAGCGCCTGCGGGAAGGTGATCCGCTCGCGGGAGGCCAGCGCGTCGATCATCGCCTCGGCGCGTTCGCCGATGCCGCGCTTGGGCACGTTGAGGATGCGGCGCAGCGGGACGTTGTCCTCGGGGTTGGCCAGCACGCGCAGGTAGGCCAGGACGTCCCGGACCTCCTTGCGCTCGTAGAAGCGGACGCCGCCGACGACCTTGTAGGGCAGGCCGACCCGGATGAAGATCTCTTCGAAGACGCGGGACTGGGCGTTGGTCCGGTAGAAGACGGCGACGTCGCCCGCCTTCGCGTCGCCCGCGTCGGTGAGGCGGTCGATCTCGTCGGCGACGAACTGCGCCTCGTCGTGCTCGGTGTCGGCGACGTAGCCGGTGATGCCGACGCCCGTGCCGGCGTCCGTCCACAGGTTCTTGGCGCGGCGGTTCTCGTTGCGCTCGATGACCGCGTTGGCCGCGGAGAGGATCGTCTGGGTGGAGCGGTAGTTCTGCTCCAGCAGGATCGTGGTCGCGTCCGCGTAGTCCTCCTCGAACTGGAGGATGTTGCGGATGGTCGCGCCGCGGAAGGCGTAGATCGACTGGTCGGCGTCACCGACGACGCACAGCTCGGCCGGCGGGAGGTCCGGGTAGCCCGCCCCGACCAGCTCGCGCACCAGCGTGTACTGGGCGTGGTTGGTGTCCTGGTACTCGTCCACCAGCACGTGCCGGAAGCGGCGCCGGTAGTGCTCGGCGACGTCCGGGAACGCCTGGAGCAGGTGCACCGTGGTCATGATGATGTCGTCGAAGTCGAGCGCGTTGGCCTCGCGCAGGCGCGACTGGTACATCCCGTACGCCTGGGCGAGCGTCTTCTCGAAGCCGTCGGCGGCCTGGTCGGCGAAGGCCTCGGCGTCGATCAGCTCGTTCTTCAGGTTGGAGATCTTGGCGCTGAAGGACTTCGGCGGGAACCGCTTCGGGTCCAGGTCCAGGTCGCGGCAGACCAGGGCCATCAGACGCTTGGAGTCGGCCGCGTCGTAGATCGAGAAGGACGAGGTGAAACCGAGCCTCTTGGACTCGCGGCGCAGGATGCGCACGCAGGCGCTGTGGAAGGTGGACACCCACATGGCGCCGGCGCGGGGGCCGACCAGGCCCTCGACGCGCTCCTTCATCTCGCCGGCGGCCTTGTTGGTGAAGGTGATCGCCAGGATCTGGCCGGGGTGGACGTTGCGGGCGGCCAGCAGGTGCCCGATGCGGTGGGTGAGCACCCGGGTCTTGCCGGAGCCGGCACCGGCCACGATGAGCAGCGGGGCACCGGCGTGCACCACGGCGGCGCGCTGCTGTTCGTTGAGCCCGTCCAGCAGCGTGGCCGGGTCGATGACCGGCTTCTCCGAGCCGTCCCGGTAGTACCGGTCACCGCTCATGGGCGCGTCGAAGTGGCCCTCGAAGAGGTCGTCCGCGCCCGCCTCCGGGGCGGACGCGTAGTCCTCGGGCGGCGGGGGCGGCTCCTCATCGGAGGGAGTGAGGTCCGCCAGGAAGCTGTCGTCAAAGAGGCTGCTCATCGCTTTACGAGTTTAGGGCTCCGGGCCGACAGCCGGTTCCCGCGCCGAAAAATCGGGCACGAGGACGGTGCGCAGGGAGCCGGACCGCCTGAACCGGACCGCCTCCCGGGCCCGGAAGGGGCCCCCGTACGCTCGGGCGCATGGACGTACTCACCAACGCCTTCGTCGGCCTCCACATCATCGGCATCGCCGCGCTGCTCGGCGGCTTCCTGACCCAGATGAAGGCGATGGGCGCGGGCACCGCCCGCTTCTCACCCGCGATGCTGCACGGCGCGCTGACCATGCTGGTGACCGGCGTACTACTGGTCGGCTTCAACGAGATGGACGGCAACCCCGTCAACAACATCAAGATCGGCGTGAAGCTGGCCGTCCTGTTCGTGATCCTCGCGCTCGTCTACGTGAAGCGGGACGAGGAGCAGGTGGACAAGGGACTGTTCGGTGCGGTCGGCGGACTGACCATCGCCAATATCTTCATCGCCGTTCTCTGGACCTGATCAATCGCATCCCTGATCAATCACATCCGGTCACTTCGGGTCATCTCGTCATCTGCCCGTTACCTACGGGTTTAGCGTCCTCCCCCAAGACGAACGGGACGACGGAAGGACGCGTGACGTGGCCAGTCATCGAAAGCCCAGGCAGCGCCCGCTCTCCGGCGGCACCGTCCGGAAGGCCGCCACCCTCGCCCTGGCGGGCGCTGCCACCGCGACCGCGTTCGAAGGTTCCTCGGCAGCGGAGCCCCGGCCCACCCCGGCCCAGGTCAAGGAGCGGGTGGACCGGCTCTACGAGGAGGCCGAGGCCGCGGCCGAGCAGTACAACGGGGCGAAGGAGAAGGCCGACCGGGCCCAGCGGTCCCTCGACGAGCTGCGCGACCGGACCGCCCGGACGACCGACCGGCTGAACACCGCCCGCAACGCCCTCGGCTCGCTCGCCGCCTCCCAGTACCGCAGCGGCGCCCTCGGCCCTGCCGTGCAGCTGGCCCTCTCCGACGACCCGCAGGAGTACCTGGAGCGTGCGGCCCTGCTGGACCGGGCCGGGGACCGCAGCGCCGCGGACCTCGCCACCGTGCGCAGCCGGCTCGACGAGGTCGGCCGGCTCCGCACCGAGGCCGCGGGCCGCCTCGCCGAGCTCCGCGGGCAGCAGGCCGAGCTCGCCCGCCACAAGCGGACCGTCGAGGGCAAGCTCGAGGCCGCGCGCCGCCTGCTGGACCGGCTCACCGCCGAGGAGCGGGCCCGCTACGAGGCCATGGACCCCGCCTCCGGCCCCGCCGCCGCACCGCAGGGCCCCGGCAGCGGCCCCGGCAGCGGCTCGGCGAAGACCACCGCGTCCGCCCCGGCCGCCCGGCCCGTCCCGGCCGCCGACGCTTCCCGAGCGGCCCGGGCCGTCTCCTTCGCGTACGGGGCGATCGGCAAGCCGTACGTCTGGGGGTCGACGGGCCCCGGCTCCTTCGACTGCTCGGGCCTCACCCAGGCCGCCTGGCGCTCGGCCGGGGTCTCGCTGCCCCGCACGACGTACACCCAGATCAACGCCGGCCGGCGGATCACGAAGAGCCAGCTGGCCCCCGGCGACCTGGTCTTCTTCTATCCCGGCGTCACCCACGTGGGGCTCTACATCGGCAACGGGCAGATGATCCACGCCCCCCGGCCCGGCTCCACGGTCCGGGTCGCCCCGGTCGACTCCATGCCCTGGGCGGGCGCCGCCCGTCCCGCGTAGCCGCGCACGGGCGCGGCGGGTAGATTCCCTGCCCTGTCTCCAGGGGGGAACCGACCATGTCCACACCCGCGTTGCCCGAACCGGCCTCCGAGCCCGAGCCCGCACCCGCACCCGCACCCGCCAAAAGCCCGCCCGGATGGATCTGGCTGGTCGTCGGCCTGCTCGTCGGCGCGGCCGCCGCCGCGACCGTCACCGGCCTCGCCACCGGATCGGACGGCGACGCCGGGGGCAGCCCGGCACCCACCGCCACCATCACCGTCACGGCCACCACGACGCCGACTGCGACACCGACACCCACTCCGACGGCCCCGCCCGCCATGGACGCCGCCTGGAAGGGCACCTGGCGCGGCACGATCGACAGCCCGAACGGGGATTACACGATGGTCCTGACCCTGTCGGGGGGCCGCGTCGAGGAGATCATCGGCAAGGCCGAGTACGTGACGCTGCACTGCAAGTCCAACTGGGTGCTGATATCGGACACGCCCCAGGACCGGGTGATCGTCGCTGATGACATCGTCGTCCAGAAACGGCAGGGCGCAGGCTGTTCCGACACCAGCCGGGTGACGCTGCGCCGGACCGACGACCGCACCGCGAAGCTGACCATGCGCGGCTTCCCGGACAACGGGACCCTCACCCGCGACTGACCGGGGCCCGCGGCCCGGTCAACCGCCGGGCCGCGGTGCCGCCGGGCCGCGGGACGACTCACACCAGGCGCCGGGCCGTGGCCCACCTCGTCAGCTCGTGCCGGTTGGAGAGCTGGAGCTTGCGCAGCACCGCCGAGACGTGCGACTCGACCGTCTTCACGGAGATGAACAGCTGCTTGGCGATCTCCTTGTACGCGTACCCGCGCGCGATCAGCCGCAGCACCTCCCGCTCGCGCTGGGTCAGCCGGTCCAGGTCCTCGTCCACCGGCGGGGCGTCCGTGGACGCGAACGCGTCCAGCACGAACCCGGCCAGCCGCGGGGAGAACACCGCGTCCCCGTCCTGCACCCGGAAGACCGAGTCGACCAGGTCCGTGCCGGTGATCGTCTTGGTGACGTAACCGCGGGCCCCGCCCCGGATCACGCCGATGACGTCCTCGGCCGCGTCCGAGACCGACAGCGCCAGGAACCGCACCGGGTTCTCGGCCGCCGCCATCAGCGGGGCGCAGCGCCGCAGCACCTCGACCCCGCCGCCGCCCGGCAGGTGCACGTCCAGCAGCACCACCTCGGGCCGGGTGGCCGTGATCACGGTGACCGCCTGGTCCACGTCGGCGGCCTCCCCGACCACCTCGACCCCGGTCCGGGCGGTCTCGCCGATCTCCGCCTGCACGCCCGTGCGGAACATGCGGTGGTCGTCGACGAGCACCACCCGCACGTGCCGGCCCTGGCCGTTCTCCTCGGTCATCGCGTCTCCTCGGTCATTGCGCGCTCGCCGCCCTCTCCATCTCCAGCTCGACTTCCGTACCGCCGCCCGCCGCGGACCGCAGCCGGGCGGTCCCGCCGTTGCGCTGCATCCGGCCGATGATCGATTCTCGTACGCCCATCCGGTCACCGGGCACCGCGTCGACGTCGAAGCCCGGCCCCCGGTCCCGTACGGACACGAACACCGTCCGCCCCTCCACCTCCGCGAAGACCTGCACCGGCCCACCCTCGCCACCGTACTTGGCCGCGTTCACCATCGCCTCGCGCGCGGCCTGCACCTGCGCGCCCAGCTTCTCGTCGAGCGGGCAGTCGCCGACGACCACGACCTCGATCGGGACCCCGTGGTGGTCCTCGACCGCGGCCGCCGTCTTCTTCACGGCCTCCGCCAGGGTGGCCGGCTCCTCCGCCTCGTCCTTGCCGGTGCCCTCCGGCTTGTACAGCCAGTTCCGCAGCTCCCGCTCCTGCGCCCGGGCCAGCCGGCGCACCTCGCCCACGTCCTCCGCGTTCCGCTGGATCAGGGTGAGGGTGTGCAGGACGGAGTCGTGCACGTGGGCGGCCACCTCGGCGCGCTCCTGGGCGCGGATGCGCATCAGGCGTTCCTCGGAGAGGTCCTGGGTCATCCGGATCAGCCACGGTCCGGCGAGCAGCGCGATGCCGACGAGGACGGCGAGGGCCGCGGTCAGTACGTTGCCCAGCTGGGCGGCGGACCCGCGCGCGACGATGAAGACGGTCAGGCCGACGCCGACCAGTGCGACCCCGGCGAGGGCCCGGCCGGCCTGGAGCAGCCGGGCGTTCCGCCCGCCGGCGGGCGTCCAGTGGGCGCGGCGGGCGTTGTCGGCCTGCCGCCACACCAGCACCACACCGGCGCCGACCAGCAGTGTGGGCCACAGGTAGCGGCCGGAGTCGCCGCCGGCCTGCACCTTGGCCCCGAAGGCCGCGACGCCCGCGGCGAGCACCACCAGCGCGAGGACCTGTCCCTTGTCCGGGGTGCGCAGGCGGCGCCGGCCGTCGGGCAGCGTCTCGAAGAAGGAACGGCCGGCGGGCTTGCCGCCGACCCCGAGCGGCACGAACACCCAGAACGCGGCGTAGAGCAGGACGCCCAGCCCGTCGCCGAAGACGAACAGGCCGAAGAAGGCCAGCCGGACCCACAGCACGGGCAGCCCCAGGTGCCCGGCGAGGCCGCGCGCGACCCCGCCGAGCATCCGCCCGTCGGCGCTGCGGTACAGCTTGCGCGCGGGCTGCTCCCCTTCCTCGGGGGCGTGCGGGGTTCCGGGTGGTGCGGCGACTGCTGGCATGCCCCGATCGTCACACGCGCACGGCCCGCGGCACATCGGGTAAGCCCCCGGTTTTGGCGGGCTCCCCCTCGGGGGATTCTCAGGGTTCTGCCAGGGTAGGGCCGGATACCGGGCCCCCGGAGGGCCCGTCACCATGGACGCATGAACCCAGCCGCCCAGGACTCCCCGCCGACGGACCGGGACCCGGCCGCCGACCGCCCGCCGCTGCGCCGCGCCAAGCGCGACAAGGTGCTGGCGGGCGTCTGCGGCGGCCTGGGCCGGCACTTCGACCTCGACCCGGTGATCTTCCGGATCGTGCTCGGCGTGCTCGCCCTCACCGGCGGCCTGGGCCTGGTCTTCTACGGCTTCGCCTGGCTGTTCGTGCCCATGGAGGGCGACGAGGACAGCGAGGCGAAGAAGCTGCTCACCGGCCGGATCGAGGCCGGCACCCTGGCGGCCGTGCTGGCCGCCCTGGTCGGCTGCGCGCTGTTCCTGACGATGCTGGACAACGGCGGCATCGGCGGCTTCTCGGTGCTGGTCATCCTGGCGGTCGCGGGCGCCGCGCACTGGTCGCAGCGCCGCCGGCAGGCTCCCGCCCCGGGCACCTCCGAGGCGGAGCCGGCCGGGGACCGGCCGCGGGTCGACGTCCCGCCGGAAGCGCAGGCGCCACCCGTCCCGGGCGGTCCCTCCTGGTGGCGGGACCCGCTGGTGAAGACCGGGGCCCCGGGCACCGGCTACCTGTGGGGGCCGGACGCGGGGGAGCCCGCCGACGCGCCGCCGCCGGGTTCGGGCGGCCCGCACGGCCCACGGGGCGAGGGCCCGGGCCGGATGCGGCGGGGACCGCGCACCCGCCTCGCCGGGCACGTGTTCGGCGCGGCGCTGATCGCGGGCGTCGCGGGCACCGCGGCGAACTGGCAGGGCGAACCGCTCGGCCACGCCCTGCAGTTCGGGCTGGCCTGCGCGCTCGCGGTGTTCGGCCTCGGTCTGCTGGTGAGCTCGCTGTTCGGCCGCACCGGCCTGGGCACCGTCCTGATGGCCCTGGTGACCGCGGCGCTGCTCGGTGCGTCCGCCGCCCTCCCCCGGGACATCGGCACCGATTTCCGGAGGGTCGACTGGCGGCCCGCGGCCGTGGCCCAGGTGCAGCCCTCGTACGCGGCGGGCACCGGCCTGGCCACCCTGGACCTGAGCCGGCTGGACGTGGCCAAGGGCACCACCCTCGGCGTGAACGCCTCCATCAAGGCGGGCCGGCTCAAGGTGATCCTGCCCCGCGAGGTCACCGCCGAGGCGGACGTCACGGTCCGGGTCGGCGACGTGCAGCTGCCCGGCGACCGCGCCGACCGCATCGAGGGAGTGCGCGACCAGCACCGGACGGCGACCCTGCCGCCGGCCCCCGGCACCGAGGCCGGCGGAACGATCGAGCTGCACCTGACCGCGGGTGTGGGACAGGTGGAGGTGGCCCGTGCGACGTCATGAGTTCCAGCCGGGGCGGATGGTCGCGGGCCTGGTCCTGCTCACCGCCGGCCTGCTCTACCTGCTCGACGCGACCGGGGAGGCCGACCTCGCCTGGTGGGTGGTGGTACCCATGACCATGGGCGGGCTGTCCCTGGCGGCCCTGCTGGGCCTGGTCACCTACGCGGTACGGCGGGACCGGCGGGACCGGATCAGCTCGTCCAGCGACGGGTAGCCCGCTCCGGCCAGCACCAGGGGCAGCCACGCCATCAGGTAGATCAGGTCGTTGCCGTAGTAGTACGGGGTGACCTGCCAGCTCACCGTGAGCCACAGGCTGAGCGAGATCAGCGCCCCGCCGAGGGCCGCGATCCGGGCCAGCAGCCCGGCCAGCGTGCCCAGTCCGACCAGGAGCTCCCCGATCGCCAGCACCACGGCGAAGCCGACCGGGGACTTCAGGGCCAGGTCCACCAGCCCCGGCACCGCCGAGGTGTCCCGCACCCCGCGCATCAGGTCGCCGATCGACCCGGTCCCGGAGTCGGACAGGAACGCGGGATCGGTCAGCTTGTCCAGGCCCGCGTAGACGAAGGTGACGCCGAGGAAGAGGCGCAGGGGCAGCAGTGCGTGGCGGGCGGCCCGCTCCCTGAGGTCAGTGGGGATCACACCCCATGCATACCCCGGGGCCGGTCATTCGGCGATCTCGATGACGCAGCAGTTGGACTCCACCCCGGCCGCGGTGACCACCTGCACCGGGGTGCTGCCCGGTTCCACCTCGGCCGGCACCGGCACGATGAGCACCGTGTCGGCGGGGTTGCTGAAGCCGCCCGCGACCGGCACCAGCGGTACGTGCACGTGGACGGCGCCGATCCGCACCACCAGCCGGGCCAGCATCTCGGGGGTCTGCGCGCCGGGCGGCACGAAGCCCACGCCCCGGATCTCGATGTCGTCGCCGGTGCGCACCGCGCCGTCCAGGTCCCCCGGCTCCCGCGTCCGTACCACCGACAGGATGAGGGGGCGGTTGCCCTCGGCGTACTTCGCGGCCAGGTACACCGTGGCCGACAGGGCCACCAGCAGGGCCAGCGCCCACGGCAGCCGGGGCAGCCGGTCGGGGAACCGGGCCAGTGACACGGCCGCGTAGGCCAGCACCACGGTGGAGACCAGCACGTACTGCGCGTCGGGCAGGCTGCCCCGGCCCGCGTCGTCGGTCAGCAGGTCCACCCCGCGCGGCCGGTCGGCGGGCAGCTTCTGCAGCCGCTGCCGCATGATCCGCAACGACACCACCCGGCGCACCAGCACGGCCACGCCCGAGGTCAGCGCCAGCACGGCCAGCAGCGGCAGGGCCCGCCACAGGCCCAGGCCCTCGGCCAGGGCGGCCCGTTCCGCACCGGGCCCGGAGGCGGCCAGCCGGAGCGCGGGCAGCAGCGCGGCGAACGCGATCAGCAGCAGCCAGGCGCAGGGCACCGTCTTGGAGGTGGACAGCCGGTTGTCCTCGCCGACCAGCGGGGCGATCAGCCCGCCGCGCAGGGTCTGGGCGCGGGCCGCGACGGTCAGCAGCGCGGCCAGCACCAGCGCGGCCAGCAGCCCGGCGGTGCGGGCGGTGGACCAGCCGGTGCCCAGCGCGGTGCCCACCTGCACCAGCAGCAGCACCCCGGCGGCGATCCACACGGCGAGCACGGCCCGCCGGGACAGCAGGTACAGCCAGGAGTGCCCGGCCTCACGGCCCCGGTCGGCGACCGTACGGGCGGACAGCGTCAGCTCGTCGGAGACCCACTGGCGGGAGGCGCCGGCCGAGCGGGCCACGGCGGCGGGCAGGCCCTGGCCGGCGGCGAACCCGTCCCGCTTCTCCAGGAAGGCCTCGACCGCGCGGCGGTGTCCCTCGCGCGCTCCGTGCGGGCAGTCGTCGCAGGTGCAGCCGCCGCCGTGGGTGGTTCGGTGGATCTCTTGGACAGCCACGAACGTGCCGCCTCTCTGAACTACGGTGCAGTGCCTGCGAATTGTGCACCACTGCGGCAGTGCTCCGGATTGCGCACGATGTCAGAGCAGGTGATTAACCGTTCATGATGTTGACGCCCTCGGCGTGTCGCGCTTGTCCCGCGTGTCCTGCGCGTCGTCCGGGACGTCCGTGCCGTCCGGTCGGCGGAGCGGCTGGAAGCTCACCCAGGCCGCCAGGTCGGTGCCGAACCGCTCGCGGCCGGCGACCGCGCTGCGGTGGTCGATGAGCACCGGCTTCCCCGCCGCGCGCGCGAGCAGCTGCACCCGGGCGGCCCGGTCCATGGCCAGCGTCCACCAGGCGGCCGCGTCCACCGAG
Source organism: Streptomyces sp. NPDC043853 (assembly GCF_056436025.1). Classification (NCBI taxonomy): domain Bacteria; kingdom Bacillati; phylum Actinomycetota; class Actinomycetes; order Kitasatosporales; family Streptomycetaceae; genus Streptomyces; species Streptomyces sp. NPDC043853. Next base: position 110,729 of record NZ_JBWKDJ010000008.1, read on the forward strand.
GTGCCGACGGTGAGCAGTCCGCGGTTGCGGAGGATCAGGGCCTTGCGGGGGCCGAGCGCGAACGCGATCCGGCGGCACTCCTCGGGGTCGCCGGCCAGGTGCGTGTACTGGTCGAGCAGGGCGTGGTCCTCGTAGAAGGCGCAGGACTCCGGGCCGATGGGGGCGAGGAGCTCGCCGAGGGCGGCGAGCGCCCGGCCGTACGGGGTGGGGGCGTGGGCCACGGCCACCACCTCGGGCCGGGCCCGGTGCACGGCCGCGTGCGCGGCGAAGGCGGCCTGGTTGACCCGCCGCCCGCCCCGCAGCACCCGGCCGTCCCCGTCCACGAGCAGCAGGTCGTCGGCGGTCAGCGTGGCGAAGGCCCGCCCGAAGGGGTTGACCCAGTAGCAGTCCTCGTACTCCGGGTCGCGGGCGGTGATGTGCCCTTCGACCCCGTCCTCGTACCCGAGCCGCCCGAACACGCGCAGCGCCCCGGCGAGCCTCCGCCTGCGGTGCTCGCGCTCCTCGGCGGGGGTGCCGGACACGGGCGGCAGGTCGAAGGCCAGTCGCTCCTCGGGCACCGGCTCGGGCTGGTCGGGCATGGTCCCCTCCTCGGTCGGCGTGGCCCGCGCAAGGTACCGGCGGGGGGCGCAAGTGACCAGAGGAACGGCGAAGCCGCCGCCCCGCGAGGGGACGGCGGCTTCCGCGGTGCGTGCGGCGGCGCGGGAGGGCTACTCCGGCGTCACTCCCACTCGATCGTGCCCGGCGGCTTGCTGGTGCAGTCCAGCACCACGCGGTTCACGTCGGGGACCTCGTTGGTGATCCGGGTGGAGATCCGGGCGAGGACCTCGTACGGCATGCGCGTCCAGTCCGCGGTCATGGCGTCCTCGGAGGACACCGGGCGCAGCACGATCGGGTGGCCGTAGGTGCGGCCGTCGCCCTGGACGCCCACGCTGCGGACGTCGGCGAGCAGCACGACCGGGCACTGCCAGATCTCGCGGTCCAGACCGGCCGAGGTCAGCTCCTCGCGGGCGATGGCGTCGGCCTCGCGCAGCAGGTCCAGGCGGTCCTTGGTGACCTCGCCGACGATGCGGATGCCCAGGCCCGGGCCGGGGAACGGCTGGCGCTGGACGATCTCCTCGGGCAGGCCGAGCTCCTGGCCGACCATGCGGACCTCGTCCTTGAACAGCTGGCGCAGCGGCTCGACGAGCTGGAACTCCAGGTCCTCGGGGAGGCCGCCCACGTTGTGGTGCGACTTGATGTTCGCGGTGCCGGTGCCACCGCCGGACTCCACGATGTCCGGGTACAGGGTGCCCTGGACCAGGAACTCCACCGGGGTCTCGTGCGGGGCCTCGGCGATGATCTCGGCCTGGGCCTGCTCGAAGACCCGGATGAACTCGCGGCCGATGATCTTCCGCTTCTCTTCGGGGTCGGAGACGCCCTTGAGCGCGTCGAGGAAGCGCTCCTGCGCGTCGACGACCTTGAGCTGCACGCCGGTCGCGGCGACGAAGTCCTTCTCGACCTGCTCGGTCTCGCCCTTGCGCATCAGGCCGTGGTCGACGTACACGCAGGTCAGCTGGGACCCGATGGCCTTCTGGACCAGGGCCGCGGCGACCGCGGAGTCCACGCCGCCGGACAGGCCGCAGATGGCGCGCTTGTCGCCGACCTGCTCGCGGATGGCCGCGATCTGCTCTTCGACGATGGAGCCGGTGGTCCAGCTGGGGGCCAGGCCGGCGCCGCGGTAGAGGAAGTGCTCCAGGATCTGCTGGCCGTGCGTGGAGTGCATCACCTCGGGGTGGTACTGCACGCCGTACAGCTTCTTCTCGTCGTTCTCGAAGGCGGCGACGGGCACGACGTTCGTGGAGGCGGTGACGGTGAAGCCCTCGGGGGCGGCGGAGCAGGCGTCGCCGTGGGACATCCACACCGACTGGTGCTCGGGGGTGCCCTCGAACAGGGTGGAACCCGGCTTGGTGACGGTCAGCGGGGTGCGGCCGTACTCGCGGGCACCGGTGTTGTCCACGGTGCCGCCGAGGGTGGTGGCCATCAGCTGGAAGCCGTAGCACATGCCGAAGACCGGGACCCCGGCCTCGAAAATGGCGCGGTCGAGCTGCGGGGCGCCCTCTTCGTACACGGACGACGGGCCGCCGGAGAGGATGATCGCCTTGGGGTTCTTGGCCAGCATCTCGGCCACGGGCATCGTGCTGGGCACGATCTCGCTGTAGACCCGGGCCTCACGGACGCGGCGGGCGATGAGCTGGGCGTACTGCGCGCCGAAGTCGACAACGAGGACGACGTCCGGTGCGGCGGGGGATGCGACTGGCACGGGGCGGCCTTCCGGCGGAAAGAGGGTGTTGTGTGTTGTCGATTCTAACGGGGGACGGGTGGCCCGATTCGTCTCACCATCCGAACCTGCTTGGCCCGGGGCCGGCAGCACGGTAATAATCCGTTCCATGCGCAAGCAGGTGGGCTTCCTCTTTACCTATGGCACCGGTCGGTCCGGTCGCCATGGGTCCGCGTGATGCTCGCCTGAGCCGCAGACTTCGCAGAGCGCCCCGGTCCGACAGGACCGGGGCGCTCTCGCGTTCCGCCCCTCCTGTCGGACACCCCCGAACACACCGACACCCCAGACACAACCGACACCACAGGAGAGACCGATGACCGCAGCCACCACCGCCCCCGAGCAGCTGATCGCCGACTCCCGTGCCCGGATCGACTCGATCGACGACCGGATCATCGGGCTGATCCAGGAGCGGATGGCCGTGTCCGCCGTGATCCAGGAGGCCCGGATCTCCTCCGGCGGCCGCCGGGTGCACCTGTCCCGCGAGATGGAGGTGCTCGGCCACTGGAGCGAGGCCCTGGGCAAGCCGGGCACCTCGCTCGCGATGACCATGCTGGAGCTGTGCCGCGGCCGGGTCTGAGCGCCTGTTCGTCACCCGTCCGGACCGTGACCGCCCCACGGCGCCTTCGTTGGTGAGGGTGTCACGCGTGGCTCCGCCGGAGCGATGAGACGTACGACCCGTGGAGCGTGCGTCGTGGGACCTCGCTGCGGCGCGTGACCGGACGGCAGGGGACAGCAGCCCGGTCACCTCATGAAGGACGGCCGGCTCCGGGGACGCCCGGGGCCGGCCGTTCCGTCACCTTCCGCGGACTCCCCCCGGGGTCCGCGGCGGACTCCCCCCGGGGTCCACGGTGCGGTCAGGGCCGGGACCGCGCTCCCCCTCCGAGCGCGGTCCCCGCCGATCGCACCTAGGTGACCAGCGGTCGGCCCCGATGGTTGTGCCGCATCGCACGATCACCGGGTGTGTCCTCGATCACACAGCGGAACATGCAACTCCGCTGCAATGCCGCCGGTCTCGCAGGGCATGAGAAAGCGACTCTCACTGTTGGCCGGCGTCGGACTGATCGCCGCCGGAGCAGCAGTGCCCGCCGGGGCCACGGGGTACGACTACCGTCTGTACACCCCCTACGACGAGCTGTTCCTGAGTCCGTACTCGGAGGCCGGGAAGCCGACCCCGATGCGCGTCGACTTCCGGGTGCACGGCGGAGACACCGGCCGTCCCGTCGACGCCGCGTACCGGGTGGACCTGAGCACGATCAAGGGCATCGCCGACGTCGCGCTGCCCGCCGTGCCCGCCAACAAGGGCTGCGTCCTGGGCGAGGCCGCCGTGGTCTGTGCGAAGAAGGGGGCCGTCGGCCCCGAGGTGGTCTCCCTGGAGGTCACGGCCGCCAAGGGCACGCGGGGCAACGAGACCGGCAGGATCACGATGACCGGCCGGACGGCCGCCGGCACCATCGCGCCCGCCACGGCCACGGTCACCGTGAACGGGACCGACCTCGCGCTGGAGAAGCTCCCGCTCAAGACCGACCCGGCGGTCGGCGAGCGGCAGCAGATCCGGCCCGTCATCAGGAACGCCGGCACGGTGCCGCTGAAGGCGATCGAGTTCGGCGTCTACACGTCGCACGGCATGACCCTGGACGGCGACTACGGCAACTGCCGCAACGAGAAGTGGCGGGTGGTCTGCCAGGTGGAGGGCGAGTTCCTGCCGGGGACCACCTACGAGGTGTCACCCGGGACCCCGCTGGGCATCACGGCCAACTCGGGGGCCTTCCGGGAGCACCTGTTCTACCAGGTCGGCCATCACATGGAGTACGACATCCCGCAGCGGCCGAAGGCGAAGCTGAAGCTCGTCCCGCGCCCGGCCTCCGGCACCCTGCGCTCCCCCGACCTCACCCCCGGCGACAACTTCCACCGCGAGCGGATCACCGTCGCCAACTCGGCCGACCTGGCGGTCGAGGACACGGCCGTCACCGGCAGGCCCGGAGAGACGGTGCGGGTCCCGCTGGGCTTCCGCAACTACGGTCCGGGGTGGATGGAGAACCCGTACGACAACCAGATCGACAACCGGACGTTCCCCGGTGCCTCCTTCGACGTGCGGCTGCCGCAGGGAGTCTCGGCGGGCAAGGTCCCGGACAGCTGCCGGGCCGTCGACGAGGAGGGTGCGCCGTACGCCGGCACCGCCCCGGCCTCCCGGTACATCTGCGAGAGCGGCCAGCGGCTCTTCTGGGAACGGAAGATCGACTTCCCGTTCGAGCTGAAGATCGACAAGGTGGTCGACGGCGCCAAGGGCTCGCTCACGGTCGGGTGGAACACCTGGGGTGAGGGAGCGCCCGCCACCGAGGTGAAGCCGGAGAACAACACCGCCGCCCTCACCGTGGACGCCGTCACCACCTCGCCGTCGCCCAGCACCAGCACCAGCACCGGCACCTCGGCGAGCCCGTCGCCGACGGCGAGCGGCTCCCCGTCGCCGACCGCGACCCCGACCGCCTCGGCCTCCGGGTCCGCGACACCGACGCCCACCGCCACCACCGACGGGAACACTCCCGCACCGAACGGCGAGCTGGGCAACACCGGCAGCTCGGTGCTGCCGCTGGCCGGCGCGGCCGCCGCGGTGATCGGCGCCGGTGCCGCACTCGTGCTCTCCGCACGCCGCCGTACCCGGCGCGGCTGACGGGCCGCGCGCCGGCCGGTGGACGGGGGTCACCGGCCGGCGCGCACCTCACGGCTGCCGCACGCCTGCCTCACGGCTGCCTCACGGCTGCCGCACGACTGCCTGACGCCTGCCTCACGGCTGCCGTTTCGGCGGGACCTCCGGGACCGCCAGGAACGGCAGCCGCAGCGCGCCGAAGGCGTCCTTCGGCACCACCGGACTCACCGGTTCCACCGCCGGGAGCCGCTCGTACGCCGCGCCCTGCGCGGGCCGCGGGTCGGCCTCGCCCTTGTTCGGCCAGTACGACATGGCCCGCTCCGCCTGGGCGGTGATCGTCAGCGACGGGTTCACGCCCAGGTTCGCGGAGACCGCCGAGCCGTCGACCACCGAGATGCCCGGATAGCCGTACAGCCGGTGGTAGGGGTCCACCACGCCCTCCTCCGGGGAGCCGCCGATCGGGCAGCCACCGAGGAAGTGCGCGGTCAGCGGGGTGCCCATCAGCTCGCCCACGTTGCTGCCGGGGAATCCGTTGATCTCCTCGGCGAGCAGGGTGGCCGCGCGGGTGGCGTCCGCTATCTGCGTGGGGTTGGGTTCGCCGTGGCCCTGGCGGGCGGTGAGCAGGCCCTTCCCGATGCCGCGCGGTTTGCGGTACGTGGTCAGGGAGTTGTCCACCGACTGCATGACCAGACCGATGATGGTGCGTTCGGACCAGCGCCGGTTGGACAGCGAGCGGAGCAGCTGGACGGGGTGGGCGGCGGTGCGGCCGAGCCAGGCCGCCACCCGGTGCCTGCCGTAGGGGACCTGGAGGACGGTCAGGAACCCCATCGCGTTGGAGCCCTTGCCGTAGCGGACCGGTTCGATGTGGGTGTCCGCGTCGGGGTGGACCGAGGACGTGATCGCCACGCCCCGGGTGAAGTCCGCGCGCCGGTCCGGGCCGTGCTTCCTGCGGTAGCGCCGGTCGTCGGTCTGGGCGCCCACCAGGCCTTCGGAGTTGGTCCTGGTCAGGTCGCCGAGCCGGTCGGACAGGCGGGGCAGTTCCCCGCGGTCCTTCATGGTGTGCAGCAGGGTCTGGGTGCCGTACGTGCCGGCGGCGAGGACGACGTGCCGCGCGCGGAGCACCGTGGACCTGCCGGAGCGCCGGTGGTCGGTGGGAACGGTGCGGACCCGGTAGCCGCCCTCGGGGTGCTCGGCCAGGGCGGTCACGGTGGTCATCGGGTGGATGACCGCGCCCGCCCGCTCGGCGAGGTGCAGGTAGTTCTCGTTCAGGGTGTTCTTCGCGCCGTGCCGGCAGCCGGTCATGCACTCGCCGCACTCGGTGCAGGCCTTGCGGGACGGTCCGGCCCCGCCGAAGTAGGGGTCGGCCGCCTCCTCGCCGGGCCGGGCGGTGGAGGTTCCGCCGGCGTCCCGGCCGTCGCCGAAGAACACGCCGACCGGGGCCAGGTGGAAGGTGTCGCCGACGCCCATCTTCTCGGCGACCGCCTTCAGATGGACGTCGGAGGGGGTCACGGTCGGGTTGAGGCGCACCCCGAGCATCCGCTTGGCCTGGTCGTAGTAGGGGGCCAGCTCCTCCTGCCAGTCCGTGATGCCTGCCCACTGCCGGTCCCGGAAGAAGGCCGGCGGCGGCACGTAGAGGGTGTTGGCGTAGTTGAGCGAACCGCCGCCCACCCCGGCGCCGGCCAGCACCATCACCTTGCCGAGCAGGTGGATCCGCTGGATCCCGTACAGCCCGAGGGCCGGCGCCCACAGGTAGTTGCGCAGGTCCCACGAGTTCCGCGGGAGGCTTTCGCGGGTGAAGCGGCGGCCTGCCTCCAGGACGCCGACCCGGTAGCCCTTCTCGGTCAGCCGCAGGGCCGAGACCGAACCGCCGAACCCGGAGCCGACCACGATGACGTCGTAGTCGTACCGCTGCTCGTGCTGCCGGTCGTGCTGCCGGTCCTCTTGCTTCTTGCCGAACGACACCGACACGCCTCCTAGCGCAAGCGAAGGGCCTTCATGGCCTTCAGGCCGCGGGTCATGAAAGCGGCGTACTTCTCGTCGTCCATGCCGAGCGCGGGCGCCATCGGCAGGAGTCGCTGGTGGGCGACGGTCTGCGCCTCGGTGAACTTGAGGATGCCCTCGGAGCCGTGGCGCCGGCCGAGGCCGGACTCCTTCATGCCGCCCATCGGCGACTGCACGCTGCCGTAGCCGGGCGCGTAGCCCTCGTTGATGTTGACGGTGCCGGTGCGCAGCCGGGCGGCGACCGCGTGGCCGCGCCGGGCGTCCTTGGTCCACACGCTGGAGTTCAGGCCGTACGGGGTCGCGTTGGCGAGGGCGATCGCCTCGTCCTCGTCGGTGAACCGGTAGATCGAGACGACCGGGCCGAAGGTCTCCTCGGCGCACACCGCCATGGGCGCCTCCACCCCGTCGAGGATGGTGGGCTCGTAGAACAGCGGGCCGATGTCGGGGCGCGCCACACCGCCGGCGACCAGGGTGGCGCCCTTGGCGACGGCCTCGTCGACGTGCCGTCGTACGGTCTCCAGCTGGCGCTCGCCGACCAGCGAGCCCATGTCCGCGCCGTAGGCGAGGGAGGCGCCGAGCCGCATCGCGCGGGTGCGGGCGGCGAACCGCTCGACGAAGGCGTCGGCGACCGAGGCGTGCACGTAGAGCCGCTCGATGGAGATGCAGAGCTGGCCGGCGGAGGAGAAGCAGGCGCGGACGGCGCCCTGGGCGGCCTTCTCCACGTCGGCGTCGTGCAGGACGAGCATGGCGTTCTTGCCGCCGAGTTCCAGGGTGACGCCGACCAGGCGGTCGGCCGCGCCCCGGGCGACCTCGCGGCCGGTGCGGGTGGAGCCGGTGAAGGAGACGTAGTCGGCGTGCCGGACCACCTCGGGGCCGACGACGGGGCCCTCGCCGATGACGATCTGGAAGACCTCGGCGGGCAGGCCGGCCTCGATGAGCAGCTCCCGGGCCCACAGGGCGGTCAGGGCGGTCTCGGTGTCGGGCTTCATCACGACGGCGTTGCCGGAGACGAAGGCGGGCAGCGCGTCGCCGACCGACAGCTCCAGGGGGTAGTTCCAGGGCGCGATCTGGCCGACGACCCCGCGCGGCTGGCGCAGCTCGGTGACCTTGGTGAGCACGGGAAGGGCCCCGGTGTGGCGCTTGGGCCGCAGGTAGCCGGGGGCCTTTCGGCCGTAGTGGCGGGCGGCGACGGCGACCGCCTGGACCTCTTCGTGGGCGTGCAGGCGGGCCTTGCCGGTCTCCAGCTGGATCAGGTCGAGTATCTCGGCCTGGCGGTCGAGCAGGAGGTCGTGGAAGCGGAGCAGGACGGCGGCCCGCGCGCGGACCGGCAGGGCCGCCCAGGCGGGCTGGGCGGCGCGGGCCCGCTCGAAGGCGGTGGCGACGTCCTCGGTCGTGGCCTCCGGGAGGACCGCGAGCTCGTCCCCGGTGAAGGGGGTGTGGTTGGCGGTCCGGCCGGAGCCGATCACCCCGCGGGTGAGCCGGGCCACCAGATCAGGGGTCACCACGTCGGCGGCGGTACGTGCGCCGGCCGGGGCGGCGGCGACCGGGTTGGTGGGCTCCGGCACGGTCGGGAGCGGGGCAGCGGGGGCCTGCGAGTCCGTCATGCGGGTGAGCGTATTGGGCCCCGGCCACTTTGGGTACCCGCCGGTAACCCGAATTTGGGATTTACGCCAGTGATCGGTGGCAGAGTCGTCCGGAGGGAGGCCGCCCCGGTCAGTGCGGAGCGGGCTGCCAGCCGCTGAGCGCGGTGTCGAACTGCGACCGGGCGGTCACCCAGTCCGCGGCCGGGGCCGCCATGAAGATGGCGTACTCCTTGCCGTCCGGACCGATGTACATCTGGTCGATGGCCCGCCGGGGACCCGGGAAGTCCTTCTTCTCCTGCCAGCTGAACTCCCACAGGGCGGCCTGGGTGGTCCCCTGGAAGGTGTTCGGGTGCAGCGTCGTCCTCTGGTACGCCGACCGGGCGCTCACCTGCTTCTCCAGGTCGAGCAGGTGCGCGTAGGGGTCCTTGAAGTCCGGGGTCGGGTCGACGCTGATCCGGATGCGGTGCTTGCCGTTGTCCGGGGTGTAGTCGATCTGGTCCCCGTCCTTCTGGCGCTTCCAGCCGTCCGGGACGAAGAGGGTGAAGCCGGCCGGGTCCTTGACCTTGCGCCAGCCCGCGGGGGCGGCCGTACCGGGTCGCGGCCCGGTCTTGCCGTCCGGCTTGCCCGTCGCGCCTGCCGCCGTGCCGCCGCCCGTGCTGCCGGCCGTCGTACCGCCCCGGACTGAATCCTGACCGTCCCGACCGTCCTGCCCGTCGAGGTACGTGATGATCCCGAAGGCCGCTCCGCCGCCGAGCAGCGCCGCGACCAGGGCGACGGCCGCGCCGCGGCGCAGTCTGCCGCTCCGGCGCTCCCGGTCGGCGGGTCCGCCGGGGGTCGCGTGCGGGTCCGGGTGGGGCGCGGGACCCGGGTGGCCGGCGTGGCCCGCGTCGGCGTGGCCGGGATGCCGGGCGGTGGATCCGGCGACGCTCCCGGGCGCACCGGCCGCCACCGGGGGCCTGGCCGCGGTGGCGCCGCCCGCGCCGAGGCCGGCGGCAGCGGCCCGCCCGGCGCCGTGGCCGGGGTGGCCCGCGCCGTGCGCGGCGCCGCGCACGGGGCTCTGCGCGGAGCCGGGTGCGGAGCCGGGTGTGGGACCACGGCCGGGACCGGAACCCCGCGCGGGCCGCGTTCCGGGGCGGGGGTCGACGCGCGGATCGGAGGTCACGGGACCGTCGCCGGGGAATCCGGCGAGGTCCTCGGCGGGCAGGGTCTGCGTCGGGACGTACGCGTGGGCGGCCTTCGGCTCCCGGCCCTCCATCGCCTCCAGCAGCATCCGCTCGGCCTCGGCCGCCGAGGGCCGCTGCGCCGGGTCCTTGCGCAACAGGGCTGTGATCACCGGCCCGAGGGCCTCCGCCCGTCTCGGCGGCGGGGGTTCGTCGTTGACCACGGCCGCCAGGCTGGAGATCGGCGAGGTCCGGCGGAACGGCGAACGCGCCTCGACCGCCGTGTAGAGGGTGGCCCCGAGCGACCACAGGTCGGAGGCCGGGTCGGGGGCGCCACCGGTCACCCGCTCGGGTGCCAGGTAGTCGATGGAACCGACGAGTTCGCCGGTGCGGGTGATCGTGGCATCGCCCTCGATGGCGGCGATGCCGAAGTCGGTGAGCAGCACCCGCCCGTCCCGGGCGAGCAGCACGTTGCCCGGCTTCACGTCCCGGTGCAGCACTCCCACCGCGTGCGCGGCACGCAGTGCGCCCAGCACGTGCAGGCCGATGCGCGCGGCCTCGCGGGGCTCGATCCGCCCGGCCGCCTTGGCCGCGTCGGCCAGCGAGGGGCCGTCGATGTACTCCATGACGATCCACGGCCGGTCGTCGTGCTCGAACACGTCGTGGACGGTGACCACCGCCGGGTGCGCGATGCGCGCCGCGGCACGGGCCTCCTTCTGGGTCCGGGCGTGCAGGACCGCGCGGTCGGCCTCCGCGACGTACAGACCGGCCGTCAGCTCCTTGATGGCGACGGTGCGGTGCAGCAGATCGTCGTGCGCCCGCCACACCTTGCCCATGCCGCCGCGGCCGATGGGCTCGACGAGCCGGTACCGGTTCGCGAGGGTGTCACCCTCGGCTGTCCTGTGTTCCACGAAATCCCGCCGCTCTCTGCACTTCGATCGTCAGGTTACGGAGCGCACGGGTATGGCCGAAGCCATGCGGGGCCGGTGAGACAGCACTGTGACGCAATTGCCGTAGTGACGGATGATCAGAATGATGCTAAGGGGGCGTCAACCCCCCATCCGATAACTCCCCGTGGCCCTCCCGAACACCTCGGTGACCTTGTCCTGCCCGTCCTGCGGGCCGAGCACCATCACCACGTGGTAGCGGCCGCCCAGTGCCGCGACGTGATTGCGGACGTAGAGACTGCGGCCGGTCGCGTCGGTCCAGGTGTACGTGCCCTCGGCGGTCAGCTTCTGCCCCACCCTGGTCTGCTTGGTTCCGGTGGAAGTGGCCCAGGTGGACATGCGGAACGGGTCCAGTTCGCGTTCCTTGCTCTTCTGGTACGAGAGCGGGTCCGGGGTGCCCTCGATGCCGTCCCGGCCGGGGACCACGATGAGTTCGTACGTGCCGTCGGAGTAACGGACCTGTCCGGCATCGTTCTTGGCGCTCCGCTCCCAGCCGTTCGGGACGAGGACCTGGAAGCCCTCGGGGTCCTGGGCGGTGGTGTAGCCGGCCGGGGCGGGACCGGAAGGCTGCGGAGCCGGGGTGTTCCCGGGCGGGGCGGTGGCGGCGGGCGGCCGCGGGGACGCCGGGGCCGACGCCTTCGGCGAGGAGGCCGAGGGGGCTGGGGCGTTGGGCTTGCCGGGTGCCGAACTCGCCTGCCCCGCCGGGCCGGAGTTCGACGCGGTGTCCGACTCCTCCGCCTTCGGCATGAACACCATGGCGAAGGCGACCAGCCCCGCGAGCCCGACCAGGACCCCGAGCAGCAGGTTCCGCCCGAGCGAGCGCGCGCCGCGGGGCTTCCGCGGCCCCTTCTCCTGCCGGTGCCGCCCGTGGTGGACCTCGCCGCGGCGCCGTACGATCGGCAGCCGCGCGGGGTCGGGGGCGGGCAGCGGTACCACCCGGTCGCCGCCGTCGGGCTCGGGGGCGGACCGTACCAGCGACCTCAGCCAGCCGCGGAGTTCCTCGAAGTCGGGGCGTTCGGTGGGGTCCTGGCGCAGCAGCGATTCGACCACGGGCCGCAGCGGCCCGCACTCCTCCGCGAAGGCGGGCGGCTCGGCGCACACCATCTCGACGAGCTCGGCGGCACTGTCCTCGGGGTACGGGGCGTGGCCCTGGACGCACCGGTAGAGCAGGGCGCCGAGCGCCCACAGGTCGGCGGCCGGCCCGACGGGCGCGGCCAGCTGCCAGTTGCCCTGGACGGGACGTGCCTGCTCGGGCGCCCACCGCTCGGTGACCGCCCCGATGACGGTGATCCGCGTCTGCCGGGCACGCTCGGCGGCGAGCCCGGAGCCGGGCCCCGTCCCGGCGGCCCACCGGCCCTGCGATGCCCCGGCGGGGGCGGTGGGACCCACCTGCGTGATGCCGGCGCCGGGGGCGGATGCCGGAACGGAGGCGGCCGGGGCCGGCGCCTGGCCGGCGTCGCCGAAGCCCGGCACGGAGGGCGCCGCACGGCCGCCGTAGCCGAAGCCCGGCGCCGGGGGTCCCCCGACGGCCGGGTCGGCCTGCGGCGGACCGCCTGGCGCCTGCGGCACGGCGGGAGCGTGGGCACGGGGCTGGGACACGGCGGGACCATGGGCCTCGCCCTGCGCCGGGGCCTGGCCGGGGGCCTGCGCCCGGCTCAGGGCCTGTTCCTGGGCTCGGGCCTGGGCTCGGGCCTGGGCTTGGGCTTCGGCCTGGCCTTGGAAGGGAGCCTGCGCCCGGGTGGGCGCCGGAAACGGGGTCCGGTCACCCGGCCGACCGGACTGCTGCCGCGTCCGCGCGGCCGGACCGGGAGCGGGGCCGCTCCCCGCGCCCGCCTGATCGGCCTCGTCCGCCTCGTCCGCCTCGTCCGCCTGCCGGTACCCCTGCGGGAGCGGGAACCGGTCGGGCAGCCCGGGACGGGCGTAGGGCACCGGCGGCACCGCGATGGGGGCGTCGACACGGCCTCCCGGCCCGTCCTCCGGCCCGCCGTCCGCTTGTACCGGCAGCCGGGAAGCCGCCTGCGGCTCCACCGCGGCCGCCGCCCCCTGCCGTCGCGGGGTCGCGCCGTGCCAGGGCGTGACGACCGCACCGCCCGGCCCGTCATGGAGGGCCGACCCGGCACGGGCCTCCGAGGCGGCCTGGGTGCCCGGCGCGTCATGGGAGCCCGTCCCGGCCTGGGCGCCCGGTCCGTCCTGGGTGCCCGGCCCGGTTCGGGTGTCCGGAAGCGGCCGGCGGCCCGGAAGCTCCGGGGGGCCGCCGTACGGGTACGAGTAACCCTGCGGCAGGTTCGAGCCGCGCGGTCGCGGCGGCTCCTGCCCGGCCGCGGCCCGCTTCTCCTCCATGACGCGCGCGGTCGCGGCCCGCGTTCCGGCGCGGTACGCCGCCACGGCTCCGGCCCGCGCCGCGGCCGTGAGGTCCGGCCGGTCCTCGGCCCGGCGTCCGGGCGTGATCCGGTCGGCGTAGACGGGGCCCTGGGGCTCGGTCACGGGCACGCCGGTCTCCGGGGCCGCCTGCCCGGCGGCCAACGCCGCCAGCCCCGCACCGGAGGTGCCGCCATAGGCCTCCCCGGGCGCCGAACCGGGCACCGCACCGCCAGGTGCCGGAGCCCCGGGCGCGAGGGCTGCCGGCCCCGGGGCAGCCGGGTCCGGGCCGGAGTCGGTCCGGCCGGACGAGAACGGGCTGGAGGAGAACGGGTTGGAGGAGAGCGGGTCGGAGGGGAGCGGGTCGGTGGAGAGCGGGTCGGTGGGGCCGGGGACGGCCGGGCTCCGGACGGGACGGCTCTCGATCGCCGGGCCGGGCGGGGCGGGAGGCGGCGTGGGCGGGACCGGCCCCGTGGGCCAGGGCGGGGCGGGGGTGGTGGTGCCGTCGGGGGCGGGCACGGGGTCGTAGCCGCACAGCGCTTCCTCCGCCGCGCCCGCGGCCAGGCCGGTCAGGACCACCCGGCCGTCCTCGCATATCAACACCGTGCGCACGGTGATGTTGCGGTGCGTCCAGCCGTGCGCGTGGAGCACCCGCAGCGCGGTCAGCACGTCGGAGGCGACCTCCGCCGCCCGGTACGGACTCAGCGGCGCGTCCGCGATCAGCGCCGCCAGCGGCCGTGCCGGGACCAGTTCACTGACGATCCACAGCGAATCGCCCTCGGCGAAGACGTCGAAGACCTGGTCCAGCCGGGGGTGGTCCGGGATCCGGGCAGCTGCCTGCGCGGCCTCGATCGCCCGCCGCACCGCGGGGAGTTCACCCCGCTGCTCCCCCGTGGCCCGGCCGCCCGGCGCGGCCCGCTCCGGCCGGCCACCGTCGAGCAGTTCCGCGTCCACGACCTCGGGTAACGGCACCTGGCGGACCAGGACTTCCTGTCCGCTGCGCGTGTCGAAGGCGCGGGTCTCGACCAGCTCGTACTCGTCGGACGGCGGCAACGGCAGACGATAACGGCCGGCCAGGATCCGCCCCGCGTAATCGTCCACTTCGCCTCCCCCCGAGTCTCCCGCGGCCCACTGACACGATACGTCGCAGGGCCCGTCCGCGTCCCGGATCCGGCGAGGTCAGCCGCCGTGGGGGCGGCCGACCTCGCGTCAGCGGCGGTCAGCCGCCGCTCAGTCCACCACCTGGAAGGTGTCGAAGGCGGTGTTCCGCAGTTGCGTGCATTCCGGACCGTCCCACTGGTCCGCCGCGCACGTGATCATGATGGCGTAGCCGTGGGTCGCGTCCACCTTGAAACCGCGGTTGAGCACGCGGACCCGGACCCCGTTCTGGTCCCGCTCGAACACCCAGTCGGCGACGGTGGGGTAGTTGCGGTACTGGACCGTGTCGAGCCCGTTGAGCTCATAGCCGTTGCTGTTGCGGGCGGTGGCGAGGGCCAGCTCCGCCCACGCCTTCCTGGCGTCGTCCTTCGGCTTGTCGCCGTAGTCGACCTGCAGCCGCGGGAAGCTCTCGGTGTCCCGCGCATACTTCATGCCCGAGTTCGCACCCGCGACGCCTATCTCCCGGAAACCCTCCGGCATGGCTATGGCGAAGTGGAACCTGCCGTTGGTCACCGTGGTGTAGCCGGCGGGGAGGGTGCCCGGCCCGGCCGGGACGCCCGGGGTCACGCCGGAGCCCGGGATCGTGCCCGGCGTGCCGGAGGATCCGCCCGTGCCGGAGCCGGACCCGGCGACGGAGCCCGAACCGGTGCTCTGGCCCGGCGTCGGCGTGCCGCTGCCACTGCCCTGGGTGCCGCCGCTGGCCTGCCCGTTGACGTTTCCGTTGTCCTTGCCCTTGCCGTCGGCGCCGGTGCTGCCGCCCGGGGCCGGACTGCCCGACACCTTGGTGTTCGGACCGCCCTTGTTCGCGCCCTTGCCGCCCTTCTCGTCATCGCCGCCGATGGCCCACGCCACCAGCGAGCCGATCACGGCCAGCACGACCACCACGCCGGCTATCGCCAGTGCGATGGTGCGGCGCGGGACCACGTCCGTCAGCGACGCGGCTCCCGGCCGCCCGGAGGAAGGGCCGGCCGGTGCCGTGGAGGAGGTACCCGCCCCCGACGCGGCGCCGGACTCCGCGCCGGCCGCCGCCGGAGCCTCGGCACCGTTCGCCGTCGTGGTCGCGACCGCGGCGGCCGCGGCCTTGCGGGCCGTCTTCAGGGCCTCCCGGGCGCGCTCCCGCTGCTCGCGGTCCCGCTTCGCCGCGGCCTTCGCGGCCGCCTTCTCCGCCGCCTTGGACGCCGCCGCCTTCTCCGCGGCCTCCTTCGCGGCGGTCAGCGAGATGACCCGCGTCTCCTCCGCGGGCTCCTCGGCCGGTGCCTCCGGGGCGTTGATGACGTCGGTGAGCATCACCCGGGCGCGGGCGTCGTCGAGTCGGCGGGCCGGGTCCTTCACGAGCAGGCCGTAGATGACGTCGGCGAGCGGGCCCGCGTTCCTCGGCGGGTCCACCGGCTCGGTCATCACGGCGGTGAGGGTGGCGAGGGCGGACCCCTTGTCGTACGGCGGGACGCCTTCCACCGCCGCGTACAGCAGGCCGCCCAGCGACCACATGTCGGCCGGCGGGCCGGGCTTCTGCCCGCGGGCCCGCTCGGGCGAGATGTAGGAGGGGGCACCGACGAGCATGCCGGTGGAGGTCACCGACGGGTCGCCCTCGACCTGCGCGATGCCGAAGTCGGTGAGCACGACGCGGCCGCTGTTGGAGATCAGGACGTTGGACGGCTTCACGTCCCGGTGCAGGATTCCCTCGCCGTGCGCGGCCTTGAGGACGTCGAGCACCGCGAGGCCGACCTCGGCCGCCCGGCGCGGGGTGAGCGTGCCCTTCTCCCGGATGAACTCGGCCAGTGAGGAACCCTCGATGAGCTCCATGACGATCCAGGGCCGACCGTCCTCGTCGACCACGTCGAAGACGGTGACGGCACCACCGCTGCGGATCCGGGCGATCGCCTTCGCCTCACGCAGGGTCCGGGTGATCAGGCGGCGCTTCTCGTCCTCGTCGACGCCGGAGCTGAAACGGAGTTCCTTGACGGCGACCGTACGGCCGAGGGTCTCGTCCACGGCACGCCAGACCGTGCCCATGCCACCCTTGCCCAGCACCCGCTCCAGCCGGTAACGCCTAGCCAGCAGGCGTCCTTCGTCCTCGGCGGTGTCCCCGGTCACGCCCTTCGGCCTGCCCCCGTCCGTCCCGCCCTTCGCCGCATCCGGCTTGGACGCAGCCGGCTTGGACGCGTCGGACTTGGAGGCGGCCGGCTTGGAGGCGGCCGGCTTGGACGCATCCGGCTTGGCAGGCGCCGCCTTCGCCGCGGCCGGCTTCGCATCGGACGTGCCGATCCCGGCCTTCGCACCGCGGTCCTCGCCCGCATCGGACTTCACCGCGCCGGACTTCCCGAGGTCGGCCTTCGCACCACGGTCCTCGCCCGCACCGGACTTCACCGCGCCGGACTTCCCGAGGTCGGCCTTCGCACCACGGCCCTCGCCCGCACCGGACTTCACCTCGGCGGGCTTCCCGGAGCCGGCCTTCGCCTCGTCGCCGTCACTGCGGCCGTCACCGGCACGGTCTTCCGTCCCGGCGGACGCGACGGGGTCACCCTTCGCCGCCCCGGCATCGGCATCCGCTTCGGCGGGCTCCGCGGCACCCGGCGCGGGCGCGTCCGTTCCCGCACCTCGCTCCGGTCGGGCAGCCTGCCTTTTCGCGGGATCCGCCTTGGCCACGGCGGACTTGGCCGCCGTCGGCTTCGCGAGGTCCGCCTTGGCGCCCACGGCCTTCGAGGGCTCCGGCTCCGCTCCGGCGGACGCCGCGGCACCCGACTCCGCGTCAGCGGAGGTGGCGTCCGCTTCGGCGCCACCCGCCTCCGCCGGGTCGTGCTCCGGCTCGCCACCGGCCGGCTTCCGCCCGTCGGCGTCCCGTTCCGGTTCTGCCCCGCGGGCCCGGGCAGCGGTCGGCTGCCCGGCGTCCTTCTCCGTCGGCTCCGCCGACTCTCGCTTGGTCAGGTCCGGGGTGCGGGTCTCGTCCTCGCCCCCACGGGAACCAGAGGGCGTGTGCTCCGGCTTCGACATGCGTCCCCTCTGCGATCGTGCCGCCTGCTCGGGCCGGCCCGGCGTCCACCGGGTCCCGGCGCAACCGGCCCCGGCCGAACCCTCATTGTTCCTCACTCCGGGACGGACGGGAGCCCGGGGTCCGCGGTTCCCCGGACCGCGAACCCCGGAACACGCGCTCGACCGAAGGCGGGACGACAGCGGGACGACGGCAGGCGGACGACGACAGTGGGACGAAGCCGATCACAGCGGGACGATGTCGGGAGCCCCCAGTCGTGCCGCGTCCGCCGTCTGGTCGTCGGGCTGGCGCTGCGACTCGCGCTCCGCCTGCACCCGCTTCTCGTAGTGCTCGACCTCCTTCTCGATCTGCTCCCTGTCCCAGCCCAGCACCGGCGCCATCAACTCCGCGCATTCCCGGGCCGACCGGGTGCCCCGGTCGAAGGTCTCGATGGAGATCCGGGTCCGCCGGGTCAGTACGTCGTCCAGGTGCCGCGCGCCCTCGTGCGAGGCGGCGTACACGATCTCGGCCCGCAGGTAGTCCTCCGCCCCGCCGAGCGGTTCGCCGAGCCCGGCGTCCTTCTCGACGAGGGAGAGCAGCTCCTCGGCGAGCGACCCGTACCTGTTCAACAAGTGCTCCACCCGGGCCACATGAAGCCCCGTCCGAGCAGCGATCCGCGCCCGCGCGTTCCACAGCGCCTTGTAGCCCTCCGCCCCGACCAGCGGGACGTCCTCCGTGACGCACGCGGCCACCCGCATGTCCAGGCCGTGCACCGCCTCGTCCACCGCGTCCTTGGCCATCACCCGGTACGTGGTGTACTTGCCCCCCGCCACGACCACCAGCCCGGGCACCGGGTGCGCCACCGTGTGCTCCCGGGACAACTTGCTGGTGGCGTCCGACTCGCCCGCCAGCAGCGGCCGCAGGCCCGCGTACACCCCCTGCACGTCGTCCCGGGTCAGGGGCACCGCCAGCACCGAGTTCACGCGCTCCAGCAGGTAGTCGATGTCCGCGCTGGACGCCGCCGGATGCGCCTTGTCCAGGTCCCAGTCGGTGTCCGTGGTCCCGACGATCCAGTGCCGGCCCCACGGGATGACGAACAGCACGGACTTCTCGGTGCGCAGGATCAGTCCGGTGGTGGAGTGGATGCGGTCCTTGGGCACCACCAGGTGGATGCCCTTGGACGCCCTGACGTGGAACTGGCCGCGCTCGCCGATCAGCGCCTGTGTGTCGTCCGTCCACACCCCCGTGGCGTTCACGATCTGCTTGGCGCGGATCTCGTACTCCCCGCCGCCCTCCACGTCCTGCACGCGCGCGCCGACGACCCGCTCGCCCTCCCTCAGAAAGCCGACCACCCTCGCCCGGTTGGCGCAGTACGCGCCGTACGCGGCGGCCGTCCGGACGAGCGTGGCGACGTACCGCGCGTCGTCCATCTGGGCGTCGTAGTACTGCAATGCGCCCACCAGCGAATCCTTGCGGAGGCACGGGGCCACCCGCAGCGCCCGCTTGCGCGACAGGTGCCGGTGCACCGGCAGGCCCCGTCCGTGCCCGCTGGACACCGACATGGCGTCGTACAGCGCGACGCCCGATCCGGCGTAGAACCGCTCCCAGCCCTTGTGCTGCAGCGGGTACAGGAACGGCACCGGTTTGACCAGGTGCGGGGCCAGCCGCTCCAGCAGCAGACCCCGCTCCTTCAGTGCCTCGCGGACCAGCGCGAAGTCCAGCATCTCCAGATACCGCAGGCCGCCGTGGATGAGCTTGCTCGACCGGCTCGACGTCCCCGACGCCCAGTCCCTGGCCTCCACCAGGCCGGTCGAGAGCCCTCTGGTGGCCGCGTCGAGCGCGGTGCCGGCGCCCACCACGCCCCCGCCGACCACCAGCACGTCCACTTCGCGCTCGGCCATCCGGGCGAGCGCCTCGGCGCGCTGCTCCGGTCCCAGTGCCGCTGTCCTCACCGCTGCCTCCCGTCGGTGTGCGGGTCACCCCGCTCACGTCCCCCGTGAACATCAGTCTGACCTCGCGCACCCTCCTCAGCCACCGCCTGTGGACAACACAACGGCGACCACCACCCCACAATGCGACACATCGGTCATATATACGCCTAGTCTGACATAGCGCCAGCTTCCCGCGTCCACAGGACTTGCGCGCACAGCCACCTCATGCCAGGGAAGGGACGGCACCCCCCATGCCCGCAGATCTCGCCGTCATCGGACTGGGCCACCTCGGCCTCCCGCTCGCCCAGGCCGCCGTCTCCGCCGGTATCGAGACCGTCGGCTACGGCTGCGGCCCCACCACCGACACCCCCCTCACCGCCGCCGAGGTCCGCCGGATGTCCTCGGCCGGATTCCGGATCACCACCGAGCCCGCCGAGCTCGGCCGGGTCCGCACCGCCGTCATCTGCGCCCCCACCCAGCTCGGCCCGGACCGGGCCCTGGACCTCTCCGCCATCGGCGAGGCCGCCCGCGCGCTCGCCGCCCGGATGCGCCCCAACACCACCGTCATCCTGGAGTCCGCCGTCCACCCCGGGGTCACCGAGGACCACCTGCGCCCCCTGCTGGAGTCGGGCTCCGGCCTCCGCGCCGGCCGGGACTTCCACCTCGCCTACTCCCCCAGCCGCTTCGACCCCGGCAACCGCACCCACACCTTCGCCAACACGCCCAAGGTGATCGGCGGCCTCACCCCGGCCTGCACGGAGTCCGCCGCCGCCTTCTACACCCGCCTCACCGACAAGGTGGTCCGCGCCCGCGGACTCCGCGAGGCCGAGACCGTACAGCTCCTCGAAACCAACTACCGGCACGTCAACATCGCCCTGATGAACGAGATGGCCGTGCTCTGCCACGACCTCGGGGTCGACCTCTGGGACGTCATCCGCTGCGCCGAGACCAAGCCGTACGGCTTCCAGGCCTTCCGCCCCGGCCCCGGCGTCGGCGGCCACGGCGTCCCGCTCGACCCCAACTACCTCCCGCACACCACCCGCACCCCCGGCCACCCGCTCCGCATGGTCGGACTGGCCCAGGAGATCAACGGCCGGATGCCGCAGTACGTGATCCAGCGCTGCGCCGCCCTGCTCAACGAGCACGGAAAGTCCGCCCGCGGCGCCCGGGTCCTGCTCCTCGGGGTCACCTACAAGCCCGACCTGGCCGACCAGGAGGGCTCCCCCGCCCGCGAGATCGCCGGCCGCCTGCTCGACCTGGGCGCGCTGATCAGCTACCACGACCCGTACGTCGCCGGCTGGCGGGTCCGCGACCAGCCCGTGGCCCGCGCGGACTCGCTCTACGAGGCCGCCGCCAACGCCGACCTCACGGTCCTCCTCCAGCACCACCGCACCTACGACCTCCAGGGCCTGGCGGTCAAGGCGCAGCTCCTCCTCGACACCCGCGGCGCCAGCCCGGCCGGCGCCGCCCACCGCCTCTGACCCCGCCGTCCGGCGGTCCTTCCCCGCCTGGCTTCAGACCGGCCTACGGCCGGCGGCCGGGGTCAGGAGGGCGGTGCCCGCGGTCAGCCGCGGGCCTGCGCGTGGAGGGCGCGCGCCATGGGAGAGGAGCCGTCGGTGACGAAGGAACGGATCTGTGCCAGGTAGGCGTCGCGGTCGATACGGCCGTCACCGTCCTCGTCCAGCGCGTCGAAGGCCGCACGGGCGTTGTCGGCGGGGTTGCCCAGGGCGTGGCGCAGCCGGGTGAACTCCGCCCGGTCGAGGTGTCCGTCGCCGTCGGTGTCGGCCAGGTCGAACAACGATCCCAGAGCCTGCCTGCACACCGCGTCGAAGGTCTCCCCGCCCGCCCACGCCTCGTACTCCGCGAAGGTCACCCCTCCGTCCTGGTTCGCGTCCATGGACGCGAACACCCGATCGTGCGCGGCACGGGCCAGGGACAGGAGCGGGTCGTCGCCGGCCCGGCCCAGTGCCTCAGCCGCGCGCCCGGGCCGGGCGAGGTACTCCTGGCGGGAGATGATCCCGTCGCCGTCGACGTCCAGCATCGAGAAGATGTGCCGCTTGGCCGTGATGGTGTCCACCCGGACCCTCATTCCTGAGCGAAACCGAAGGAGCAGCGGGCACCGCCCCCACCCCCGGGAACGATCACCCCGGCACCGGGTCACCGTGGCTGCGGGCGGAGCACGCCGTGGCGCCGCACCCGCCCCGGAACAACGCCGGAGGGCCGGCACCCGATCACTCGGGTGCCGGCCCTCCGGCGTGTGCGTGGCGCGGTGGAGCGTCAGCGGCGGTGCTGGGAGTCCGCGACGGTGACCTCGACCCGCTGGAACTCCTTGAGCTCGCTGTAGCCGGTGGTGGCCATCGAGCGGCGCAGGGCGCCGAAGAGGTTCATCGAGCCGTCGGGGGTGTGCGACGGACCGGTCAGGATCTCCTCGGTGGTGCCCACCGTGCCGAGGTGGACCTTCTTGCCGCGCGGCACGTCCTCGTGGACGGCCTCCATGCCCCAGTGGTGGCCCTTGCCGGGCGCGTCGGTGGCACGGGCCAGCGGGGAGCCCATCATCACGGCGTCCGCACCGCAGGCGATCGCCTTCGGCAGGTCGCCCGACCAGCCCACGCCGCCGTCGGCGATGACGTGGACGTAGCGGCCGCCGGACTCGTCCATGTAGTCGCGGCGGGCGGCGGCCACGTCGGCGACGGCGGTGGCCATCGGGACCTGGATGCCCAGCACGTTGCGGGTGGTGTGCGCGGCGCCGCCGCCGAAGCCCACCAGGACGCCGGCCGCGCCGGTGCGCATCAGGTGCAGGGCCGCGGTGTACGTGGCGCAGCCGCCGACGATGACCGGGACGTCGAGCTCGTAGATGAACTGCTTCAGGTTCAGCGGCTCGGCCGCGCCGGAGACGTGCTCGGCGGAGACGGTGGTGCCGCGGATGACGAAGATGTCCACGCCGGCGTCCACGACGGCCTTGGAGAACTGGGCGGTGCGCTGCGGGGAGAGCGCGGCGGCGGTGACGACGCCGGAGTCGCGCACCTCCTTGATCCGCTGCCCGATCAGGTCGGCCTGGATCGGGGCGGAGTAGATCTCCTGCAGGCGCCGCGTGGCGGCCTCCTCCGGCAGCTCCGCGATCTCGTCGAGCAGCGGCTGCGGGTCCTCGTAGCGGGTCCACAGGCCTTCGAGGTTGAGCACGCCGAGGCCGCCGAGCTCACCGATGCGGATCGCGGTCTGCGGGGAGACGACCGAGTCCATGGGGGCGGCCAGGAAGGGCAGCTCGAACCGGTAGGCGTCGATCTGCCAGGCGATCGAGACCTCCTTCGGGTCCCGCGTGCGGCGGCTCGGGACGATGGCGATGTCGTCGAACGCGTACGCCCGGCGGCCGCGCTTGCCCCGCCCGATCTCGATCTCAGTCACGTGTGGTGGCCTTTCCCTTTTGGCTACTGCATCGTCCAGTATCCCCGAAGGCCGGACGGGCGCGTTCCCGTGACCGCTGTACGGACGCACGGAGACGGCGGGGAGCCGGCGGGGAGGGGACGGGGAGCGGGCACGGCGGAGGGGCGGGCCCGCGCGGACCCGCCCCTCCGTGCCGTGCCGGGCGTTCGCTCAGCCCTGGCGCGAGTAGTTCGGCGCCTCGACCGTCATCTGGATGTCGTGCGGGTGGCTCTCCTTGAGGCCCGCCGAGGTGATCCGGACGAACCGGCCGCGGTCCTGCAGCTCCGGCACCGTCCGGCCGCCGACGTAGAACATCGACTGGCGCAGGCCGCCGACCAGCTGGTGGACGACCGCGGCGAGCGGACCGCGGTAGGGCACCTGGCCCTCGATGCCCTCGGGGATGAGCTTGTCGTCGCCGCCCACGCCCTCCTGGAAGTACCGGTCCTTGGAGAAGGACTTCCGGTCGCCGCGGGACTGCATGGCGCCCAGCGAGCCCATGCCCCGGTAGGACTTGAACTGCTTGCCGTTGATGAAGAGCAGCTCGCCCGGGGACTCCTCGCAGCCGGCCAGCAGCGAGCCGAGCATGACCGTGTCGGCGCCCGCGACCAGGGCCTTGGCGATGTCGCCGGAGTACTGCAGGCCGCCGTCGCCGATGACCGGGACGCCCGCGGCCTTGGCGGCGAGGGAGGCCTCGTAGATGGCGGTGACCTGCGGGACGCCGATGCCGGCGACCACGCGGGTGGTGCAGATGGAGCCGGGGCCGACACCGACCTTGATGCCGTCCACGCCGGCGTCGATCAGCGACTGGGCGCCGTCGCGGGTGGCGACGTTGCCGCCGATGACGTCCACCGAGGAGTTCGACTTGATCTTGGCGACCATGTCCCCGACCAGCCGGGAGTGACCGTGCGCGGTGTCGACCACGATGAAGTCCACACCCGCCTCGATGAGCGCCTGGGCACGCTCGAAGGCGTCGCCGGCCACGCCGACGGCGGCGCCCACCAGCAGGCGGCCGTCCTTGTCCTTGGCGGCGTTCGGGTACTTCTCGGCCTTGACGAAGTCCTTGACCGTGATGAGGCCCTTGAGGACGCCCGAGTCGTCGACCAGCGGCAGCTTCTCGATCTTGTGGCGGCGCAGCAGCTCCATGGCGTCCACGCCGGAGATGCCGACGTGGCCGGTGACCAGCGGCATCGGGGTCATGACCTCGCGCACCTGGCGGCCGCGGTCCGACTCGAAGGCCATGTCGCGGTTGGTGACGATGCCGAGCAGCTTGCCGGCCGGGTCGGTGACCGGGACGCCGGAGATGCGGAATTTCGCGCAGAGCTCGTCCGCCTCGGCCAGGGTGGCGTCCGGGTGGACCGTGATCGGGTCGGTGACCATGCCGGACTCGGAGCGCTTGACCAGGTCGACCTGGTTGGCCTGGTCGGCGATGGACAGGTTGCGGTGCAGGACACCGACGCCGCCCTGGCGGGCCATCGCGATGGCCATCCGGGACTCGGTGACCTTGTCCATCGCGGCCGACAGCAGCGGGATGTTCACGCGGACGTTGCGGGAGATCAGGGAGGAAGTGTCGATCTCGTCCGGCGCCATGTCCGACGCGCCGGGGAGAAGGAGCACGTCGTCGTACGTCAGCCCCAGCATCGCGAACTTTGCGGGCACTCCATCGACGTCGCCGTTGACAGTCATGACACCTTCCCAGATGGTCTTGCTCTGCGCGGATGTCCATGCTAACGGGATCGCAAGGCGTCTCATTCCACGATGAAGATCCATCACAGGTTTCGTCCGTTCATACGAGATGACGGACGCCGTCGCGACACGGAGAGTGAGCGCCTACCCACCACTGGTGAGCATCGGCCCACCGTGCGTGAGCCCCGGTCACTGCTCGGCGAGGGCCCTCAGCCGGCTGAGTGCCCGGTGCTGGGCCACCCGCACGGCGCCCGGCGACATGCCGAGCATCTGACCGGTCTCCTCCGCGGTCAGCCCGACCGCCACGCGCAGCACCAGCAGCTCCCGCTGGTTCTCCGGCAGATTGGCCAGCAGTTTCTTCGCCCACTCGGCGTCACTGCTGAGCAGCGCCCGCTCTTCGGGGCCCAGCGAGTCGTCCGGCCGCTCGGGCATCTCGTCCGAGGGCACGGCCGTACTGCCCGGGTGCCGCATGGCGGCCCGCTGGAGGTCGGCGACCTTGTGCGCGGCGATGGCGAAGACGAAGGCCTCGAACGGGCGGCCGGTGTCGCGGTACCGGGGAAGAGCCATCAGGACGGCCACGCAGACTTCCTGCGCGAGGTCCTCGACGAAGTGCCGGGCGTCGCCGGGCAGCCGGGAGAGCCGGGTGCGGCAGTAGCGGAGGGCCAGCGGGTGCACGTGGGCGAGCAGATCGTGGGTGGCCTGCTCGTCACCCTCCACCGCACGCCGTACGAGCGCGCCGACGGCACCGGCGCTGCCGCCCTTGGCGGTGCCGGTGGGGCCTGTGGCCGCAGGGGACCCCAGGGCCTCGTCTTCGCGCATCGATCCATGGTGCCTCGGCGCCGGGGCATTCGCGGCACCGCGGCCCGTTTCGTGCATCGAAGCGTTATGAGCGGGCGCGCCTGAACTCATCGCTTGCGCACTCCCCTCCCGCTCGGCCGAACAGTCCTCGGGGACCCGAGGACTCCACATCTCCAAGAATGCGGCACACCTCAAGCATGCGGTATCGCGTCCGAAGCGACACGTCCCCCGGATTGTGCCTCGCCAACCCCCCGCCGCGCACCGAATACGAACGAATGCTCGCGCTCCGTACACGCGGTCACGCCCCGCCGGGGCGGAACGGGGGCGGAACGGGGGCGGAACCGGGCCGCGGCGGGCCGGGTCGCCGCCGCCCCGTCCGCGGGCTGCGGACGGGGACCGGCGACTCAGTGGTCCGCGGTCAGCGGACCAGGCCCCAGCGGAAACCGAGCGCGACGGCGTGCGCCCGGTCCGACGCGCCCAGCTTCTTGAACAGCCGGCGGGCGTGGGTCTTGACGGTGTCCTCGGAGAGGAACAGCTCCCGACCGATCTCCGCGTTGGACCGGCCGTGGCTCATGCCCTCCAGCACCTGGATCTCGCGTGCGGTGAGGGTGGGCGCGGCGCCCATCTCGGCGGAGCGGAGGCGGCGCGGGGCCAGCCGCCAGGTCGGGTCGGCGAGCGCCTGGGTGACGGTGGCCCGCAGCTCGGCGCGCGAGGCGTCCTTGTGCAGATAGCCGCGGGCGCCGGCGGCGACGGCGAGGGCCACTCCGTCGAGGTCCTCGGCGACCGTCAGCATGATGATGCGGGCACCGGGGTCGGCCGAGAGCAGCCGGCGGACGGTTTCGACCCCGCCGAGCCCGGGCATCCGGACGTCCATCAGGATCAGGTCGGAGCGGTCGGCGCCCCAGCGGCGGAGGACTTCCTCGCCGTTGGCAGCCGTCGTCACACGCTCGACGCCGGGCACGGTGGCCACCGCGCGACGGAGCGCCTCTCGGGCAAGCGGGGAGTCGTCGCAGACGAGGACGGATGTCATGACCGCCCTCCGCAGCTGCTGATGCGCGTCACCTTGAGCCTCCAGGCTGGTACGTATCGTCACCTGTGCGGTCGATGCTCTCGGACACCTGTCCGGGAACTTCTTCGTTCAACCGCCTTCGCACTCTCAACGATGGTCACTCGAAAGAGTTACGGGTCGGACGGACACCTTCGGCACTCTACGTGAGGAAGCGAACACGACGTGGGCGCCACAAGCCATCTGTCCTCCATCTGGAGCTATGCCCTATTTGGCGGCTTTCCTTCCGTTTGGCACGTACCTGAGGCTAGATTCCCAATGAGTCATATTTACATCTACTAGGACAGTAGGTGTGGAGACTTGGACCGTATCCGTCTCAGTACCGGCACCAAGAGGACTAGCAATGGCAGATTTCTCCCGCCTCCCCGGACCGAACGCCGACCTCTGGGACTGGCAGCTGCTGGCAGCCTGCCGTGGAGTCGACAGCTCCCTCTTCTTCCACCCCGAAGGAGAACGGGGTGCCGCCCGGAGCGCGCGCGAGGCCTCGGCTAAAGAGGTCTGCATGCGATGCCCGGTGCGCTCGGAATGCGCCGCGCACGCGCTCGCCGTCCGTGAGCCCTACGGAGTGTGGGGCGGGCTCACCGAGGACGAGCGCGAGGAACTGATGGGACGCGCCCGGCACCGGCTCATCCCCGCCAGCAGCGCGACCGGCCCGGCCGCACCGCACTGAGAGTCGCCCCGGCGGACCGGAAACGCCTGAAGGAACGTTTCTCCTCGTCGGCCCGCCCCTCGTCGGCCCGCCCGCGTCGGGCCGTCGCCCCCTAGCGGGCGGCGGCCCGTTCGAGTTCCGCCAAGGTGGCCGAGACCGTGGGCACCCGCGCCAGGTCCGGCAGGGTCAGCGCCACCACCTCACGCTCCACCGCCGGTTCCACGGCCACCGTGCACACGCCCTTGGCCCGTACGGACTCCACGGCGAGCTCGGGCAGTACCGCCACGCCCAGCCCCGCGCCGACCAGGCCGACCACCGCCGGGTAGTCGTCGGTCGCGAAGTCGATGCCCGGGGTGAACCCGGCGCTCTCGCACACGTCCACCAGGTGGCGGCGGCAGCGCGGGCATCCCGCGATCCACGGCTCCCCGGCCAGCTCGGCCATGCCCACGCGCTCCGCGCCGGCCAGCCGGTGCCCCTCGGGCAGCAGCCCCACGAGCCGGTCCGTCAGCAGCGGCCGGACCACCAGGTCCTCCCACTCCGCGTCCCCGGCGGCCGAGCCCGCGTAGCGGAACGCGAGGGCCACGTCGCAGTCCCCCTCCCGCAGCATCTCCACCGAGCGCGGCGGCTCGGCCTCGACCAGCGAGACCCGGGTACCGGGGTTCTTCGCGCGCAGCGCGGCCAGCGCGGTCGGCACCAGCGCGGAGCTGCCGCTCGGGAACGACACCAGCCGGACCCGGCCGGCCCGCAGCCCGGCGATGGCCGCCACCTCCTCCTCGGCGGCGGTCAGCCCGCCGAGGATGCCGGCCGCGTGCCGCACCAGCACCTCGCCCGCCTCGGTGAGCCGCGTCTCCCGACCGGCCCGGACCAGCAGCGGGGTACCCACGGACTGCTCCAGGGCCTTCATCTGCTGGGAGACGGCGGGCTGGGTGCAGCCCAGCTCGCGGGCTGCGGCGGAGAAGGAGCCGGTGGCGGCCACGGCGCGCAGGACTCGGAGATGACGTGCCTCGATCACCCTCCGAGCATAAGACCTGCTTTGACAAGCAGGCCAGTATCATCTTTATCCCTTTGAGGATTGGCGGCGGGCTGGGTTAGCGTGCGTCCATGCGCGTTATCTCCGTGAACCTGGGCAAGGCCACCCCCGTGGAGTACGGCGACTCGGAGGACGGCCTCACCGGTATCGCCAAACGCCCCGTCCCCGGACCGGTGCGCGTCTTCGCCCCCGGCCCCAAGGGCATCGGCGGCTCCGGGGTCGAGGGCGACGACATCTGCTCCAAGCGCCACCACGGCGGGAACGACCAGGCCGTCTACGCCTATGCCCGCGAGGACCTGGACTGGTGGGAGGGCGGGCTCGGCCGGGAGCTGCCCGGCGGCCTCTTCGGCGAGAACCTCACCACCTCCGGCCTCGACGTGAACGGCGCCCTGCTCGGCGAGCGGTGGCGGATCGGCCGGGACGTGGTGCTGGAGGTGGCCTCCGCCCGGATCCCGTGCCGCACCTTCCAGGGACATCTGGGCGAGCGGGGCTGGGTGAAGCGGTTCACCCAGGCCGTCCGGCCCGGCGCGTACCTGCGGGTGGTCCAGGAGGGCCGTGTCTCCCCCGGCGACCCGGTCGAGGTGCTGCACCGCCCCGGCCACGAGGTGACGGTCGGGTTCCTGTTCCGGGCCCTGACCACGGAACGGGAGCTGCTGCCGCGGATCCTGGCGGCCGGCGACGCGCTCCCGGCATCCGCCCGCGACAAGGCCCGCGCGTACGCCGAACAGCACGGAAGCGCCGCGGACGTGCGGAACTGACCCGCCGGGCGGCTAGGTTGCCCCCATGACGACTGCGCTGATCACTGGATCCACGGCGGGCATCGGCGCCGCCTTCGCCCGCCGGCTCGCCGCCCAGGGCCACAACCTGGTGCTGGTGGCCCGCGACACCAAGCGGCTGCGCGAGCAGGCCACCGAGCTGCACGACCGGCACGGCATCGAGGCGGAGGTGCTCTCCGCCGACCTGTCCACCGAGGAGGGCATCGGCGCGGTCGAGGCCCGGCTCGCCGACCGCACCCACCCGGTGGACCTGCTGGTCAACAACGCGGGGTTCGGCAACAAGGGCCGCTACCTGGAAGTACCGATGGCCGACGAGCTGACGATGCTCAAGGTGCACATCGAGGCGGTGCTGCGGCTGACCTCGGCGGCGACGGCGGCGATGCGCTCGCGCGGGCGCGGCGGCGTGATCAACGTGGCCTCGGTGGCCGCGTTCGTACCGCGCGGCACCTACGGGGCGAGCAAGGCCTGGGTGGTGCAGTTCACCCAGGGCGCGGCGCGGGACCTGGCCGATTCGGGGGTACGGCTGATGGCCCTGTGCCCGGGGTTCGTCCGGACCGAGTTCCACGAGCGGGCGGGCATGGGCACCGACAACATCCCCGGCTGGATGTGGCTGGACGCGGACAAGCTGGTGGCGGAGGCGCTGTCGGACCTGGCGCGCGGGAAGACCGTGTCGATCCCGGACCCGCGCTACAAGGCGCTGATGGGCCTGGTGAAACTGACGCCGCGCGGGCTGCTGGGCGGGGTTTCCTCGCGGACCGGCCGGAAGTACGGACCCCAGTAGGCAGCAGGGCCGAACGGGCGGACCGGACGTACGGGAATAAAATAGACATACCCCTTCCAGTCCGGGAGACCGCCATGACATTCGTACAGATAATCGATTACAAGACCCGTCGCTACGGCGACCTCTCCGACCTGATGGACCGGTACGTCGCCCAGAGCCAGGGCAAGCGGACCGTCACGCACAGCATGATCGGCCAGGACCGCGAGGACGCGGAGCACTACGTCGACGTGGTCGAGTTCCCCTCGTACGAAGACGCCATGAAGAACTCTCAGCTCCCCGAGACGGACAAGATGTTCCAGGAGATGATGGCGCTCTGCGACGGCATGCCGACGTTCACCAACCTGGATGTGGTCCGTGACGAGCAGCTCAACAAGCACTTGGTGAACCGGGTGTTCGTGGACGCCGCCATGCACGGCAACATGGCCGTCTTCGAGGAGTGCTTCGCGACGAACTACATCGACCACGACGTGGCCAAGGCGGAGCCCACCGTCATCGGACGGGACGCGATGCGCGGGGACATGGAGACGTGGCGGGCGGCCTTCGACATAACCTTCGAGCCGATGGCCCAGCTCGCCGAGGGCGAGTTCGTCACCACCGTGTGGAAGTGGCACGGCACCCACAAGGGCGAGTTCATGGGCGTCGCCCCCACGGGGAAGACGTACGAGTTGTCCGGGACCACCACCTTCCGCTGCATGAACGGCGAACTCACCGAGGGCTGGTGGCACTACAACATCGGCGAGCTGCAGCGCCAGATGGGCACGACCGGCAACCCGTACGAGTCCTGAGGCGTACGAGCCCCCGAGGCGTACGCGTCCTGGGGCGTGCGCGTCCGGCAGACACGGGAAGGCCCCGCTCCGCGGTGCGGAACGGGGCCTTCCTGATGCCGTGGGGCAATCGCGGTGAGGCGATCAGTGGCTGTGGCCGTGACCGTGGCCGTGACCGCCGTTGGCCTCCTCCTCGGCCGGCTTCTCGACGACCAGGGTCTCGGTCGTGAGCAGCAGGGAGGCGATGGAGGCGGCGTTCTCCAGGGCGGAGCGGGTGACCTTGACCGGGTCGATGACGCCGGCCTTCACCAGGTCGCCGTACTCGCCGGTGGCGGCGTTGAAGCCCTGGCCCTTCTCGAGCTCGGCCACCTTGGAGGTGATGACGTAGCCCTCGAGGCCGGCGTTCTCGGCGATCCAGCGCAGCGGCTCGACGGCGGCCTTGCGGACGACCGCGACACCGGTGGCCTCGTCGCCGTCCTTGCCCAGGTTGTCGGCGAGGACCTTGGAGGCGTGGACCAGAGCGGAGCCACCACCGGAGACGATGCCCTCCTCGACCGCGGCGCGGGTCGCGGAGATGGCGTCCTCCAGACGGTGCTTCTTCTCCTTCAGCTCCACCTCGGTGGCGGCGCCGACCTTGATCACGCACACGCCGCCGGCCAGCTTCGCGAGGCGCTCCTGGAGCTTCTCGCGGTCCCAGTCGGAGTCCGTGGCCTCGATCTCGGCCTTGATCTGGTTGACGCGGCCGAGGACGTCCTCGGAGTTGCCGGCGCCGTCGACGATGGTGGTGTCGTCCTTGGAGATGGTCACGCGGCGGGCGGAGCCCAGCACGTCCAGACCGGCCTGGTCGAGCTTGAGGCCGACCTCCTCGGCGATGACGGTGGCACCGGTGAGGGTGGCCATGTCCTGCAGCATCGCCTTGCGGCGGTCACCGAAGCCCGGCGCCTTGACGGCGACCGCGTTGAAGGTGCCGCGGATCTTGTTGACGACGAGGGTGGAGAGCGCCTCGCCCTCGACGTCCTCGGCGATGATCAGCAGCGGCTTGGAGCCACCGGCCTGGATGACCTTCTCCAGCAGCGGCAGGAGGTCCTGGATGGAGGAGATCTTGCCCTGGTTGATCAGGATGTAGGGGTCCTCGAGGACGGCCTCCATGCGCTCCTGGTCCGTCACGAAGTACGGGGACAGGTAGCCCTTGTCGAAGGCCATGCCCTCGGTGAACTCGAGCTCGAGACCGAAGGTGTTGGACTCCTCGACGGTGATGACACCGTCCTTGCCGACCTTGTCCATCGCCTCGGCGATGAGCTCGCCGACCTGCTGGTCCTGCGCGGAGAGCGCGGCCACGGCGGCGATGTCGGTCTTGTCCTCGATCGGGCGGGCGGTGGCGAGGAGGTCCTCGGAGACCGCCTTGACCGCGGCGTCGATGCCCTTCTTCAGGGAGGCCGGGGAGGCGCCGGCGGCGACGTTGCGGAGACCCTCGCGGACCAGCGCCTGGGCCAGCACGGTCGCGGTGGTGGTGCCGTCACCCGCGATGTCGTTGGTCTTGGTCGCCACCTCCTTGACGAGCTGGGCGCCCAGGTTCTCGTACGGGTCGTCGAGCTCGACCTCGCGGGCGATCGTGACACCGTCGTTGGTGATGGTGGGGGCGCCGAACTTCTTGTCGATGACGACGTTGCGGCCCTTGGGGCCGATCGTCACCTTGACCGTGTCGGCAAGCTTGTTGACGCCGCGCTCGAGGGCGCGACGGGCGTCCTCGTCGAACTTCAGGATCTTCGCCATGGGAGCGGTTCAGCCCTCTCGAAAAATCTGGGGTTAACGAACCGCGCCCCTCGCCGCCCGTCACATCAGCGGGGACCAGGGGCGCAGCTCAGAAGCATCTTCTGCTTCGGGTGAATTACTTCTCGACGATCGCGAGGACGTCGCGAGCCGAGAGGACGAGGTACTCCTCGCCGCTGTACTTCACCTCGGTGCCGCCGTACTTGCTGTACAGCACGATGTCGCCGACGTTCACGTCGAGCGGCAGACGCTGGCCGTCCTCGAAGCGACCCGGGCCCACGGCCAGGACGACGCCCTCCTGGGGCTTCTCCTTCGCGGTGTCCGGGATGACCAGGCCAGAGGCGGTGGTCTGCTCGGCGTCGAGCGGCTGGACCACAATGCGGTCCTCGAGCGGCTTGATGGCAACCTTGGAGCTGGTGGTCGTCACGGTCCGACCTCCCCCTTCGGAGATCTCACGGGGTTAACTGTCTGAGGTGGCGACCAGGTGGATCCGTCGTCGCGGGTGCCGGACCTGCCCGTCGCTGTGTTGGCACTCACCGGTGGCGAGTGCCAGGCCCGAGACTATTCCGGCGATTAGCACTCGGTCAAGCGGAGTGCCAATTCGCGCCGTCCGGCGTTGCGGGACACCGGGTTTCGGCCGCGGGACGGCGATTCCGCGCCGCCCGGCCGCCCCGCACACGGGTTCGGGCGCCCCGTTCAGCGGGCCGCGGGCAACCCCGGAAGGCGTATCGACGTCATAGACGATATGAAGATAAAACGCCCCATTGCCGAGCAGGTCGACGCAGGGTTCCGCACGGACCGGGCGGCGGCGGGCACGGCAGCGGGCGCCCCGTGCGCGGGCTGAGACCCACGGCGGCGGGCGCCCGCCGCCGCACCGAAGCCCTGCTCCTGGTCCTGGTCCTCGGCATCACCGTCTACGGGTACACCAACGCCGGCCTGGCGATGAACGGCGAGCCGCCGGCGGGCCTGCCCGGCTTCACGCTGAGCATGGCCCTGCTGTCGCTGGTCGCGCACCTGGGCGTACGGCGGTTCGCCGCGTACGCCGATCCCCTGATCCTGCCGCTGGCCATGCTGCTCACCGGGTTCGGGCTGGTGCTGCTGCACCGGCTCGACCAGGCGTACATCGACCGGTACGGCGGCGAGGCGAACGCTCCCGGGCAGCTGCTGTGGACGGTGATCGGAGTGGCGGCCTGCCTGGCGGTGATCGCCCTGCTCCGCGACCACCGCTACCTCCAGCGGTTCATCTACCTCACCATGGCGGTCGCCCTGGTGCTGCTGATCGCCCCGGCCTTCTTCGGCGCCGACACCTACGGCGCCAAACGGTGGATCTTCATCGGGCCGTTCTCGGTGCAGCCGGGCGAGTTCGTGAAGATCATGATCGCGGTCTTCTTCGCCGGCTACCTCGTCCTCCACCGGGACACCCTCGCCCTCACCGGCCGCCGCTTCCTCGGGGTGCAGCTGCCCCCCATGCGCCAGCTCGCCCCGATCGTCACCGTGTGGGTCATGGCCATGCTGGTGCTGGTCTTCGAGCGGGACCTGGGCACCTCGCTGATCTTCTTCGGCGTCTTCGTGGTGATGCTCTACGTCGCCACCGAGCGCACCAGCTGGATCGTCTTCGGCGTGCTGATGGCGGCGGTGGGCGCGTTCGTGGTCGGCTCCACGGAGCCGCACGTGAAGAACCGCGTCCAGGCGTGGCTGAACCCGATGGCCATCTTCCTCCCGCCGGACCAGCGGCCCCCGGGCCTGATCTCGGACCAGTCCGCCCAGGCCCTCTTCAGCTTCGGCACCGGCGGCATCACCGGCACGGGGCTCGGCCAGGGCCACCCCGAGCTGATCAAGTTCGCCGGGCGGTCGGACTTCATCCTGACCACGGTCGGCGAGGAACTCGGCCTGGCCGGGGTGATGGCGGTCCTGCTGCTCTACGCGCTGCTGGTCCAGCGGGGGCTGCGGATGGCCCTGGGCGCGCGCGACCCCTTCGGCAAGCTGCTCGCCGTCGGCCTGTCCGCGGCCCTGGCCCTCCAGGTCTTCGTGGTGGCGGGCGGGGTGACCGGCCTGATCCCCCTCACCGGCAAGGCGCTGCCCTTCCTGGCGAAGGGCGGCTCCTCGCTGCTGGCCAACTGGATCATGATCGCCCTGCTGCTCCGGATCAGCGACAGCGCGGAACGCCAGCGGGAGACGGACGCGCGGAGCGCGCCGGAACCGGCGGAGGTGCGGGTGGGCTGAAGGCCGGGGGCGAAGGCCGGGGGCGAAGGCCGGGGCGAAGGCACCGGCACCCGAACCGGCACCCGAACCGGCACCGGCACCGGCACCCGCTACAGGTAGTCCTCCAGGCGGCCTATCTTGAAGCCCTGCTCCTGGATCTTCTGCAGCATGCGGGTGGTCATCTCGGTCTCCGTGGTGCCCTTGAGCTCGGCGGGGCCGCGGAAGTGGGCCAGGATGATGTCGCCCGGCCGGAGGGTGGAGCCCTGGGCGTACTGGAGGTTCTTGATCTGCATCGACGCGCGCCACAGGACCACCGCCTCCGCGCCGCAGTCCCTGGCCGCGCGGAGGGTGTTGTCGTTGTAGTTGCCGTACGGCGGGCGGAACAGGCGGGGGCGGGTGCCGAAGCGGGCCGCCAGGCGGTCCTGCTGGCCGCAGATCTGGTTCTTCTGCGCCTCGTAGGAGAGGGTCCGCATGTTCGGGTGGGTGAGCGTGTGGTTGTGTATCGCGCTGCCGTTGCCCTGGTCGCGCAGCTGCGCGAAGTGGTCGTAGCCCCCCGAGGCCACGCTGTCCGTCAGGAACATGCTGATCGGGAGCTTCAGGTCGGCCGCCAGCCGCAGGAAGCGCGGGTCCCGTTCGGCACCGTCGTCGAAGGTCAGGAAGACCGTCTTCTCCCCGGCCGGCACGGGTATTCGGTCGACCACCGGGACCCGTCCCGGCGCCGCCTTCGGCAGCGCCGGCTTCCGCTCCGGCTTCGGGGCGAATTCGAGCGGGCGGGTCAGGCCCCAGTGCCGGTACGCCTCGGAGCTCGCCGACGGCCCGGTCGACGGCACCGGGGAGGCCGGGCCGCCGGACGGGCCGGCGGTGGCCTCGCCCGTCGCCTTGCGGCCCAGGCGCTCGATCGGCTCCACGCTGTCCCCGCACCCGGAGAGGGCGATCGCCAGAGCACCCGCCGTGAGCAGCCCGGCCGTCAGGCGGCGCGCCACGCGGGCAGGAACGGTTCCGCGGAACGGGGCGGTCGCGCCACGGCGGTGGGTGCTCGGCATCCGGTGTGACCCTCTGCTTCCCGGGGATCGGCGGATCGGTGAACTCGGGCCCGACCAGCGGAGGTCAGAGGTAGTCCTCCAGGCGACCCACCGCGTATCCCTTGTCCGTCACGGTCTTCATGACCTGACGAATCATGTCAGGCATGGTGCCCTTCCAGTCCTCCCGCCCCCGGAAGTGCGTGAGGATGATGTCGCCGGGGTGGATGTCCCGGTCCCACTCGCGGTAGTCCATCCGGTCGGGGAACGCCTCTTCGTTCCACAGCGGGACGTGCTTGATGCCGCAGGACTTGGCCGCGCGCAGGGTGTCCTCGTTGTAGTTGCCGTACGGCGGGCGGAACACCGTGGGGCGCTTGCCGAAGCGCTTCTGGATGTTGTCCTGCTGACCGCAGATCTCCTGGCGCTGCTTCTCGTACGAGAGGGCCGGCATGTAGCGGTGGTTCAGCGTGTGGTTGTTCAGGGTGACGCCGGCCGCCTGCATCTCCTTGAAGTACGGGTAGTTGTCCCGCACCAGGTAGTCGCTGAGGAAGGCGGTGTAGGGGATGTCGAGTTCCTTCATCATGCGCAGGAACGCGGGATCCTTCTCGGCGCCGTCGTCGACGGTCAGGAAGACGACCTTCTCCTCGGTGGGGATGGTGGTGAACACCGGCGGCAGGCCCTCGTGGTCGTCGACCTCGAAGCCCTCGCGGGTCTCGATCTCCGGCTTCTGCTTCGGGGCGGCCGGGGCGATCAGCGGCGGCTTGGCGAGCCCCCACCTCTTCACCGCGGCGAGCCGGGCCAGCTCCTTCTTCTTGGCGAGCGCCGCCCGGTCGTGCTGGGCGCCGGCCGCACCCGCCTCACCGCCGGCCTTGGGCCCCGCCTTGGTCGGGGCCTTCTCCGTCTCGGACGAGCCGCAGGCGGTGCCCAGGGCGGCAACCAGCAGCGCGGCCAGCGCCACCCCGAACCGACCGCGCGAGCCGACGCCCCGACGGGCCTTTTGTCCCTTTTTTCCTACTAGCTGCATAGCTTGGCATATTGTCAGCAGTCGATACGACTCCTCCGCCGACACCACGGCCGGACCCGCACCTTCCATCGACTGGCGCACAATGACCCGGTGAACCCGCACGATTTCGCCTCCCTGCTCACCCCCGAGGGCCGCACCCTCCTCGACTCCCTGCGCGACTACGACCCCGCCCAGGAGCTCGCCGTCGCCACCCGGCTGCGCCGCGAGCACCCGGCCGAGCTGGTGTCCGCGGCGCTCGGGCAGGCCCGGCTGCGCCAGCGCGCGGTGGCGAAGTTCGGCGCCGAGGACGCGTACCGGATGTACTTCACGCCCGGCGGGGTCGAGATGGCCACCCGGGCGAGCGTGGCGGCGTACCGCGCGGAGCGGTTCGCCGCGCTCGGCGTGCGCCGCCTCGCCGACCTGTGCTGCGGCATCGGCGGAGACGCCATCGCCCTGGCCCGGGCCGGGATCGAGGTGCTGGCCGTGGACCGCGACCCGCTGACCGCCGCCGTCGCCCGCGCCAACGCCGAGGCGCTCGGGCTCGGCGGGATGGTCGAGGTCCGCGAGGCGGACGTGACGGAGGTCGACCTCACCGGCTTCGACGCCGTCTTCCTCGACCCGGCGCGGCGCGGCGGAAGGGGCCGCACCTTCGACCCGGAGGCGTACTCCCCGCCGCTGTCCTGGGCCGTGCGGGCCGCCCGTACGACGCGCTGCGCGGCGATCAAGACGGCGCCCGGCATCCCGCACGAGGCCGTCCCCGCCGAGGCGGAGGCGGAGTGGATCTCCGACCACGGGGACGTGAAGGAGGCGGTGCTCTGGTTCGGCACGGCCCCCGGCGCGGTCCGGGCCACCCTGCTGCCCGGCCCGCACTCGCTCTGCCCGGAGCGGCCGCTGCCCGACCCCGAGCCCGGTCCGGTCGGACGCTGGCTCTACGAGCCCGACGGCGCGGTGATCCGCGCCCACCTGGTCGCCGAGGTCGCCGCCGGCCTCGACGGCGGCCGGCTGATCGACCCGACCATCGCCTACGTCACCGCCGACGAACTGCGTCCCACCCCCTACGCGACGGCGTACGAGATCTCCGACGTACTGCCCTTCAACCTCAAGAAGCTCAAGGCGCTGCTGCGCGAGCGCGAGGTCGGGGTGCTGACCGTGAAGAAGCGGGGCTCGGCGGTCGAGCCGGAGGAGCTCCGCCGGAAGGTGAAGCCGCAGGGGCGGAACGCGGCGACGGTGTTCCTGACCCGGGTGGCCGGTGCACCGGCCATGCTCATCGGCGCGCCGGCCCCTGCTCCTGGAGCGGGTGCCGGTCCGGGACCCGCGTCCGGTCCCGGGGCGGGGTCGTGAAGGCGCGCCGCGCCCACCGGTAGTGGGCGGCCGCCTTGCCGGCGCCCAGCAGGCCGGTGATCCACAGGATCAGGCCGAGGCCCAGGGCGTAGGCGAGCTCGCCGTAGGAGGCCCCGTCCGGGCGGGCCGCGGCCGCCGCGCCGAGCGACACCCACAGGCCGGTCGCGCACATCGCGCCGGAGCCCAGCAGCCAGCCCAGGCCGCGTCCGGGTGCGCGCAGCCGGGCCTCGGTGGCGGGGTCCGGCGCACCGGTCTCCGCTTCGGCCCACGCGCGCAGCCGGAGCCGTACCTCGCGGTCGCGCCGTACGCCCCACGCGCACCAGAGCCCGGCCGGCACCAGCACGCCGAGCCCGAGCACCGCGAAGACCCCGCCGATCAGCGCTTCGAGGGCGCCGCCCCGCTCCTCGAAGGCCATCAGGGCCATGGCGAGGAAGGACCAGCCGAGGGCGAAGACCGCGGCGACGGTCCACAGCAGCAGCAGCCGTCCGAGCCCGAGGCTCTGCCGCGCCAGCTCCACGAGGTGGGCGGCCCGCTGCCCGGGCGGCCCTTCCCCGTCCGGCCCGGCACGCAGGTGCGCGGGCGGGGGCGGAGGAGGAAGATCACGGCGGGGCATGCGCATGACGATATCGGGCCCGGCCGGGGGAAACCGCGGCCTCCCCCGGGACGGGGCCGGACCGGCGGCACGGGGCGCCGGTCCGGCCCCCGGGCCGGGCGGCGGGGCGTTCAGGACACCGACTCGAAACGCCAGCGGTGTACCGGACGGGTGATCAGGTCGGGCGCGGGTTCCGGCAGTTCGGGGAGGTCGGCGGCCAGGTCAGCGGCCTCCCACCAGGTGATGACCAGGACCCGGTCCTGGGGGGCGCGCAGCAGCTCGCGGCGCAGCGGCTCCCGCGCCAGGGTCTGCGCGCGGGCCCACTCCAGGAGTTCGCCGCCCCGCCCGGTGACGGCCCGGGCCTCCCACATCAACGCCAGGGTGACGCTCACGAGTAGAGGTTGTCCTTGCTGAGTTCGTGCACGTGGTCGTGGTCGTGCCCATGGCCGTGGCCGTGGCCGGCGCCCTCGCCGTGCGTGTGCGAGGTGCCCGGCACGTGCGGGTCGGTGACGGGCAGCGAGGAGTCGGCGGACAGGTCCCAGTCCGAGGCCGGCCGGTTCCGCGCCACCATCTCGGCGCCCAGCGCCGCCACCATCGCACCGTTGTCGGTGCACAGCTTGGGCCGCGGCACCCGCAGGATGATCCCCGCCGCGTCGCAGCGCTCCTGCGCCAGGGACCGGAGCCGGGAGTTGGCTGCGACACCGCCGCCGATCATCAGGTGGTCGACGCCCTCGTCCTTGCAGGCGCGGATGGCCTTGCGGGTCAGCACGTCCACCACGGCCTCCTGGAAGGAGGCGGCCACGTCGCGCACCGGGACCTCTTCGCCCGCGTTGCGCTTGGCCTCGATCCAGCGCGCCACGGCCGTCTTCAGCCCGGAGAAGGAGAAGTCGTAGACCGGGTCGCGCGGTCCGGTCAGGCCGCGCGGGAACCGGATCGCGGAGGGGTCGCCCTCCTTGGCGAGCCGGTCGATCACGGGGCCGCCGGGGAAGCCCAGGTCGAGCACACGGGCGATCTTGTCGAAGGCCTCGCCCGCCGCGTCGTCGATGGTCGCGCCGAGCGGCCGGACGTCGCTGGTGATGTCGGGCGCCAGGAGCAGCGAGGAGTGTCCGCCCGAGACCAGCAGGGCCATGGTGGGCTCGGGCAGTTTGCCGTGCTCCAGCTGGTCCACGCAGATGTGCGAGGCGAGGTGGTTCACGCCGTAGAGCGGCTTGCCGAGGGCGTACGCGTACGCCTTCGCCGCGGAGGTGCCGACCAGCAGGGCGCCGGCCAGGCCGGGCCCGGCGGTCACCGCGATGCCGTCGAGGTCCCTGGCGCTGACCCCGGCTTCCTTCAGGGCCCGTTCGATGGTGGGGACCATCGCCTCCAGGTGCGCGCGCGAGGCGACTTCGGGCACCACGCCGCCGAACCGCGCGTGCTCGTCGACGCTCGACGCGACCGCGTCCGCGAGCAGCGTGGTGCCGCGGACGATGCCGACGCCGGTCTCGTCGCAGGAGGTTTCGATACCGAGGACGAGGGGTTCGTCAGCCATGGTTCTCACTTCGCACAGGAAACGGAGTTTGCAGGATCACTGAGGCGCATCACGAGCGCGTCGACGTTGCCGGGCTGGTAGTAGGCGCGCCGGAAGCCGATCGGCTCGAATCCGAAGCGCTCGTAGAGCTTCTGGGCGCGGGTGTTGTCCACCCGTACCTCCAGCAGCACCTCGGCGCACTCGAATGCGGTGGCGGCCCGCAGCAGGTCGGTGAGCAGCCGGGCGCCGAGCCCGGTGCCCCACTGGTCGCGGGCGGCCGCGATGGTCTGTACGTCGCCCAGGTCGCCGGCGGCGGCCAGTCCGGCGTATCCGACGACACGGCCGGCGGAGCCGTCGCCGGGGACCGTCGTGGCCACGACGTAGTGGCGGGTGGCGTGCGGGCCGCGGGCGTGGGCCAGTTCGGACCAGAACATGCCGGGGGACCAGGCGTCCTCGGGGAAGAGGTCGTGTTCCAGTGCCATCACGGGTTCGATGTCCCACCAGCGCATTTCGCGCAGGACGACCTTCGCCTCTCCGGTCGTTCCCGGCACTCCCGTCACTCCCATCACTCCCGTCACTTCGGGGTGACCACCTTGTAGTTCTTCGGCACCTGCGCGTCGGGCCGGCGCAGGTACAGCGGCGCGGGCGGCAGGAACGCGGACTCGTCCCCGGCGGCGAGCTTCTCCGCCGCCAGCGAGGCCAGGGCCGCCGCCGACTGGTGCTCGGGGCCGCGCGCGTCCGGGAAGACCTCCGGGTAGAGCAGCGCGCCCGCGCCCACCGCCGGCAGGCCGGCGACCCGGTCGGCGATCTCGGCCGGGCGGTCCACCGCGGGCTCCCCGACGCGGGTGCGCGGGTCCTCGTAGCGCGCCCAGTAGACCTCCTTGCGGCGGGCGTCGGTGGCGACGACGAAGGGGCCTTCGAGGCCCTCGGCCCCGGCCGCGTACGCGAGGCCGTCGAGCGTGCACAGGCCGTACACCGGTACGCCGAGCACGGAGGCGAAGGTGGTCGCGGTGACCAGGCCGACCCGCAGGCCGGTGTAGGGCCCCGGTCCGGTGCCCACGACGATGCCGGTCACGGCGTCGAGCCTGGCCCCGGCCCGGGCGAGCACCGCGTCGACCGAGGGCAGCAGCAGCTCGCCGTGGCGGCGGGCGTCCACCTGGTCGGCGGCGGCGAGGACGGACGTGCCGTCGTGGAGGGCGACGGTGACGGCGGGCGTGGCGGTATCTACTGCGAGCAAGAGCACGCGAACAGCCTACGGCCGGAGGGGCGGGCGGCGGTGCCCGCCCGTTGCGGGCCGGATCCACGGGGCCCCTGCTGTACCTTCGTCCCAGGTCGGGTGCATGCCCGAATGCAGGACCGAATGCAGGGCACAGCGCAGGAGACGTCGCAGGACGCGTGCGGGCCCCGAAGACGCGGCCGATCGCGGCCGGTCACGGGGCCGACGGCACGAACACCGGGGAAGGTGGAGCAAGGTGGCACGCAGCAGCTCGGGAATCGTGGCCGGGCTCACGGCGGTGGCTCTGGGTGCCGTCGGCTTCCTCGCCTACCAGGCGTCGGCGAGCGCCCCGGAGCGGAAGCCGGCCGCGGTCGGACAGCCCGGCCCGCCGGCCCCGAACAAGCCCGCCCCGGCGGTGGACCCGGCGAAGCCGCTGCCGGTGCCGGCCGACTCGGGCACCGGCAAGCGGGTGGTCTACTCGGTGGGCCTGAAGCGGATCTGGCTGGCGGAGGCCACCGGGGGCACCGAGCCGCGCACCTTCCCGGTGGTGCCGAGCACGGTGCACCCGAACCCGGGCAGCTACGCCGTCACCTCGCGGTCGGGCAAGGTCACCGGTTCGGACGGGGTGCCGGTCGAGCACGTCGTGCGGTTCACCAGCGCCCAGGGCGTGGTGATCGGTTTCAGCGCCCGGGTGGACGGCTCGCTGCCGGCTCCGGACGCGAAGAAGAAGACCGGCGGCATCCGGATGAGCCGGGCGGACGGCGACGCCGTGTGGGCGTTCGCGACGATCAGCACGAAGGTGGTCGTCGTCCCGTAGGCACCCGGCGCACCCGGCTCCGGGACCCGCTGTTATCACCCGTACGGAGGACGGCGCGTCCGCGCGCCGCCGGGCGGCGGTGCGCTCAGGCCGCCTCGGACTCCGGGCCGGCGCCCACGGCCCCGGGCTCTCCGGCCCCGGCCCCGGTGCGCTGCGCCTCCGGCGGCGTGGAGACCGCGGTCGCGGCGGCGCAGGAGGCGAGCAGCGCCTGCATGGTCAGGCCGAAGGGGACGAGGGCGGGCCCGGAGCTGCGCGGGGTGTCGCCTTGATCCGCTGCCGACGTGGCCGACATGGCTGCCTCCTGACACCCGGGTACGCCGAAGTTAGGTAGCCCTAACCGACTCTCGGTACCATGTCACCACGCGGATCGGCGCACGCGCAACACCTTGCCGACGAGTTGTCGGTATGTATACCCGTCCGCCCGTTCGGCCGACCGATCGGCCGACCCGTCGGCTTACCCGTCGGCCCACCCGCACGGCCGGGAACGGGCAGGACGGGCAGGACAGCCAGGACGGGCGGGAATCAGGCCCGGGCCCGGACGGCCGAACGGCGGGCCCGCCGGCCCGCCCGGCTCAGGCCGGCCCGGTCAGCGCCTTCAGCTGCTCCGTGTCCCAGCGGGCGCCGATGCCCCGCACCGAGACCTCGCGGACGTCGTCGAGCACCTCCTCGTGGCCGACCGCGCGCGCGATCACCACGTGCAGCCGGTCCTCGGACAGGTCCTCGACCTTGCCGTCGCCCCACTCGACCACGACCACCGACTCGGGCAGCGAGACGTCGAGGTCCAGGTCCTCCATCTCGTCGAGCCCGCCGCCCAGCCGGTACGCGTCCACGTGCACCAGGGCCGGCCCGCCCGACAGCGACGGGTGGACCCGGGCGATGACGAAGGTCGGCGAGGTCACCGCCCCGCGCACGCCCAGCCCCTCGCCCAGCCCGCGGGTCAGCGTGGTCTTCCCGGCGCCGAGCTCGCCGGTGAGCAGGACGAGGTCGCCGGGACGCAGCAGGGACGCGATGCGCCGGCCCAGGTCCTGCATGCGCGCGGGGGAATCGACGGTGACGGAGACGACGGCCTCACCGGCCTGGCTGTGCACTGCTTCCATGCGCACCAACGGTAGTGGCTGCGGGCAGCACCCCGGCTACCGCCAGCAGATCGAGCAGCAGCCCGGTGACCGTCTCGGGGCGCTCCAGCATGAGCAGGTGGCCGGTGTTCTCCAGCACCACCAGGTCCGCGCCGGGCAGCGCGGCCGCGATGGCCTCGCTGTGTCCGGGTGGGGTGATCATGTCCTTGTCCCCGGCGACCACGGTGACCGGGAGGTCCTCGAACTGCCGCAGCGCCTCGGTCTTGTCGTGGACCTGGAAGGCCGGGTAGAACTCCGCGACCACGTCGATGGGCGTGGCCTCGATGAGCCGTTCGGCGAACCGCGCCACGCCGGGGTCGACGTCCCGCGACCCGAACGAGTACCGCTTGATCATCCCGGCGAAGAGGTCGGCGGTGGCCCGGCGCCCCCGCTCCA
Source organism: Streptomyces sp. NPDC043853 (assembly GCF_056436025.1). Classification (NCBI taxonomy): domain Bacteria; kingdom Bacillati; phylum Actinomycetota; class Actinomycetes; order Kitasatosporales; family Streptomycetaceae; genus Streptomyces; species Streptomyces sp. NPDC043853. The sequence continues at coordinate 153,741 of NZ_JBWKDJ010000008.1, forward strand.
CCAGCTCCACCTGGGAACCGAGGGCGCGCAGCACTCCGGGCAGGACCCGCCGCACCGCCGTGATCCCCAGCGTCGGCAGCCCGTACGTGACCTGGTCGAGCCCGCCGCTGGAGGTACCGGCCAGCATTACGCCGAGCACCCGGTCCCGGACCAGCTCGGGGAACTGGTCCGCCAGCGCCATGATCGTCATGCCGCCCATGGAGTGGCCGACGAGGACGAGCGGGCCCTCGGGCGCGGCGGCGTCGAGGACGGCCTTGAGATCCCGGCCCAGCAGGTCGATGGTGACCGGCTCGCCGTCGGCCTGGCCGAGTCCGCGGTCGGAACGGCCGTGGCTGCGCTGGTCCCAGTAGACGGCGCGGGCGATCCCGCGCAGTGCGGCGCGCTGGAAGTGCCAGGAGTCCTGGCAGAGGCAGTAGCCGTGGCAGAACACGACGGTGACGCCGGCCGCGGCGGGCCGGCGCGGGCCGCGGCGGCGCTTGCCCTCCGCCGGGAGCTCGTCGACCTCGTAGCGGAGCTGGGTTCCGTCCTCGGCGCGGGTGGTGCCCTCCCGGCCGCGGAGCGAACCGTAGGGGCCGGCGGCGTCCAGGGCCACGCGCGCCTGTCTGCGCACGCCGCGGCCCACGGTGAGCCGTTCGACCGCCACACCGGCCGCCGCCCCCGCCGCCATCACGCCGAGCGCGGCACCGGCCCAGCCGGCCCTGCGCCAGTTCTCGCTCACGCCCGCACCGCCCGTCCCGCCGTTCCGTTCACCGGTCCCGGCGCATCCGACCGGGACCCAGGGCGTCTCACCCGCCCAGGTACACCCGGGGCACGCGGGCCCCGATACGGGTGACGATCTCATACGCGATGGTGTCCGAGGCCTGCGCCCAGTCCTCGGCGGTGGGTTCGCCGTGCTCCCCGGAGCCGAACAGCACCGCCTCGTCGCCCGCCCGTACGCCGTGCCCGGTGCTGTCCCCCAGGTCGACGACGAACTGGTCCATGGCCACCCGGCCGGCGACGGTCCGGATCTTCCCGCCGAGCAGGACCGGGCCGCGGCCGGAGGCGTGCCGCGGGATGCCGTCGGCGTACCCGGCGGGGATCAGCGCGAGGGCGGTCTCGCCGGTGGTGGTGTGGTGGTGGCCGTAGCTGACGCCGTGCCCGGGGGGCACGGTCTTCACCAGGGCGACGGTCGCCCGAAGGCTCATCGCGGGGCGCAGGCCGAGCCGTTGCGGCGTGCCGAGTTCGGGCGCCGGGGACACGCCATAGACGGCGAGGCCGGTGCGGACGAGGTCGAAGTGGGTCTCGGGGAGGGTCAGCGTGGCGGGCGAGTTGGCGATGTGCCGGACCTCCGGGTCCGCCCCTTCCTTCTCGGCGTACGCCACCATCTCGCAGAACAGGTCGAGCTGCCGCTGGATGGAGGGGTGGCCGGGCTCGTCGGCACAGGCGAAGTGCGACCACAGCCCGCTGACCTCGACGGTGCCCTCGGCCTGGGCGGCGACGGCCGCGCCGACGAGCTCGGCCCAGTCGGCGGGCTGGCAGCCGTTCCGGCCGAGGCCGGTGTCGGCCTTGAGGTGGATCCGGGCAGCGCGGCCGGCTGTGCGGGCCGCCGCGATGACCTCCTCCATCGCCCACATGTCGCTCACGGACACGTCGACGTCCTGCTCGATCGCCTGCTGCCAGGGCCCGCCCGGGGTCCAGAGCCAGCACATGATCCGGCCGCCGATACCCGCCGCGCGCAGTTCGAACGCCTCCTGGGGCGTGGCCGTCCCGAGCCAGGTGGCACCGGCCTCCCGGGCCGCCCGGGCGCAGGGCACGGCCCCGTGTCCGTAGGCGTCGGCTTTGACGACGGCCATCAGCTCGGCCCGGGCCGCCCGCGCGCGCAGGGCGCGCACGTTCTCCCGAACGGCGTCAAGATCGATCTCGGCGTATACGCGCGGTGTCGTATTCATCCCGGCCAGTCTCTCAGACACCGTCCGCCGGGCTTCGCCCGAACACCGCGGTGAGCACGGCTTCCGTCATGTCGGGCCGGTGAGGGCCCGCCAGGCCGCGGGGACGGCGAGGGCGATGTCGTGGGCCGTCGTCGGCGCGCCGCGCGCGGCGAGGCGGCCCGCGCGGCCGTGCAGGTACGCCGCCACCGAGGCCGCGTCCAGGGCGGTGAGGCCCGCCGCCAGCAGCGAGCCCGCCAGGCCCGACAGGACGTCGCCGCTGCCCGCCGTCGCCAGCCAGGGCGACCCCGTCGGGTTGGTCCTGACGGGGTCCGCGCCGGCCTCGCAGACCAGCGTCGTCGAGCCCTTCAGCAGGACCGTCGCCCCGAAGCGGGCCGCCAGTTCGCGGACCGCGGAGAGCCGGGACGCCTCCACCGACGCGCGGGGCACGCCGAGCAGCGCCGCGGCCTCGCCCGCGTGCGGGGTCAGCAGGGTCGGGGCGGTGCGGGCGCGCACCTCCTCCGGGGTGAGGCCGCGCAGGCCGTCCGCGTCCACCAGGAGGGGGACGTCGTCCGCCGGGAGCGGGGGGCGTTCGGTGCCCACGCCGGGGCCGAGCACCCACGCCTGGACCCGGCCGGTGCCGATCAGCACCTCCGGGTAGCGGGCCAGCACCCCGTCCGCCGCCGGTCCGGCGTAGCGGACTGCGCCCGCGCCGCCGCGCAGCGCCCCCGCCACGGTGAGCACCGCGGCGCCCGGGTACTGCGCGGAGCCGGCCAGCAGGCCCACCACCCCGCGCCGGTACTTGTCGCTGGTGGCCGTCGGTACGGGCAGCAGGGCGCGCACCTCCGCCTCGTCGAGGGACTCCAGCGCGGGCGGCCCGGACAGCACCGGCCCCAGTCCGATGTCCACCAGGCGCACTTCTCCGGCCCGGGAGGCGCCCGGGTCGATCAGCAGGCCCGGCTTGTACGTGCCGAAGGTGACGGTGACGTCGGCGGTGACGGCGGCGCCCGCCACCTCGCCGGTGTCCGCGTCCACCCCGCTGGGCAGGTCCACGGCCACCACCGTGGCACCCGCGGGGATCCGCTCCGCCAGCTCCGCCGCGGCCGGCCGGAGCCCGCCCCGGCCCCCGATGCCGACCAGCCCGTCCATCACCAGGTCGGCCCGGCCGGGCACGGTGTCCACGACCCGGCCGCCGGCCCGCAGCAGGGCGGCCAGACCGCCGCCGTGCACCCGGGCCGGGTCCATCAGGACGGCCCGCACCCCGGCGCCGCGCCGGGCCAGCCGGGCGCCGGCGTACAGGGCGTCGCCGCCGTTGTCCCCGGCGCCGACCAGCAGCACGACCCGGGCCCCGGAGACCCGGCCGGCCGCGGAGCCGAGCAGCCGGGCGCAGTGGGCCGCCAGCCCGGCCGCGGCCCGCTGCATCAGGGCACCCTCCGGCAGCCGGGCCATCAGCTCGCGCTCGGCGGCCCGTACTTCCTCCACGCGGTAAGCGGTACGCACGGCCTCAGCCTTCCGCGATCACCACCGCCGACGCCACCCCGGCGTCGTGGCTGAGCGAGATGTGCCAGGACGCGACGCCCAGCTCCTCGGCCCGGGCCGCGACCGTGCCCCGCACCCGCAGCCGGGGCCGGCCGCTGTCCTCGACGTAGACCTCGACGTCGGTCCACAGCAGTCCGGGCGGCGCGCCGAGCGCCTTGGCGAGCGCCTCCTTGGCGGCGAACCGCGCGGCGAGCGAGGCGATTCCGCGCCGCTCGCCGCTCGGCAGCATCAACTCCGATTCGACGAAAAGCCGTCGGGCCATGCCGGGCGTACGCGCCAGCGCCGCCTCGAAGCGGTCGATCTCGGCAACGTCGATGCCCACCCCGATGATCACGTTTCGCAGCCCCTCATCCTGTTCATCCCGGCCGGTCCGGTCGATCCGGTTGATCCGGTCGATCCGGTCGATCCGGTCATTCCGGTCGGCCCGCTCATTCCACCGTCACGGACTTGGCGAGGTTACGCGGCTGGTCCACCTCGTTGCCGCGGGCGGTGGCCAGTTCACACGCGAACACCTGGAGCGGCACGGTCGCCACCAGCGGCTGCAGCAGCGTCGGGGTGGCCGGGATGCGGATCAGGTGGTCGGCGTAGGGGACCACCGCCTCGTCGCCCTCCTCCGCGATCACGATGGTCCGGGCACCGCGCGCCCGGATCTCCTGGATGTTCGAGACGATCTTGTCGTGAAGGACGGAGCGGCCGCGCGGCGAGGGCACCACGACCACCACCGGCAGGTCCTCCTCGATCAGCGCGATCGGCCCGTGTTTCAGCTCGCCCGCCGCGAAGCCCTCGGCGTGCATGTACGCCAGCTCCTTGAGCTTGAGGGCGCCCTCCAGGGCCACCGGGTAGCCCACGTGCCGGCCGAGGAACAGCACGGTGTCCTTGTCGGAGAGGGAGCGGGCCAGGGCCCGTACCGGCTCCATCGTCCCCAGCACGATGTCCACGGCGGCCGCGATGTCCGAGAGCTCGCGGATCACCGCCGTGATCTCGTCGCCCCACTTGGTGCCGCGCACCTGTCCGAGGTACAGCGCGACCAGGTAGCAGGCCACCAGCTGGGTCAGGAACGCCTTGGTGGAGGCCACCGCGACCTCCGGGCCGGCGTGCGTGTACAGCACGGCGTCCGATTCGCGGGGGATGGTCGAGCCGTTGGTGTTGCAGATCGCCAGCACCTTGGCGCCCTGCTCACGGGCGTGCCTGAGCGCCATCAGGGTGTCCATGGTCTCGCCGGACTGGGAGATGGCGATCACCAGGGTGCGCTGGTCCAGGATCGGGTCGCGGTAGCGGAACTCGCTGGCCAGCTCGGTCTCGCAGGGGATGCGGGTCCAGTGCTCGATGGCCAGCTTGGCGATCATGCCCGCGTGGTAGGCCGTGCCGCAGGCCACGATCACGACCTTGTCGACCTCCCGCAGCACCGAGTCGGGGATGCGCACCTCGTCGAGGGTCAGCGAGCCGCCCACGTCGATCCGGCCCAGCAGGGTGTCGGCGACGGCCTTCGGCTGCTCGGCGATCTCCTTGAGCATGAAGTAGTCGTAGCCGCCCTTCTCGGCGGCCGAGGCGTCCCAGTCCACGTGGTACGCGCGCACCACGGCCGGCGTGCCGTCGAAGTTGGTCACCGTGACCGCGTCCCGGCGGAGTTCGACGACCTGGTCCTGGCCCAGCTCGATGGCGGCCCGGGTGTGCGCGATGAAGGCGGCGACGTCGGAGGCGAGGAAGTTCTCGCCCTCCCCCACACCCACCACCAGCGGGGAGTTGCGCCGCGCGCCGACCACCGCGTCGGGTTCGTCGGCGTGCACCGCCACCAGGGTGAAGGCGCCGTCCAGACGGCGGCAGACCTGGCGCATGGACTCGGCGAGGTCCCCGGTGGAGGAGAAGGACTCCGCCAGCAGGTGGGCGACGACCTCGGTGTCGGTCTCGGATTCCAGGCGGTGGCCGCGCCCGGCCAGTTCCTCGCGGAGCGCGGCGAAGTTCTCGATGATGCCGTTGTGGACGACCGACACCCGACCGGAGTTGTCGAGGTGGGGGTGGGCGTTGATGTCGGTCGGCCCGCCGTGGGTGGCCCACCGGGTGTGCCCGATGCCCGTCGACCCGGCCGGCAGCGGCCGCGAGACGAGCTCCTTCTCCAGGTTGACCAGCTTCCCGGCCTTCTTGGCGGTCGCCAGCCCACCGTCGGCCAGCACCGCGACCCCGGCCGAGTCGTAACCGCGGTACTCCAGGCGCTTGAGCCCCGCGATGACCACATCGAGCGCCGACTGCGCTCCTACGTATCCGACGATTCCACACATAGTCGGCAGCGTACGCCGCACGGAGCTCCCCGGCGGGTAGCCGAACAAGACGAAAACCCCGCACCGGTGAACTCACCGGAACGGGGTTGACGCCGCCTCAGCCCGGCTGCTAGCCGAGCTTCTTGACCTGGGCCTCGATGAGCGCCTTCGGCTGCTCGGCCTTGCCGCTCAGGCTGATCGAGGAGAAGGTGGCGAGGGTGTTGCCCTTGCGCACGACCACCAGCTGGGTGCTGATCGGCATGCCGTCGGCGTCACCGGTCACCGTGTAGGCGGCCGCCTCGTCGCCGGCCGTGACCGCCGCACCCGGGGCGACGGCGGTGACCTTGCCGGTCTCGCCCGCCTGGGTGGCCGAGTAGCCGCCGGCGCACGCCGTGCCGGCCGCCTTCACGGAGGCGAAGGCCTCCTCGGCGCCCTTGCCGTCGTACGAGGTGAGGGTGACGGCCGTGGCGTTGGCACCGAGAGCGGCCTTCATCGCGTCCTCGGGGGAGGAACCGGCGCCGGGCTTCGGGGCGGCGACGGCCTTGGTGCGGGCGGCACCGGAGGAGGTACCCAGGGCACCCATCGACTGGGCCTGGACGAGCACCTTGCACTCGGCCTTGTCGCTGGTGGCGGCGGCACCCGCGGCGGCCTCGGCCGGCGTGGCCTCCTTGAAGGTGTGGTCGGCCACATCGCCCTGGGCCACGATCAGCTTGGCCAGCTCGGCGTCCGTCTTGCCCTTGGCCGCGGCGGCGGCCGGGGCCGAGGCCGCCGGGGCGGACGCCTTGGCGTCCTCCTTCTTGTCCTCGGACTTGCCGCAGGCGGTGCCCAGCAGGGCCAGCGAGACGGCGGAGGCGGCGATGACGGAACGACGGACGAAAGTGCTGCGCACGGAGAATCCCCCAGGGAGTAAACGATGACGTTCCGGCCGGGCGCGACCGCCGCCCACGGGGCACGGCGCGCTCACAGGAACCGGATGATCGAAATCTATGGCCCCGCGGTCGGCTCCCCCAACGGAATGACGTGATCGTGACGGGGGTGATACAGCGCCTGCCCCCAATCGAGACCAAATCCGGCACAACCTTCGCCGACATCCGGCGGCCCCGGCCCCCACGTGACGGATCGCACCACCCACGGCCCGGCCGGAGCGCCGACAATGGCTGTGTGATCACTTCGCCGCCACGAAGCGCACCCGGCAGCCGGCCGTCCCGGTCCGCGGATGTCTCGCCCTACGTCGACCTCACCCGTGCCGAGTGGAGCGCCCTGCGCGAGCGGACCCCGCTGCCGCTCACCGCGGACGAGGTCGAACGCCTGCGCGGCCTCGGTGACGTCATCGACCTCGACGAGGTCCGCGACATCTACCTGCCGCTGTCCCGGCTGCTCAACCTGTACGTGGGCGCCACCGCCAATCTCCGCGGGGCCCTGAACACCTTCCTCGGCGACGCGGGCAACGGCCACGGCACCCAGACCGGCACCCCGTTCGTCATAGGCGTCGCCGGATCGGTCGCGGTCGGCAAGTCCACCGTGGCCCGGCTGCTGCAGGCCCTCCTCGCCCGCTGGCCCGAACACCCCCGGGTGGAGCGGATCACCACCGACGGCTTCCTCTACCCGATGGCCGAGCTCAAGGAGCGCGGGCTGACCTCACGCAAGGGCTTCCCCGAGTCCTACGACCGGCGCGCCCTCACCCGCTTCGTCGCGGACATCAAGGCCGGCAAGGACGAGGTCACCGCCCCGGTCTACTCGCACCTGATCTACGACCGGGTGCCGGGCGAGCAGCTCGTCGTACGCCGTCCCGACATCCTGATCGTCGAGGGGCTGAACGTGCTCCAGCCGGCCCTGCCCGGCAAGGACGGCCGGACCCGGGTCGGTCTCGCCGACTACTTCGACTTCAGCGTCTACGTGGACGCCCGCCCGGAGGACATCGAGCGCTGGTACCTGAACCGGTTCCGCAGGCTGCGCGAGACCGCCTTCCAGAACCCCCACTCGTACTTCCGGAAGTACACCCAGGTATCCGAGGAGGAGGCCCTGGAGTACGCGAAGACGATGTGGCGCACCATCAACCGGCCCAACCTGCTGGAGAACGTCGCCCCGACCCGCGGCCGCGCCAACCTGATCGTCCGGAAGGGCCCGGACCACAAGGTGCAGAAGCTGAGCCTCCGCAAACTCTAGTTCCTCTGCCTCGGGCCCGTCCGGTGCATAGGGTGCGCACATGCTGCATCTGAGGCTGATCACACCGCCCGACCGGACGGAGGCCGTTGCCGAGGTCATCGAGTCGACCGTGGGCACCACCCATCTGGTGGTCCTGCCCGGCGCCGCCCGGGACCCACAGGGCGACCTGGTGCTGTGCGACGTCGCCCGGGAGGCCGGGGACGAACTGCTGCACGAGCTCCGGCGGCTCGACATCGACAAGGACGGCTCGATCGCCGTCGAGAGCATCGACCTGTCCCTGTCGAAGCGCGCCGAGGCGGCCGAGGAGGAGGCCCCGGGCGAGCCGGCGGACGCGGTCATCTGGGAGCACCTGTCCGAGGCGACCCACGAGGAGTCCACCCTCACCATCACCTACGCCGCGTTCATGATCGTGGCGACCATGATCGCGGCCTGCGGTGTGGTCCTCGACAACGCCATCCTGATCGTGGGCGCGATGGCGGTCGGCCCCGAGTTCGGCCCGCTCGCCGGCATCTGCACCGCCGCCGTACAGCGTGAACCCCGTCTCGCGGCGCGCTCGCTGGTCGCCCTGGTCGTCGGCTTCACCGCGGCGATGGTCGCCACCACCGTGTTCAGCCTGGGCATGGACGCACTCGGCCTGTTCCGGGAGGAGATGCTGGAGAACCCCCGCCCGAACACCAGCTTCATCTGGCAGCCCGACCCGTTCTCCTTCGTGGTCGCGCTGCTCGCGGGCATCGCCGGAATGCTCTCGCTGACCTCGGCACGCGCCGGGGCACTGGTCGGGGTCGCGATCTCGGTGACCACCGTGCCGGCCGCCGCCAACGCCGCCGTCGCCCTGAGCTACGGGGACTTCGGCCAGATGTGGGGCTCGGCGATCCAGCTGGCGGTGAACCTGGGCGGGATCATCCTGGCGGGCGTCCTCACCCTGTACGCCTGGAAGGCGCTCTGGCACACCCAGCGGGGCCGCTGGAAGCGGCAGCGGCCCCTGCCCCCGGGCTGACCGGGGACCGGGGCCGCGCGGCCGGGCGGAGTCCGCCCGGCCCTACGGTCAGCCCAGGGCGGACTTCACGGCGTCGGCGAGCCGGCCGGCCACCGCGCGGGCCTGCTCGATGTCTGCGGCCTCGACCATCACCCGGACGAGCGGCTCGGTACCGGACGGACGGAGCAGCACCCGGCCGGTGGTGCCGAGCTCCCGCTCCGCCTCGGCGACGGCATTGGCCAGTTCGGCGGAGGTGGAGACGCGGGACTTGTCGACGTCCTTCACGTTGACCAGGACCTGCGGCAGCCGGTCCATCACCGAGGCGAGCTCGGCCAGGGACTTGCCCGTCGCGACCACCCGGGCGGCCAGCATCAGGCCGGTCAGGGTGCCGTCGCCGGTGGTGGCGTGGTCGAGGATGATCACGTGGCCGGACTGCTCGCCGCCCAGCGCGTAGCCGTGCTCCTTCATCGACTCCAGCACGTAGCGGTCGCCGACGCCGGTCTGGACGAGCTGGATGCCCTCGGCCTCCATCGCCAGCTTGAAGCCGAGGTTGGACATGACCGTGGCGACCACGGTGTTCCGGCGGAGCTGGCCGGCCTCGCGCATGGCCAGGGCGAGCACGGCGAGGATCTGGTCCCCGTCGATCTCGTTGCCCTCGCCGTCCACGGCCAGGCAGCGGTCGGCGTCGCCGTCGTGCGCGATGCCGAAGGCCGCGCCGTGCTCGACCACGGACCGCTTGAGCAGGTCCAGGTGGGTGGAGCCGCAGCCGTCGTTGATGTTGAGGCCGTCCGGCTCGGCGCCGATGGTGACGACCTCGGCACCGGCCCGGGCGAAGGCCTCCGGGGAGACCCGGGCGGCCGCGCCGTGGGCCTCGTCGAGGACGATCTTCAGGCCGTCGAGGCGGTTCGGGAGGACCGCGATGAGGTGCGCGATGTACTTGTCGAAGCCCTCGTCGTAGTCGCTGACCCGGCCGACGCCGGCGCCGGTCGGGCGCTCCCACGGGGCGCCGGTACGGTGCTCCCGGTAGACGGACTCGATCTTGTCCTCGAGCTCGTCGGCGAGTTTGTGGCCGCCGCGCGCGAAGAACTTGATGCCGTTGTCAGGCATGGCGTTGTGGCTGGCGGAGAGCATCACGCCGAGGTCGGCACCCAGCGCACCGGTGAGATACGCCACCGCCGGGGTGGGCAGCACACCGACGCGCAGGACGTCCACGCCCGCGCTGGCCAGGCCGGCGACGACGGCGGCCTCGAGGAATTCGCCGGAGGCCCGGGGGTCGCGTCCCACCACGGCGGTCGGCCGGTGGCCCTCGAAGCTGCCCGCCTCGCCGAGCACGTGGGCGGCCGCCACGGAGAGGCCGAGCGCGAGCTCAGCCGTCAGATCCGCGTTGGCGACACCGCGTACACCGTCCGTTCCGAAGAGTCGTCCCACTTTTGTCCTCCGAGTTCGCGCTGGGTACTTCTTTGTACGTGACCGCGTGTGACAGGTATGTGCCGCGGGGGGTGGTAAACGAACCGCCCCGGCAGCACAGAGCGTGCCGCCGGGGCGGATTCGTGCAGAGCAGCAGGCAGATTAACGCTTGCTGTACTGCGGAGCCTTACGGGCCTTCTTGAGACCGGCCTTCTTGCGCTCGACCGCACGGTCGTCGCGGGAGAGGAAGCCGGCCTTCTTCAGCGCCGGGCGGTTGTTGTCCACGTCCGCCTCGTTCAGCGCACGGGCCACGCCGAGGCGCAGGGCGCCGGCCTGGCCGGACACGCCGCCACCCGCGATGCGGGCGATGACGTCGTAGCGGTTGTCGAGCTCGAGCACCTTGAAGGGCTCGTTGACTTCCTGCTGGTGCACCTTGTTCGGGAAGTAGTCCTCGAGGGTGCGACCGTTGATCTTCCACTTGCCGGTGCCCGGAACGATCCGGACGCGGGCGATGGCGTTCTTGCGACGGCCCAGGCCGGCGGCCGGCTGCGGGTCGCCGAAGCGCGAGGCGACGGACTCGGAGGTGTAGTCGCCCTCGACAACGGACTCGGTGGTGTACTCCTCGACGCCCTCGAACTCGTCGACGGGGGTCTCGGGGGTGGTCTCGGCCACGATGCTCCTCAGATTCTGTTTCGTCTTAGGGGGTGGCCGGAATTACTGCGCGACCTGGGTGATCTCGAACGGCACCGGCTGCTGGGCAGCGTGCGGGTGCTGGTCGCCCGAGTAGACCTTCAGCTTCGAGAGCATCTGACGGCCCAGGGAGTTCTTGGGGAGCATGCCCTTGACGGCCTTCTCCACGGCCTTCTCCGGGTTGTCCGCGAGGAGGTCGCTGTAGCGGACGGCGCGGAGGCCACCCGGGTAGCCGGAGTGGCGGTACGCCATCTTCTGGTTCGCCTTGTTGCCGGACAGGTGGACCTTGTCGGCGTTGACGATGATGACGAAGTCGCCCATGTCCATGTGGGGGGCGTAGGTCGGCTTGTGCTTGCCCCGGAGGAGGGCAGCGGCCTGGGTCGCCAGACGGCCGAGGACGACGTCCTGGGCGTCAATGACGAGCCACTGGCGCGAGATGTCGCCGGGCTTGGGGCTGTACGTACGCACGGTTCGTAGCCTTCGCTTCTTCAGTGATGGGTCCTGACAGGTCACCACGGACGATCACGACAGCCCTGGTCCACTCCGGGGACGCAACCCGTGTGTACCGCTGGTCATCGGCCCGGTGGACCGGCGTAAGGGCCCTTTCACGTGAGAATGAGCAAGCCAATACGCATAACGAACCAGCAGAATACCCGCGCTGCCCCGGACGGGTCAAAACGCCGGGCGAGAGCCCGCCTCCGCGGGCGCACCCGCAGACCTCTCCGGAGGCACGGATCCTGCCGTTCGTACGGTCCCCAGAGTACGCCGGGTCCGGTCCGCGCACGCGCGCATCAGTGTCACCGCGAGCGCGCAGAGCGTGAAACAGTCCTTGAAGGCCCGGCGCTCCCGGTCGAAGTACCAGTTCCACGGCATGCCGGTCACCTGCGGCACCAATGCCGCCCAGAACCAGGGCGAGCGGGCCCCCGCGGCGGGCCTGACCACGGAGGCCAGCAGCAGCGGGAGCACCACCAGCAGGTAGTGGTCGAAGGACGGCCGGGACACCAGAAATGCGGCGAGCATCACCATGCAGGCCGTCTCGGCCAGGCGCAGCGCCGCGTCGGCCTCCGCAGCCCCGCCGACCCCGTCCGGACGGGTCCAGCGCCGCCAGGCCGCCCACAGGCCGGCCGCCGCGAGCACCCCGGCGAGCCCCGCCGCGACCCCCGTCGGCACCCCCAGCCGCGGCAGCACCGCGACCGGCGAGGCGTCCCACACCAGCGCGTACGCGTCCTGGCCCCGCAGCAGGAACGGCAGTGTCTTGGTGAAGAACAGGCCGGGGGCGGGCATCAGCAGCGCCCCCGCCAGCGACAGCGCGAGGGGCACCAGGACGGCCGCGGCCAGCGCCCGCCACTGCCGGGCGAGCAGGAACAGCAGCCCCACGGGTACGAGCATCGGTTTCGCGGCGATCGCCAGGCCCACGACCGCGCCCGCCGCGAGCCAGCGCCCCCGGTGGGCGAGCAGCAGCGCCGCGGGCAGCGCGGCGGCCGCGACCGCGGTCCAGTTCCCGATCGTCACCACGTTCTCGTACGGCTTGAAGCCGATCGCCAGGGCCGCGAACCCGACCCAGGCGAAACGGGAGCCGGTGGACACCGCGAACAGCCGCAGCGCGCACCACCAGCCGGAGGCCAGCAGGAGGGACATCCCCGCCGGCAACAGCCAGCGCAGCACCCCGGTGGGCAGCAGCGCCTGCGGAACGGCGAGCAGCACCGCGCTCGGCAGGTACAGGAACCGCTTGTCCTCGTACGGCGAACCGCCCGCGAGCAGCGTGTCGGCGGCCTTCACCACGAAGGCGTTGTCCGAGCCCCAGTTCGACTTCAGGCTCGCGTGCACGCAGATCCCGAGGACCACGGCGAGGGAGACGGCCCGCCAGCGGGGTCCGGCGGGCCGCAGCAGCCACTCCAGGAGGGCGTGCCCCCTCCCGGCCAGGTCCAGCCTCACCACAGCCCCTCCCCCGCTCGCGCTCCGCTACCGAGCCCGCTCCACGCGCCGCTCGTCCCACACCGGCTCCGTAGTCTCCCGTACGACACCGTCGGAGCCGAAGACCAGGTAGCGGTCGAAGCTGCGGGCGAACCAGCGGTCGTGGGTGACGCACAGCACCGTGCCCTCGTAGGACTCCAGGCCGTCCTGGAGGGCCTCCGCGGACTCCAGGTCCAGGTTGTCCGTGGGCTCGTCCAGCAGCAGCGCCGTGGTGCCGGCCAGCTCCAGCAGCAGGATCTGGAAGCGGGCCTGCTGGCCGCCCGAGAGCTTCTCGAAGGGCTGCTCGCCCTGGCGCTCCAGCTCATAGCGGCGCAGGGCCCCCATCGCCTGGCCCAGGGGCTTGGCCGCCTCCGTCCACAGGATGTCGACGAGGGTCCGGCCGAACAGCTCCGGATGCGCGTGGGTCTGCGCGAAGTGGCCCGGGACCACCCGCGCGCCCAGCTTCCAGTTCCCGGTGTGTGCCACCGGGTTGTCGGGGTCCCCGGCCAGCAGCCGCAGGAAGTGCGACTTGCCGGAACCGTTCGAGCCGAGCACCGCGACCCGCTCCCCGTAGAAGACCTCCAGGGAGAACGGCTTCATCAGCCCCGTGAGCTCCAGGTTCTCCACGGTCAGCGCCCGCACGCCGGTCCGGCCGCCCTTGAGCCGCATCGTGATGTCCTGCTCGCGCGGCGGCTCCGGCGGCGGGCCGGCCTCCTCGAACTTCTGGAAGCGGGTCTGCATGGCCCGGTAGCGCGAGGCCATGTCGGGGCTGGAGGCGGCCTGGTTGCGCAGCCGCAGCACCAGGGCCTTCAGCCGGGCGTGCTCCTCGTCCCAGCGGCGCTTGAGCTCCTCGAATCGCGCGAAGCGCTCCTTGCGCGCTTCGTGGTACGTCGCGAAACCGCCGCCGTGCACCCACACGTCGCTGCCCGTCGGGCTCGCCTCCAGGCTGATGATCTTCTCTGCGGCCTGGGTGAGCAGTTCCCGGTCGTGGCTGACGAAGAGGACCGTCTTGCGGGTGGCCTTCAGCTGCTCCTCCAGCCAGCGCTTGCCCGGGACGTCGAGGTAGTTGTCCGGCTCGTCGAGCATCAGCACCTCGTCGGGGCCCCGCAGCAGCGCCTCCAGGACCAGCCGCTTCTGCTCACCGCCGGAGAGCGTGCGCACCTCGCGGAACTGCGCCTTGTCGTACGGGACCCCCAGCGCGGCCATGGTGCACACGTCCCACAGCGTCTCCGCCTCGTAGCCCTGGACGTCGGCCCAGTCGCTGAGCGCCTGCGCGTAGGCCATCTGCGCGGCCTCGTCGTCCACCGTCATGATCAGGTGCTCGGCACGGTCCACGGCCTTGGCGGCCTCCCGGATGCGCGGGTGCGCCACCGAGACCAGCAGGTCACGGATGGTGGTCTCGTCCCGGACCGAACCGATGAACTGGGACATCACGCCGAGGCCGCCGCTGACGGTGACGCCGCCACCGTGCGGCTGGAGCTCGCCGGACAGCAGCTTCAGCAGGGTGGTCTTGCCGGCGCCGTTGGCCCCCACCAGGGCGACGACGGCCCCTTCGCCCACCCGGAAGGAGACGTCGGGGAGCAGCACCCGCCCGTCCGGAAGGTAGTACTCCAGGTGGCCGGCTTCGAGATGTCCCATGCCGGGCATTGTCAGGGCCGGGACCGCTCCCGCCCAAACCGATATTGCTTCCGGGGCTCAGCAGCAGCCGGGCGAGGGCTCGCGGCCCGGCAGGGTGCGGAGGTTGCGGGCCTGGCGGTTCCGCTCGGCCAGCAGCTCGTCCGCCGGGTAGCCGACCTCCTCCAGGGTCAGCCCGTGCGGCCGTACGACGTGCACCGCGGAGTCCCGGACACCGGCGGCCAGCACCTTGCCCGGCCAGTCCACCGGCCGGTGACCGTCACCGACGTGCAGCAGGGCACCGACCAGCGACCGGACCATGTTGTGGCAGAACGCGTCCGCGCGGACCGTGGCCGTGACGATGCCGTCCGCGTCCCGCTCCCAGCTGAGCCGCTGGAGGGTGCGGATGGTGGTGGCGCCCTCGCGCTTCTTGCAGTACGCGGCGAAGTCGTGCTCGCCCAGCAGCGCCTGCGCGGCCTCGTTCATGGCGTCCACGTCCAGCGGCCAGTCGTGCCACAGCACGTGCCCGCGGAGCAGCGGGTCGACCCCGCCCTTGTGGTCGCCGACCCGGTAGGCGTAGCGGCGCCAGATCGCCGAGAAGCGCGCGTTGAAGCCGGACGGGGCCTCCGCCACCTTCCACACCCGCACGTCGTGCGGCAGCCGGCCGGCGAGGCGGCGCATCAGCACGTCCCGGTGCTCGTCCCAGACGGCCTGGGCCAGGTCCAGGTGGGCCACCTGGCCGCGGGCGTGCACCCCCGCGTCGGTCCGCCCGGCCACCGTCAGCTCCACCGGGTAGGGCAGCCGCATCACGGTCCGCAGGGCGGACTCCAGCTCGCCCTGTACGGTCCGCCGCGCGGTCTGCTTCGCCCAGCCGGAGAAGTCCTTGCCGTCGTACGACAGGTCCAGCCGTACCCGGACGTACCCGGGCTCCACCTCGTCACTCACCCGTCCATCCTCTCAAGTCCCGGGCGCCACGCAGAACGGGCCCGCCCCCACGAGGGGACGGGCCCGTTCCATGCCTTACGGCTGCCAAGCCTTACGGCTGACCAGGGGGCGCTCAGGCCTCCTTGGTCTCCTCGGCCTCGGCCGGAGCCTCGGTCTCGGTCGCCTCGGCCTTGGCCTCGGCCTCCTTCACCGCACGCTTGGTGGCGGCCTCGGCCTCACCGGTGGCCTGCTGGGCCACGGTCAGGGCCTCGACCAGCTCGATGACCGCCATCGGGGCGTTGTCGCCACGACGGTTGCCGATCTTGGTGATGCGGGTGTAACCACCGGGGCGGTTCTCGTACCGCGGGGCGATCTCGGTGAAGAGCGTGTGGACGACGCCCTTGTCCGTGATCGTCTGCAGGACGAGGCGACGGTTGTGGATGTCGCCCTTCTTCGCCTTGGTGATCAGACGCTCGGCAACCGGGCGCAGGCGGCGGGCCTTGGCCTCGGTCGTGGTGATGCGGCCGTGCTCGAAGAGCGACTTCGCCAGGTTGGCGAGCAGCAGCTTCTCGTGCGCGGCGGAGCCGCCGAAGCGGGCGCCCTTGGTGGGACGCGGCATGGTGATTCTCCTCGTGTCTGCACCGGCCGTGTCAGGTACCGGTGGCAGTCCCCGCCGACTTTTGCCGGAGGGTGTACGGGGGGCCGGAGCCCCCCGTAAGTCTGACTAGTACTGCTCGGTCTCGACGAAGCCGGCGTCGGCGTCGTCGTCCGCGCCGAAGGCGTCGGCGGCAGCGGTCGGGTCGAACCCGGGCGGGCTGTCCTTCAGGGCCAGGCCCATGCCGGCCAGCTTCGCCTTGACCTCGTCGATCGACTTCGCACCGAAGTTGCGGATGTCGAGCAGGTCGGCCTCGGAGCGGGCGACGAGCTCACCCACGGAGTGGATGCCCTCGCGCTTGAGGCAGTTGTACGACCGAACGGTGAGCTCGAGCTCCTCGATCGGCAGCGCCAGGTCGGCGGCCAGGGCGGCGTCCGTCGGGGACGGGCCCATGTCGATGCCCTCGGCGTCGATGTTGAGCTCGCGGGCCAGACCGAACAGCTCGACCAGGGTCTTGCCGGCGGACGCCATGGCGTCGCGCGGGCGCATGGCCTGCTTGGTCTCGACGTCGACGATCAGCTTGTCGAAGTCGGTGCGCTGCTCGACTCGGGTCGCCTCGACCTTGTAGGTGACCTTGAGGACCGGGCTGTAGATGGAGTCGACCGGGATACGGCCGATCTCCTGGCCCAGCTGCTTGTTCTGGACGGCGGAGACGTAGCCGCGACCGCGCTCGACGGTCAGCTCCATCTCCAGCTTGCCCTTGCCGTTCAGGGTGGCGAGGACCAGGTCCGGGTTGTGCACCTCGACACCGGCCGGGGGCGCGATGTCGGCAGCGGTGACCAGGCCGGGACCCTGCTTGCGCAGGTACATCACGACCGGCTCGTCGTGCTCCGAGGAGACGACCAGCTGCTTGATGTTGAGGATGATGTCGGTGACGTCTTCCTTGACACCGGGCACGGTGGTGAACTCGTGCAGGACGCCGTCCACGCGGATGCTGGTGACAGCGGCACCCGGGATCGAGGACAGGAGCGTACGGCGCAGGGAATTGCCGAGGGTGTAGCCGAAGCCCGGCTCCAGCGGCTCGATCACGAACCGCGAGCGGTACTCGTCGACGACCTCTTCGGTCAGCGAAGGACGCTGAGCGATAAGCATGTCTGTGTTCCTTCAGTCGTGGACGCCCACTATTTGACGCCCGACAGTGCTGTACGGAGTACAGCGGTACTAGCAAGGGTACGGGCGGCACGACCCCCGGAGGGGACGTACCGCCCGAAACCTCAAGCTCAGTGCGTCGAAACGCGCTGCGGTGACCCGGAGGGGGTCAGACGCGGCGGCGCTTCGGCGGACGGCGGCCGTACTGCGAATTCCCGGGGGAATGACCCCCGGACCCCCAGCAGACCACCGGCCCACCACCGGAGCCGTGCGTCAGACGCGGCGGCGCTTCGGCGGACGGCAGCCGTTGTGCGGGGTGGGGGTGACGTCCTGGATCGAACCGACCTCCAGGCCCGTGGCCTGCAGGGAGCGGATCGCGGTCTCGCGGCCGGAGCCCGGACCCTTGACGAAGACGTCAACCTTGCGCATGCCGTGCTCCTGCGCGCGGCGGGCGGCCGACTCGGCGGCCATCTGCGC
This sequence comes from Streptomyces sp. NPDC043853, assembly GCF_056436025.1. Taxonomy (NCBI): domain Bacteria; kingdom Bacillati; phylum Actinomycetota; class Actinomycetes; order Kitasatosporales; family Streptomycetaceae; genus Streptomyces; species Streptomyces sp. NPDC043853. Next base: position 171,390 of record NZ_JBWKDJ010000008.1, read on the forward strand.
GGCGAAGGGGGTGGACTTGCGCGAGCCCTTGAAGCCGACGTGGCCGGCGGAGGCCCAGGAGATCACGTTGCCGGACGGGTCCGTGATCGAAACGATGGTGTTGTTGAACGTGCTCTTGATGTGCGCGTGGCCGTGAGCGACGTTCTTCTTTTCCTTGCGGCGCACCTTCTTGGCAGCGCCCTGACGACCCTTGGGGGGCATCTCTTACTCCTACAGGGAGGTGGTCGGTCCTACAGCGCAAGACCGCTGGAAAGCGAGTCCGCTGAGGACTACTTCTTGCCCGGCTTCTTCTTGCCGGCGATGGCGCGACGCGGGCCCTTGCGGGTACGGGCGTTCGTGCTGGTGCGCTGACCGTGGACCGGCAGGCCGCGACGGTGGCGGATGCCCTGGTAGCACTGGATCTCGATCTTGCGGCGGATGTCGCCCTGGATCTCGCGGCGGAGGTCACCCTCGGTACGGAGGTTGGCGTCCACGTACTCGCGGATCTTGACGAGGTCCTCTTCGGCCAGGTCACGAACGCGGGTGTTCGGGTTCACGCCGGTGGAGGCGAGGATCTCCTTGGACCGGGTGCGCCCGATACCGAAGACGTAGGTGAGTGCGATCTCCACACGCTTTTCGCGCGGGATGTCAACACCGGAAACGCGTGCCATTCAATGGCTCCTGTGTGTTCGGGGGTCTTCCGCAAAGCCGCTCCCGGCCGCCGTACGAGGTACGAACCGGGTCCCCGGCCCCCGCCGGAGGTGCCGCCGACCCTTGCGGGCTGGGCGGGCTCTGCTGATGTACGTACTGCTTGCGTCGCGCGAAGAACTGCGAAATTGCAGGTCGGTCGGCGTGCGTCAGCCCTGGCGCTGCTTGTGGCGCAGGTTGTCGCAGATGACCATGACCCGACCGTGACGGCGGATCACCTTGCACTTGTCGCAGATCTTCTTGACGCTCGGCTTGACCTTCATGTGTCTGAGGTTCTCCGGGTCAGTGCCACCACCCGCGCAGGAGCGCGGAGTGCGGGGGCAAGATCTACTTGTATCGGTAGACGATCCGGCCACGCGTCAGGTCGTAGGGAGAGAGCTCCACGACGACCCGGTCATCCGGGAGGATACGGATGTAGTGCATCCGCATCTTTCCGCTGATGTGCGCGAGGACCTTGTGACCGTTCTGGAGCTCCACCTTGAACATGGCGTTCGGGAGGGACTCGATCACGGTGCCCTCGATTTCGATGGCACCTTGCTTCTTGGCCACGCTTCGCCTTTCGGGATCGGCTACCTTGATCAGCTCTGCGCCCATGCTGGGCATGGAGATGCACGTGAGCCGACGCATCAGTCTACGTCAGGGCACCCAGAAAGACGAATCCGGAAAGTTTGCCCACCACTCTAGATCATTACGCGGACTTGTTCAGGGGGTCGGGCGCGGTCGTGACGCCGTACTCCGCCAGTTTCGTCTTGCCGCAGTCCGGGCTGGTCAGGACGATGGGGCCGTCCTCCGTCAGAGCGACGGAGTGCTCCCAGTGCGAGGACCAGGTGCCGTCGGTGGTGATGACGGTCCAGTCGTCCGCGAGCACCTCGGTCCGGGCCGTGCCGAGCGACACCATGGGCTCGATCGCCAGGCAGAGGCCCGGGACCAGCTTGATGCCCTTGCCCCGCTTGCGCGAGACGTAGTTCAGCAGGTGCGGGTCCATGTGCATCTCGGAGCCGATGCCGTGGCCGCCGTAGTCCTCGATGATCCCGAACTTGCCGAGGCTGTGGTCACCGGCGGCCGGCCGCGGCTGGCGCTTGATGTACATCTCGATCGAGCGGGAGATGTCCACCAGCCGGTTGCCGAGCTTCATCGCCGCGATGCCCGCCCACATCGACTCCTCGGTCACCCGGGACAGCTCGACCAGCTCCGGAGCGTGACCGGTGCCCACGAAGGCGGTGTACGCCGCGTCCCCGTGCCAGCCCTCGACGATCGCGCCGGCGTCGATGGAGATGATGTCGCCGTCCTTGAGGACCGTCTTGTCGTCCGGGATGCCGTGGACGACGACCTCGTTCACCGAGGTGCAGATGGTCGCGGGGAAGCCGCCGTAGCCGAGGAAGTTCGACTTCGCACCGTGGTCCGCGATGACCTTGCGCGCGACCATGTCCAGGTCCCGCGTCGTCGCCCCCGGAACGGCCGCCTCACGGGTCGCCGCGTGAATGGCGGCCACCACCAGACCGGCCTCCCGCATCTTCGCGATCTGCTCGGGAGTCTTCAGCTGGACCATCTCGTCTGTGTGCCTTCCACCGGTGAATCGGGACGTCTCAACAGTACGGCCGCGGCGTCCACAGGACACCGCGGCCGTACGGAGCAGCTGCTGCTGCCGGAACTACTTCTTCAGCGCGTCCATCGCGCGCTGGGTGACCTCGTCCACCTTGCCGAGGGCGGAGATCGTCACCAGCAGGCCCTGGGCCTTGTAGTAGTCGATGATCGGCTCGGTCTGCGTGTGGTAGACCTCCAGCCGGTTGCGGACCGTGCCCTCCGAGTCGTCGCCGCGCTGGTACAGCTCGCCACCGCAGGTGTCGCAGACACCCTCGGCCTTCGGCGGGGCGTACGTCACGTGGAAGACGTGCGCGGAGTCGTTGCGGCAGATCCGGCGGCCGGCGATGCGCTTGACCACCTCGTCCTCCTCGACCTCCAGGTCGAGGACGGCGTCCAGCTTGATGCCGTCGGCCTGGAGCGCCGCGTCCAGCGCCTCGGCCTGCGAGACGTTGCGCGGGAAGCCGTCGAGCAGGAAGCCGTTCGCGGCGTCCGGCTGCTCCATGCGGTCCTTGGCCATGCCGATGGTGATCTCGTCCGGGACGAGGTCGCCGGCGTCCATGAACGCCTTCGCACGTACACCGAGCTCCGTGCCCTGGCTGATGTTGGCCCGGAAGAGGTCGCCCGTGGAGATGTGCGGGATCGACAGGTTCTTGGCGAGGTACGCGGCCTGCGTGCCCTTGCCCGCACCGGGAGGTCCGACGAGGACGATTCGCATCAGCGGAGGAACCCTTCGTAGTTACGCTGCTGGAGCTGGCTCTCGATCTGCTTCACGGTTTCCAGACCCACACCCACGATGATCAGGATGCTCGTCCCGCCGAACGGGAAGTTCTGGTTCGCGCCGAAGCCGGCCAACGCCATCGTCGGCACAAGAGCGATGAGACCCAGGTACAGCGACCCCGGCCAGGTGATCCGGTTGAGCACGTAGCTCAGGTACTCGGCAGTAGGTCGACCGGCCCGGATGCCCGGGATGAAGCCACCATACTTCTTCATGTTGTCCGCGACTTCCTCCGGGTTGAACGAAATCGCCACGTAGAAGAAGGCGAAGAACACGATCAGGAGGAAGTACAGGGAGATGTGGAACGGCGCGTTGGTGTCCGCGAGGTTGCGCTGGACCCAGGCGGCCCACGGTGCTGTGGACCCGCTGAACTGGACGACCAGCGCCGGGATGTACAGCAGCGACGAGGCGAAGATGACGGGAATCACACCCGCCTGGTTCACCTTGAGCGGGATGTAGGTGGACGTACCGCCGTAGGAACGGCGGCCGATCATGCGCTTCGCGTACTGGACCGGGATCCGGCGCTGCGCCTGCTCGACGAAGACCACCAGGGCCACCATCGCGAGGCCGACCAGGATCACCACACCGAACTCGACCCAGCCGTCGGCGATCTTGCCCTGGAGCTTGATCTGCCACAGCGCGCCGATGAAGCCGGCGGCGATCGAGATGAACATGAGGATGGACATGCCGTTGCCGATGCCGCGGTCGGTGATCAGCTCACCGAGCCACATGACGACGGCGGTGCCCGCGGTCATGGTGATGACCATGACGACGGTGGTGAAGATGGAGCGGTCCGGGACGATCTCGCTGGCGACCGGGCAGCCGGTGAACAGCGCACCGCTGCGTGCGGTGGCGACCAGACCGGTGCCCTGGAGGATGGCGAGCGCGATCGTCAGATAACGCGTGTACTGCGTGATCTTCGCCGTGCCGGCCTGCCCCTCCTTCTTGAGGTTCTCCAGCTTCGGGATGACCACGGTCAGCAGCTGCAGGATGATGCTCGCCGTGATGTACGGCATGATGCCGAGCGCGAAGATCGTGATCTGCAGCAGCGCGCCGCCGCTGAACATGTTGACGAGGCCGAACAGTCCCCCGTTGGAGGTGGCCTGCGCCTGGTCGACACAGAACTGCACGTTCTTGTAGCTCACGCCGGGGACCGGGATATGGGACCCGAGCCTGTAGAGCACGATGATGGCGAGCGTGAAGAGCAGCTTCTTGCGCAGGTCGGGCGTCTTGAACGCCCGGGCGAACGCGGTGAGCACGGTGCCTCCTGCGACCCCCGCGCTACTGCGTCAGAGGTGACGGTCTAAGGATTCGAGGAATACGACAAAGCAAAGGTGCAGGCCAGCTTAGCGGCGTCTGCGCCCCCCGTGGAACGACCAACCGGGGATGCCCCAAATGTGAGGCATCCCCGGTCGGTTTCACTCGTTATGAGCCACTGATCTCGTCTCAGACGAGCTCGGTGACCGTGCCGCCCGCGGCGGCAATCTTCTCCTTGGCGGAGGCGGAGACGGCGTCAACCGAAACCTGCAGCGCCACGGAGATCTCGCCCTGGCCCAGGACCTTGACGAGCTGGTTCTTGCGCACGGCACCCTTGGCGACCAGGTCGGCCACGGTGACCTCGCCACCCTGCGGGTACAGGGCGGCCAGCTTGTCCAGGTTGACGACCTGGAACTCGGTGCGGAACGGGTTCTTGAAGCCCTTCAGCTTCGGGAGGCGCATGTGGAGGGGCATCTGCCCACCCTCGAAGCGCTCCGGAACCTGGTAGCGGGCCTTGGTGCCCTTGGTACCACGACCGGCCGTCTTACCCTTGGACGCCTCACCACGACCCACGCGGGTCTTGGCGGTCTTGGCGCCCGGGGCGGGACGGAGGTTGTGGATCTTGAGCGGGTTGTTTTCCGCCATGATCAGTCGACCTCCTCAACCGTCACGAGGTGGCGGACGGTGTGCACCATGCCGCGGAACTCGGGGCGGTCCTCCTTGACGACCACGTCGTTCAGGCGCTTGAGCCCGAGCGAACGCAGGGTGTCGCGGTGGTTCTGCTTGCTGCCGATGTACGACTTCGTCTGCGTGATCTTGAGGCGAGCCATTACGCACCCGCTCCCGCACGCGCACGAAGCAGGGCCGCGGGGGCAACGTCCTCGAGCGGCAGACCACGGCGGGCCGCGATCTCCTCGGGGCGCTGCAGGCCCTTCAGGGCCTCCACGGTCGCGTGCACGATGTTGATCGCGTTGTCGGAGCCGAGCGACTTCGACAGGATGTCGTGAACGCCGGCGCACTCCAGGACGGCGCGCACCGGGCCACCGGCGATAACACCGGTACCGGGGGAAGCAGGCTTCAGCAGGACGACGCCCGCAGCCTTCTCACCCTGGATGGGGTGCGGGATGGTGCCCTGGATACGGGGGACCTTGAAGAAGTGCTTCTTGGCCTCCTCCACACCCTTGGCGATGGCGGCCGGCACCTCCTTGGCCTTGCCGTAGCCGACACCTACGGTGCCGTCACCGTCACCCACCACGACCAGCGCGGTGAAGGAGAAACGACGACCACCCTTGACAACCTTGGCGACGCGGTTGATCGCGACAACGCGCTCAACGTACGCGGTCTTCTCGGCGGCAGCAGCGCCACCGTCGCGACCCTTCCGGTCCCGCCGCTCGCCGCCACCGGCACCGCTGCCGCGGCGCTGGGGTCCAGCCATTGGATTACCTCTCTCTGTTACGTCCGTTAGTCCCGGAACCGGGGCTTAGAACTTCAGCCCGGCTTCGCGGGCGGCGTCAGCCAGAGCGGCAATGCGCCCGGCGTACCTGTTGCCACCACGGTCGAACACGACGGCCTCGACGCCGGCGGCCTTGGCGCGCTCAGCGACCAGGGCACCGACCTGCTTGGCCTGCGCGGACTTGTCACCCTCGCCACCGCGGATCGACGCGTCCAGGTGGGACGCCGACGCCAGGGTGTGGCCCTGGATGTCGTCGATCACCTGGGCGGTGATGCCACGGTTGCTCCGGTTGACGACCAGGCGCGGACGCTCGGCCGTACCGGAGATGGTCTTGCGGATGCGGATGTGGCGGCGGGCCTTGGCAGCCCGCTTGTAAGCGTCGCCCTTGGCGATCTTCACACCGTATGCCATGGCTTTACTTACCAGCCTTTCCGACCTTGCGGCGGATGACCTCGCCCGCGTACTTGACGCCCTTGGCCTTGTACGGGTCGGGCTTCCGCAGCTTGCGGATGTTGGCGGCGACCTCGCCGACCTTCTGCTTGTCGATGCCCTCGACCGAGAACTTGGTCGGCGACTCGACCTTGAAGGAGATGCCCTCGGGGGCCTCCACCAGGATCGGGTGGCTGTAGCCGAGCTGGAACTCCAGGTCGGAGCCCTTCGCGGCCACGCGGTAACCGACACCGCTGATCTCGAGCGCCTTGACGTATCCCTGGGTCACACCGGTGATCATGTTGGCCACCAGCGTGCGGGACAGGCCGTGGAGGGCCTTGTTCTGACGCTCGTCGTTCGGACGGGTGACGTTCAGAACGCCGTCCTCGCCCTTAACGATCTCGATGGGGGCGGCAACGGTGTGCGTCAGGGAGCCCTTGGAGCCCTTGACGGTGACCGTGCGGCCATCGATGGTGACGTCCACGCCGGCGGGAACCGGGATGGGGAGCTTGCCGATACGAGACATAGCTTTTCCTCCGTTCCCGACTACCAGACGTAGGCGAGGACTTCCCCACCCACGCCCTTCTTCTGCGCCTGCTGGCCGGTCAGGAGACCGTGGGACGTGGAGATGATCGCCACGCCCAGGCCGCCGAGGACCTTCGGCAGGTTGGTGGACTTCGCGTAGACACGCAGACCCGGCTTCGAGATCCGCTTGATGCCGGCGATCGAGCGCTCGCGGTTCGGACCGAACTTCAGCTCGAGGATGAGGTTCTTGCCGACCTCAGCGTCCTCGACCTTCCAGCCGGTGATGAAACCCTCCTGCTTGAGGATTTCCGCGATGTGCGACTTGATCTTGCTGTGCGGCATCACGACCTGGTCGTGGTACGCCGAGTTAGCGTTACGCAGACGCGTGAGCATGTCTGCGATGGGGTCAGTCATGGTCATGAAGTGGCCTTCGGCCTCTCTCGCCGGGGTTTCCTGTATGCGCCATCCCTCTCCCCGTACAGAGACGGGACGGGTGCGGTGCGGGGACCTACGGCGTAGTAAGTCGTGCGGGCGGCGGACGCCCAACCCCACTAGCCTACGGCATGGGGGAGGGGCCTCCGCCGACCCAGATGCTTACCGAGAGTTACCTGCAAACCCAACTGTCCAGGGACAGAAGGATTTACCAGGAGCTCTTGGTCACGCCCGGCAGCTCGCCACGGTGAGCCATCTCACGAAGGCACACGCGGCAGAGGCCGAACTTGCGGTACACGGAGTGCGGGCGGCCGCAGCGCTGGCAGCGGGTGTACGCGCGCACACCGAACTTGGGCTTACGAGCAGCCTTGGCAATCAGAGCCTTCTTCGCCATCTCGCTTACGCCTCCTTGAAGGGGAAGCCGAGGTGACGAAGGAGCGCACGGCCCTCAGCGTCGTTGGTCGCCGTGGTGACCACGGTGATGTCCATACCCCGGGTACGGTCGATCTTGTCCTGGTCGATCTCGTGGAACATGACCTGCTCCGTGAGACCGAAGGTGTAGTTGCCACGGCCGTCGAACTGCTTCGGGGACAGGCCGCGGAAGTCGCGGATGCGCGGCAGCGCGAGCGACAGGGTGCGGTCCAGGAACTCCCACATGCGGTCACCGCGGAGGGTGACGTGGGCACCGATCGGCTGACCCTCACGCAGCTTGAACTGCGCGATGGACTTGCGGGCCTTGGTGACGGCCGGCTTCTGACCGGTGATCGTGGTCAGGTCGCGGATGGCGCCGTCGATCAGCTTCGAGTCACGGGCGGCGTCGCCGACACCCATGTTCACGACGATCTTGACGAGACCGGGGATCTGCATGACGTTCTCGTACGAGAACTCCTCACGCAGCTTGCCCGTGATCTCCTCGCGGTACTTCGTCTTCAGACGCGGAGTGGTAGCCATCAGATGTCCTCACCCGTGCGCTTGGCAACGCGGATCTTGTTGCCCTCGTCGTCGAAGCGGTAACCGACGCGGGTGACGACCTTCTTGCCGTCCTTCTCCACGACCAGCTGGACGTTCGAAACGTGGACGGGGGCCTCGGTGATCACGATGCCGCCGGCCTGGTTCGGACCAGCCTTGGTGTGCTTCTTGACCCGGTTGACACCCTCGACCAGGACACGGTTCTCGGCGGGGAGGGCCTGGATGACCTTGCCCTGCTTGCCCTTGTCCTTACCGGTGATGACCTGGACCAGGTCGCCCTTCTTGATCTTCATGCTTACAGCACCTCCGGCGCGAGCGAGATGATCTTCATGAACTTCTTCTCGCGCAGCTCACGGCCGACCGGGCCGAAGATACGGGTGCCGCGAGGGTCGCCGTCGTTCTTCAGAATGACAGCGGCGTTCTCGTCGAAGCGGATGTACGAGCCGTCCTGGCGGCGGCGCTCCTTGACGGTGCGAACGATGACCGCCTTGACGACGTCACCCTTCTTCACGTTGCCACCGGGGATCGCGTCCTTGACGGTGGCGACGATGACGTCACCGATGCCCGCGTAGCGGCGACCCGAGCCACCGAGAACACGGATGCAAAGGATCTCCTTGGCACCAGTGTTGTCGGCGACGCGAAGTCGCGACTCCTGCTGGATCACGTCTATCTCCTGTTTGTCTGCCGGTTCCCGGCCGGGGGCTTACGGGAAGCCCCCGACCGAGCCTGGCGGAACTGACCTGAGGGAAACCCCTCAGGCTGTGTCTTTGGACTTCCCTCGCGGGAAGTTCCTTACTTGGCCTTCTCGAGGATCTCGACGACGCGCCAGCGCTTGCTGGCGGACAGCGGCCGGGTCTCCATCAGGAGGACGCGGTCGCCGACGCCGGCGGCGTTCTGCTCGTCGTGTGCCTTGAGCTTGTTGGTACGGCGGATGACCTTGCCGTACAGCGCGTGCTTGACGCGGTCCTCGACGGCGACGACGACGGTCTTGTCCATCTTGTCGCTGACGACCAGACCCTCACGGGTCTTGCGGAAGCCGCGCTCGGTCTTCTCAGTCACGTTCTTCTCGCTCATCAGGCGTTCTCCACCGTTTCGATGCCCAGCTCACGCTCACGCATCAGGGTGTAGATCCGGGCGATGTCCTTGCGGACGGCCTTGAGGCGGCCGTTGTTCTCGAGCTGACCGGTCGCCGCCTGGAAGCGGAGGTTGAACAGCTCTTCCTTGGCCGAACGCAGCTTGGCAACGAGCTCCTCGTTGTCGAGCTCGCGCAGCTCCGACGCCTTGGTACCGGCGGTCGACATCACGCTTCACCTGCCTCGCGCTTGACGATCCGGCACTTCATCGGCAGCTTGTGGGCCGCACGCGTCAGAGCCTCACGCGCAATCTTCTCGTTCGGGTAGGACAGTTCGAACATGACCCGGCCCGGGTGCACGTTCGCGATCCACCACTCCGGGGAACCCTTACCGGAACCCATGCGGGTCTCGGCAGGCTTCTTGGTGAGGGGACGGTCCGGGTAGATGTTGATCCAGACCTTGCCGCCACGCTTGATGTGACGGGTCATCGCGATACGAGCGGACTCGATCTGACGGTTGGTCACGTACGCCGGGGTCAGCGCCTGGATGCCGTACTCGCCGAATGCGACCTCAGTACCGCCCTTGGCCATACCGCGGCGCTTCGGGTGGTGCTGCTTGCGGTGCTTGACCCTACGAGGGATCAGCATGTCGGTCAGGCCTCCGTTCCGGTGCTCTCGGCCGGAGCGGCGGCAGCGGCCTCGGCCTTGGGGGCCTCGGCAGCAGCAGCCTGCTGCGGCTTGCGGCCGCCACGGCCGCCACGCTCGCCACCGCGGCCACCACGGCCGGCGGGGCGGTCAGCGCCACCACGGGCCGGGCGGTTACCCGCACGGGCCGCAGCGTTCTCGGCGCGGACCTCGGCGATGTTCTTGACGTCGCCCTTGTAGATCCAGACCTTCACGCCGATGCGGCCGAAGGTGGTCTTGGCCTCGAAGAAGCCGTACTCGACGTTCGCGCGCAGCGTGTGCAGCGGCACACGACCCTCGCGGTAGAACTCCGAGCGGGACATCTCGGCGCCGCCGAGACGGCCGCCACACTGGATCTTGATGCCCTTGGCGCCGGCCTTCATGGCGGACTGCATGCTCTTGCGCATGGCCCGACGGAAGGAGACGCGGGAGGACAGCTGCTCGGCAACGGCCTGGGCCACGAGCTGAGCGTCGACCTCGGGGTTCTTGACCTCGAGGATGTTCAGCTGGACCTGCTTGCCGGTGAGCTTCTCGAGGTCACCGCGGATGCGGTCGGCCTCGGCGCCACGGCGGCCGATGACGATGCCCGGACGGGCGGTGTGGATGTCCACGCGGACACGGTCACGGGTGCGCTCGATCTCAACCTTCGAGATGCCGGCGCGCTCCATGCCGGACGTCATCATCCGACGGATGGCGACGTCTTCCTTGACGTAGTCCTTGTACAGCTTGTCGGCGTACCAGCGCGACTTGAAGTCGGTGGTGATGCCGAGCCGGAACCCGTGCGGGTTTACCTTCTGGCCCATTACCGGGTTCCTTCCTTGCTGCTGACGACCACGGTGATGTGGGAGGTCCGCTTGCGGATCCGGTAGGCACGGCCCTGGGCGCGCGGACGGAACCGCTTCAGGGTCGGGCCCTCGTCAACAAACGCCTCGCTGATGAAGAGCGAGGAGGCGTCCGTGTGGTTGTAGTTGTGCGCGGCGTTGGCGATGGCGCTGTCGAGCACCTTGCCGACCGGCACAGATGCGGCCTGCGGGGCGAAACGCAGGACCGCCTGGGCCTCCGTGGCATCCATGCCACGGATGAGGTCCACCACACGGCGGGCCTTCATGGGCGTGACGCGGATGTACCGCGCCTGGGCCCTGGCTTCCATGGTTGTCCCTTCGGTGTAAGTCATAGTCGTTCCCACCCCGCGATTAGCGGCGCTTCGACTTCCGGTCGTCCTTGACGTGGCCGCGGAAGGTGCGAGTCGGCGAGAACTCGCCGAGCTTGTGGCCGACCATGGACTCGGTGACGAACACCGGGACATGGGTCTTGCCGTTGTGCACCGCGATGGTGTGACCCAGCATGCTGGGGATGATCATCGAGCGACGGGACCAGGTCTTGATGACGTTCTTGGTGCCGGCTTCGTTCTGGGCGTCCACCTTCTTTACGAGGTGGTCGTCGACGAAGGGCCCCTTCTTGAGACTGCGCGGCATCTAAACCCGCTCCTAGCGCTTCTTGTTCGTCTTGCGGCGGCGGACGATGTACTTGTTCGAAGCCTTCTTCGGCGAACGAGTACGACCCTCCTTCTGACCCCACGGGGAGACCGGGTGGCGACCACCGGAGGTCTTGCCCTCACCACCACCGTGCGGGTGGTCAACCGGGTTCATGGCGACACCGCGGACGGTCGGGCGAACGCCCTTCCAGCGCATGCGGCCGGCCTTGCCCCAGTTGATGTTCGACTGCTCGGCGTTGCCGACCTCGCCGATCGTGGCGCGGCAGCGCACGTCGACCAGACGGATCTCGCCGGACGGCATACGGAGGTGCGCCATGGCACCTTCCTTCGCCAGCAGCTGCACGGAGGCACCCGCGGAACGGGCGAACTTGGCACCGCCACCGGGACGGAGCTCGATCGCGTGGATCGTGGTACCGACCGGGATGTTGCGGAGCGCCAGGTTGTTACCGGGCTTGATGTCGGCCGTCGGGCCGTTCTCGATCCGGTCGCCCTGGGTCAGGCCGCGCGGAGCGATGATGTAGCGCTTCTCGCCGTCCGCGTAGTGCAGGAGGGCGATGCGAGCGGTGCGGTTGGGGTCGTACTCGATGTGCGCGACCTTGGCCGGCACGCCGTCCTTGTCGTGACGACGGAAGTCGATCACACGGTAGGCGCGCTTGTGTCCGCCACCCTGGTGGCGAACGGTCACACGACCGGCGTTGTTACGGCCGCCCTTGCTGTGCAGGGGACGGACCAGCGACTTCTCCGGCGTGGACCGCGTGATCTCGACAAAGTCGGCGACGCTGGAGCCACGACGGCCCGGAGTCGTCGGCTTGTACTTGCGGATACCCATTTCTCAGTCCTCGTCCGATATTCGGACCAGGGCGCTCCGTTAGGAGGCCTGGCCGAAGATGTCGATACGGTCGCCCTCGGCAAGGGTCACGATGGCGCGCTTGGTGTTGGCGCGCTTACCGAAACCGGTGCGGGTGCGCTTGCGCTTGCCCTGGCGGTTGATCGTGTTCACCCCGGCGACCTTGACCGAGAAGACCGCCTCGACGGCCTGCTTGATCTGGGTCTTGTTGGCGCGGGGGTCGACGATGAACGTGTACTTGTTCTCGTCCAGCAGCGCGTAGCTCTTCTCGGAGACGACCGGGCGGACAAGGATGTCGCGCGGGTCCGTGAAGGTCTTGCTGGTGATCGTGGCCTCAGACATCAGCCCTCGTTCCCTTCGGTCTCAGCGGCCTTGGGGCCAGACACGAAGGACTCGAAAGCGGCCTGGGTGAAGACCACGTCGTCCGAGACGAGCACGTCGTACGTGTTCAGCTGGCCCGGCTCCAGGATGTGCACCTGGGGCAGGTTGCGGGCGGACAGCCACGCGGCCTCGTCGGCACGCTCGACGACCAGGAGCAGGTTCTTGCGCTCCGAGATCTTGCCGAACAGCGTCTTGGCGGCCTTGGTGGAGGCGGCACCCTCGACCACGCCGGAGACGACGTGGATGCGGGAGTGACGGGCCCGGTCGGTGAGGGCGCCACGCAGAGCGGCTGCCTTCATCTTCTTCGGGGTCCGCTGCGAGTAGTCACGCGGCACGGGACCGTGGACGACGCCACCGCCGGCGAACTGCGGCGCACGGGTCGAACCCTGACGGGCGCGGCCGGTGCCCTTCTGGCGGTACGGCTTCTTGCCACCACCGCGGACCTCGCCACGCGTCTTGACCTTGTGCGTACCCTGACGGGCGGCGGCCAGCTGCGCGACGACGACCTGGTGGATCAGCGGAACGCTGACCTTGGCGTCGAAGATCTCGGCCGGGAGCTCAACGGTCCCGGTCTTGTCGCCGGCAGGCGACAGAATGTCAATGGTGCTCATAGTCCTCAGGCCCCCTTGGCCGCAGTGCGGACCAGGACGAGGCCGCCGTTCGGACCAGGAACCGCGCCCTTGATGAGCAGCAGGCCCTTCTCCGCGTCAACGGCGTGAACGGTCAGGTTCTGGGTGGTGACCCGGTCGCTACCCATGCGGCCGGCCATCTTCATACCCTTGAAGACGCGGCCCGGGGTGGCGCAGCCACCGATCGAACCGGGCTTGCGGTGCACGCGGTGGGCACCGTGGGAAGCCTTGCCACCACGGAAGTTGTGGCGCTTCATGGCACCGGCGAAGCCCTTGCCCTTGCTCGTGCCCGTGACGTCAACCTTGACGCCGGACTCGAACACGGCAGCCGTGATCTCCTGGCCGAGCGTGTACTCGGCGGCGTCGGAGGTACGGAGCTCCACCAGGTGGCGGCGCGGGGTCACGTCGGCCTTGGCGAAGTGGCCCTTGAGGGGCTTGTTCACCTTGCGCGGGTCGATCTCGCCGAAGGCGATCTGGACCGACTCGTAGCCGTCGACGTCGTTGGTACGGACCTGGGTCACGACGCAGGGGCCGGCCTTGACGACGGTCACCGGGACGACACGGTTGTTCTCGTCCCAGACCTGGGTCATGCCGAGCTTCTCGCCCAGGACGCCCTTGATCTGCTTTGCCATCTTCTCGACGCCTCTCAGAGCTTGATCTCGATGTCAACGCCGGCCGGAAGGTCCAGGCGCATCAGCGAGTCAACGGTCTTGGGCGTCGGGTCGAGGATGTCGATCAGGCGCTTGTGCGTGCGCATCTCGAAGTGCTCGCGCGAGTCCTTGTACTTGTGCGGCGACTTGATGACGCAGTACACGTTCTTCTCAGTGGGCAGCGGCACCGGGCCCGCGACCGACGCACCAGTGCGGGTCACCGTCTCGACGATCTTCTTCGCCGAGGAGTCGATGACCTCGTGGTCGTAGGCCTTGAGCCGGATGCGGATCTTCTGTCCCGCCATGGCTACTCAGTAGTCCTTTGTCTAGTAACAACGCTCTGGAACTCGGCCGGCTGCGTTCTCACGCCGCTTCTCTCCGACCCACGCGGTCGGGCGTGTCGCGTTCCCTCCGAGAAAATTCCCATACGGAAATTCCCTGGTCAGAGGGTTGCGATCCTTTCCCGGACCACGCTTCGGGGGAGAAACACCCACCGAGTGCCTGGTGAGAACCCCGCCCACGCTTCCCGGAAGATTCCCGTACGTCCGCCCCATTGCTGCCCCGAGGGACAGATAAAGGCGACGAGTACTGTGGGACTCGCTTCCGGTCCTCCCGGCGGGAGGCGCGCAGCATCGGCACTCAACCGAGCAACCCCGACAGTCTGCCATACGAGACACGTACTGCGCCAATCGGGGCCGAAGACAATACCCCGCCGGGCGATCACGTCAAACTCGCCGCGTACCCGCCAGGGGGCCGGGTCCGACCGCGGGCCCCGCAGCCGCCGCCCGCGACCCCTGTGACACGCCTCCCGGGCCCGCCCGCGCCGGGCCACCGCCGGGGCCCCGTACGGGCCGCACGGTCGCCGAGAGGGTCCGGGAAGAGCGAAGGGCCCCGCCCCACCGCCGAAGCGGTGGGACGGGGCCCCTCAGGAAGCTCTGCTACTGCTGAGCTACCAGGTCAGAACACGAATTACTTCGTGATCTTGGTGACCTGGCCGGCGCCGACGGTCCGGCCACCCTCACGGATGGCGAACTTCAGGCCCTCCTCCATGGCGACCGGCTGGATCAGCGCGACCGTCATCTCGGTGTTGTCGCCCGGCATGACCATCTCGGTGCCCTCGGGGAGGGTCACGACGCCGGTCACGTCCGTGGTACGGAAGTAGAACTGCGGGCGGTAGTTGTTGAAGAACGGGGTGTGACGACCACCCTCGTCCTTCGACAGGATGTAGGCCTGGGCCTCGAACTCGGTGTGCGGCGTGACCGAACCGGGCTTGATGATGACCTGGCCGCGCTCGACGTCCTCGCGCTTGATGCCACGGAGGAGCAGACCGACGTTCTCACCGGCCTGGCCCTCGTCGAGCAGCTTGCGGAACATCTCGATACCGGTGACCGTGGTGGTGGTCTTCTCTTCCTTGATACCGATGATGTCGACGGTCTCGTTGACCTTCAGGACACCACGCTCGATACGGCCGGTGACGACCGTACCGCGACCGGTGATCGTGAAGACGTCCTCGACGGGCATCAGGAACGGCTTGTCGGTGTCACGCGGCGGGGTCGGGATCGCCTCGTCGACGGCGGACATGAGGCCGAGGAGCTTCTCGCCCCACTCCTTGTCGCCCTCGAGCGCCTTGAGCGCCGAGACCTGGACGACCGGAACGTCGTCGCCCGGGAACTCGTACTCGTTGAGGAGCTCACGAACCTCGAGCTCGACGAGCTCCAGGATCTCCTCGTCGTCCACCATGTCGGCCTTGTTCAGGGCGACGACGATGTACGGAACGCCGACCTGGCGGGCCAGGAGCACGTGCTCCTTGGTCTGCGGCATCGGGCCGTCGGTGGCGGCGACCACGAGGATGGCGCCGTCCATCTGCGCCGCACCGGTGATCATGTTCTTGATGTAGTCCGCGTGACCCGGGCAGTCGACGTGGGCGTAGTGACGCGCCTCGGTCTGGTACTCGACGTGCGCGATGGAGATGGTGATACCGCGCTGGCGCTCCTCGGGAGCCTTGTCGATCTGGTCGAAGGCCGAGGCCTCGTTCAGGTCCGGGTACGCGTCGTGCAGCACCTTGGTAATGGCGGCCGTGAGGGTCGTCTTACCGTGGTCGATGTGACCGATGGTGCCGATGTTGACGTGCGGCTTAGTCCGCTCGAACTTCGCCTTCGCCACTGGGGTCCTCCTGTGGAGTGGTTCTGTACGCCTTACTCATCGGCGCCAGGTGATCTTTGCTGGAATGCCGGCTCCCCCGGGGCAACAAGTGCTGTTGCGCCTGCTGCCCCAGAGGTTCCGGTGACAAGCCTAAAGCGTGTACTCGGAAGAGTTACTCGCCCTTGGCCTTCGCGATGATCTCCTCGGCGACGTTCCGCGGAACCTCGGCGTAGGAGTCGAACTGCATCGAGTAGCTTGCGCGACCCGAGGTCTTGCTGCGGAGGTCTCCGACGTAGCCGAACATCTCCGAAAGCGGCACGAGGCCCTTCACGACGCGAGCGCCGTGACGCTCCTCCATGGCCTGGATCTGGCCACGGCGGGAGTTGATGTCTCCGATGACCTCACCCATGTAGTCCTCGGGCGTGGTGACCTCAACGGCCATCATCGGCTCGAGCAGCACGGGGCTGGCCTTGCGCGCACCCTCCTTGAACGCCTGCGAACCGGCGATCTTGAAGGCGAGCTCGGAGGAGTCGACCTCGTGGTAGCCACCGTCGAGAAGCGTGACGCGGACGCCCGTCATCTCGTAGCCGGCCAGGATGCCGAACTGCATGGCCTCCTGCGCACCCGCGTCGACCGAAGGGATGTACTCCTTCGGGATGCGGCCACCGGTGACCTTGTTCACGAACTCGTACGCCGGACCATCGGCGTCCGTGATCGGCTCGATCGCGATCTGCACCTTGGCGAACTGACCGGTACCACCGGTCTGCTTCTTGTGGGTGAAGTCGATGCGCTCGACGGCCTTGCGGATCGTCTCGCGGTACGCGACCTGCGGCTTGCCGACGTTGGCCTCGACCTTGAACTCGCGCTTCATACGGTCGACCAGCACCTCGAGGTGCAGCTCGCCCATACCGCCGAGGATGGTCTGGCCCGTCTCCTCGTCCGAGTGAACGTGGAAGGAGGGGTCCTCCTCCGCGAGACGCTGGATGGCGACACCCAGCTTCTCCTGGTCACCCTTGGACTTGGGCTCGATGGCGACCTGGATGACCGGGGCCGGGAAGTCCATGGACTCCAGGATGACCGGGGCCTTCTCGTCGCACAGCGTCTCACCGGTGGTGGTCTGCTTCAGGCCCATGACGGCGACGATGTCGCCGGCGCCCACCGCGTCGATCTCCTCACGCTTGTTCGCGTGCATGCGGTAGATCTTGCCGATGCGCTCCTTCTTGCCCTTGACGGAGTTCAGCACCGAGGTGCCGGCCTCCAGGCGGCCCGAGTAAACCCGGACGAAGGTGAGCTTGCCGAGGTGCGGGTCGCTCATGATCTTGAACGCCAGCGCCGCGAGGGGCTCCTCGTCGGACGGCTTGCGCTTCACGACGAGCTCGGCGTCCTTGACGTCGTGGCCCTCGATGGCCTCGATGTCCAGGGGCGACGGCAGGTAGCGGACGACGGCGTCGAGCAGGGGCTGAACACCCTTGTTCTTGAACGCCGTGCCACAGAACACCGCGGTGACGGTCGAGCCGCCACCCTTGCCGGAGCTGAGGATGATGCGACGGACGGCGGCGTGCAGCTGCTCCACGGTCGGCTCTTCGCCGCCCAGGTACAGCTCCATGATCTCGTCGTCGTTCTCGGCGACGGTCTCGACCAGCTTGCCGCGCCACTCTTCAGCGAGCTCGGTGTGCGTGGCCGGGATGTCGACGATGTCGTACATCTCGCCCTTGGTCGCCTCGGCGGACCAGACGAACGCCTTCATGGTGACGAGGTCGACGACACCCTTGAAGTCGGCCTCGGCGCCGATCGGCAGCTGCATGACGATCGGAACCGCACCGAGGCGGTCCTTGATCATGTCGACGCAGCGCATGAACTCGGCACCGGTGCGGTCGAGCTTGTTCACGAAGCAGATGCGCGGCACGCCGTAACGGTCGGCCTGACGCCACACCGTCTCGGACTGCGGCTCGACACCGGCAACACCGTCGAACACGGTGACGGCACCGTCGAGGACGCGGAGCGAACGCTCCACCTCGACGGTGAAGTCGACGTGACCCGGGGTGTCGATGATGTTGATCGTGTGGTCGACGTCCTCGAGCGGCCAGTGGCAGGTCGTCGCGGCGGACGTGATCGTGATGCCGCGCTCCTGCTCCTGCTCCATCCAGTCCATCGTGGCGGCGCCGTCGTGGACCTCACCGATCTTGTAAGACACACCGGTGTAGAACAGGATGCGCTCGGTGGTGGTCGTCTTGCCCGCGTCGATGTGGGCCATGATGCCGATGTTGCGCACCTTGGCCAGGTCAAGCGAAGTGGTAGCCATAAGGCTTCAGTCTTCTCTCGGTCTCGATGTGGGTTGCGACTACCAGCGGTAGTGCGCGAAGGCCTTGTTGGACTCGGCCATCTTGTGCGTGTCCTCACGCTTCTTGACCGAAGCGCCGAGGCCGTTGGAGGCGTCGAGCAGTTCGTTCATGAGGCGCTCGGTCATGGTCTTCTCGCGGCGGGCGCGGGAGTAACCCACGAGCCAGCGGAGGGCCAGGGTCGACTGACGACCCGGCTTGACCTCGACGGGGACCTGGTAGGTCGCGCCACCGACACGGCGGGACTTGACCTCGAGGGACGGCTTGACGTTCTCCAGCGCGCGCTTCAGCGTGATGACCGGGTCGTTGCCGGTCTTGTCACGGAGGCCTTCCATGGCGCCGTAAACGATGCGCTCGGCGGTGGAGCGCTTGCCGTTCAGGAGGATCTTGTTGATGAGCGAGGTCACCAGAGGAGAACCGTAGACCGGGTCGATGATGACCGGGCGCTTCGGGGCGGGGCCCTTACGAGGCATTCTTACTTCTCCTTCTTGGCGCCGTAGCGGCTGCGGGCCTGCTTGCGGTTCTTGACAGCCTGGGTGTCAAGCGCACCGCGGATGATCTTGTAACGAACACCCGGCAGGTCCTTCACACGGCCACCACGCACGAGCACGATCGAGTGCTCCTGCAGGTTGTGTCCCTCACCCGGAATGTAAGCGGTGACCTCGATGCCCGAGGTCAGACGCACACGCGCGACCTTACGGAGGGCCGAGTTCGGCTTCTTCGGGGTGGTCGTGAACACACGCGTGCAGACGCCGCGACGCTGGGGCGAAGCCTCAAGCGCGGGCGTCTTCGTCTTCTCGACCTTGTCCTGCCGGCCCTTACGGACCAGCTGCTGGATCGTAGGCACTACTTCTCCGGTTTCTGTGTGCCGTGTAGTAAAGCTAACCTGGAACTTTGCCGACCCACGCGGTCGGGTGTGTCGAACCCGGCCGGTCCTCCGCCGAAGCGGAAAACGCACTCGGATCGCGGTGGCCGATGCGGCTCGTCATGCGGTTGATGGACACGCACGGGAGCCCAGGCACACCCCAGGCACAAGGTCTGAGCGTACCTACCGCACTGACTCCGGTCAAAACAAATGCCCCGGGCCGGGGAACCGCCCCGCTCCGCTCCCCGAACGGCTGCATAAACTACCGAACAGGCCATTATAGCGATCTTCAGGGAGTACTGCATTGGCGAGCCGGATCAAGCGGCTGTACGCCCCCCTGCTCGCCTTCGCGATCACCTCGGCAGCGTTCTGCTCGGCCTGGGTGTGGCGCGGCAGCTTCCCCTTCGGGAACACCGGGCGGGCCATCAACGACCAGGCCAACCAGTACGTGCCCTTCCACCGGGCGCTCTGGGACCTGGTGCACGGACAGGCGGCCGGTGACCTCCTCTTCACCTGGCGCGGGGGCTTCGGACAGCAGTTCCTGTCCGACTACCACACCTACCTCGGCAACCCGTTCTCCTGGCTCGCGGTGCTGGTCCCCCGGGCCCACGTCGACCTCGCGGTCTTCCTGATCACCCCGGTCACCATGGGGTTCGCGGCCGCGCTGATGGCCGTCTACCTGGGCCGGCTGGTGCCGGGCCCGTGGTGGCAGCGCGGGGTGCTCGGCGCCGCGTACGGACTGTGCGGGTGGGCGCTCAGCGACGCCTCGTACATCCCGATGTGGCTCTGGGGCCTGGCCGCCCTCCCGATGCTCGGCATCGCGGTGGAGTGGTGCCTGGAACAGCGGCGCTGGCCGGCCGCGACCGCGCTCGTGGCCCTCGCCTGGCTGGGCAACTTCTACACCGCGATGATGGCGACGATGGCCGTCGGCATCATTCTGGTCATCCGTCTCATCACTCGGGACATGACCGGCGGCCTGGGGGTCCCCCCGGACGGAGTCCGGGGGAAGCTCCGGGCCCTGTGGCGGGCCGCCACCGCGGCCGGCACCGGCATCGTGCTGACCCTCCCGCTGCTGCTCCCGTCCTTCCTCTCCAGCGGTGCCGCCCAGCCCACGAAGGTCGCCGAGTTCGACCCGCAGCGGCTGGACGTGTTCCTCACCGGGATGCTGCCCGCCACCCACCTGTGGGGCGGCCGGCCCCGGCTCTACGTCGCCTCACTGGGCCTGATCCTGGCCGGCACGTTCCTGCTCAACACGCGTGTCGCCCGGAAGACCCGGCTGGTGTGGGGCCTGGCCGCGGTGCTGGTCGCGGCCTCCTTCCAGTTCCCGCCCACCCAGTACGTCTGGCACGGCCTGGCGGTGCCGAACGGCAACCCGTACCGCGAGGCCTTCGTCTTCAGCGCGATGCTGGTGGTCCTGGCCTGGATGTCGCTGGCCCACCGGCCGCGCCCGCTGCACCTGGCGCTCACCTTCGGACTGCTGGTGCTCGCCACGTTCCTGCTGCGGAACACGGACGACTTCTCCGTCGAGACCTGGTACGCCGTCCTGGGCGGCGGCGGGCTCTCGCTGCTCGCGCTGTTCCTGCTGCGCCTGGGCGAGCGGCGCCGGGCGCTGGTCCCGCTGGCCGCGGTGCTGATGGCGGGCGTGGTCCTCGGCGAGTCCGCGCTGTCCGCCGTCAACGCGGACGAGAAGCGGGCCCGGGAGCGGTGGGCGAAGCCGGCCGCGACCTCCAGCCGGTCGATCACCAACCACTTCGAGGCGGTCCGCCAGGTGGACGGCTGGCCCGTATACCGGACGGATTCCGGCGCGCCGCAGACCGCGTACAACGATGCCCTGGCACTCCGGGCGGAAGGCCCGCAGTACTACAGCAGCTACCTGCCCGAGGACACGTTCGAGGCGCTCGAACCGCTGGGCTACGGCTACAAGAACGACGGCCGGACCATCTTCGGCGCCGACAACCCCGTCCTCGACACGATCTTCTCGATCGGCGCCCGGGTCTCCCCGGTCCCGGGTGAGAAGAACGCCTGGCGGGGCACGAAGTTCCCCACTCCCCCGCTGGTGACCGTCCGGGACGGGTCCTTCACCTCCCGGCACCCGGCGGGCAGCGTCTGGGCGAACCAGGAGAACGCCCTGGGCAGCGCGGTCTACGAGGTGCCGCGGACCACCCGGTCCGGCAGTGCGGGCGAGCAGAGGTACGTGGCCCGGTGCGCCCCCGGCTCCGAGGCGTACTGGTACTCCCCCGCCCTGAACGGCGTCCTCCGTACGGGCGGCACCGACCACCGCCTGGAGGACAGGCAGACCGGTGTGGTGAAGCTCGGTACCGTCCCCGCGAACGGCCGGGTCGAGACCGTCGTCCGCACCAAGAGCCAGGGCAGGGCCCCGGAGCAGCCCATCGGCTGCCTGAGGCCGGGTGCCGTCGAGGGGACCGTCAAGGACCTCACCGCCACCGGCGCCACCTCCGTCGACGTCGGCGGCCACGGCATCGCGGCCACCCTCCCGGAGGGGACCCGCGGCACCGCCGTCTTCGCCATGACCGCCGTCCCCGGCTGGCAGTGCTCGGCCCCGCTGAAGCCCTTCCACGGCCTGGTCGCCGTGGATGTCCCGGCCGGCACCACGAAGGTCTCCTGCACCTTCACCCCGAAGGGCTTCCTCCCCGGCCTGGCCGCCGCCGGCCTGGCCCTGCTGGCCCTCCTGACGGTGGCCGTGGCCTCCCGTCGCCGCTCCCGCCCCACCCCGCCGGAACCCGCCGCTGAGGACCGTCCCACGGTCACCGCGGCCGCCTAGCCCCGGCACCCACGGAAGAGCCCCCGCCGTCACCGGCCGGGGGCTCTTCCGTATCCGCGTCCCCGTGCGTCCGCGGCGCGGAACGGGGCCCGGGGCCCGGGCAGGGGAACGGGCAGGGGAACGGGCAGGGGAACGGGCAGGGGAACGGGCCCCGGGAACGCCGCAGGGCGGCCACCCCTCCCGGGGTGACCGCCCTGTTGCCCTACTGCTTGAGACCTCAGCCGTTGTACGGGCCGTAGTCGTAGTCCTCCAGCGGGACCGCCTGGCCGGAGCCGGTGCCGAAGGGCGAGTAGTCGATGTCGTCGTAACCGACGGCCGAGTACATCGCGGCCTTGGCCTCCTCGGTGGGCTCCACCCGGATGTTGCGGTAGCGGGACAGACCCGTACCGGCCGGGATGAGCTTACCGATGATGACGTTCTCCTTGAGGCCGATGAGGCTGTCGGACTTGGCGTTGATCGCCGCGTCCGTCAGGACTCGGGTCGTCTCCTGGAAGGAGGCGGCCGACAGCCAGGACTCCGTCGCCAGCGAGGCCTTGGTGATACCCATCAGCTGCGGACGGCCGGAGGCGGGGTGGCCGCCCTCGGTGACCACACGACGGTTCTCCTGCTCGAAGCGCGAGCGCTCCACGAGCTCACCCGGCAGCAGCTCCGCGTCGCCGGACTCGATGATCGTCACGCGGCGCAGCATCTGCCGGATGATGATCTCGATGTGCTTGTCGTGGATCGACACGCCCTGCGAGTTGTAGACCTTCTGGACCTCGCCGACCAGGTGGACCTGGACGGCCCGCTGGCCGAGGATGCGCAGCACGTCGTGCGGGTTGGTGGCACCCGCGGTGAGCTTCTGGCCCACCTCGACGTGGTCGCCCTCGGTGACCTCGAGGCGCGCACGCTTCGAGATCGGGAACGCGGTCTCGTCGGAGCCGTCGTCCGGCGTGATGACGATCTTCTTGGTCTTCTCGGTCTCCTCGATCCGCACGCGGCCGGCGGCCTCGGAGATCGGGGCGACACCCTTCGGGGTACGGGCCTCGAAGAGCTCGACGACACGCGGCAGACCCTGGGTGATGTCGTCACCGGCCACACCACCGGTGTGGAAGGTACGCATCGTCAGCTGGGTACCGGGCTCACCGATGGACTGGGCGGCGATGATGCCGACCGCCTCACCGATGTCGACCAGCTTGCCGGTGGCCAGCGAGCGGCCGTAGCAGAAGGCACAGGTGCCGACCGCGGACTCACAGGTCAGGACCGAGCGGGTCTTGACCTCCTCGACGCCGTGGGCGACCAGGGCGTCGATCAGGACGTCGCCGAGGTCCACGTTGGCCGGCGCGATGACCTTGCCGTCGATGACGACGTCCTCGGCCAGCATGCGGGCGTAGACGGAGGTCTCGACGTCGTCGGCCTTCCGCAGGACGCCGTCCTCGCCCCGGGAGGCGATCTTCAGCTTCAGGCCGCGGTCGGTGCCGCAGTCCTCCTCGCGGATGATGACGTCCTGCGAGACGTCCACCAGACGACGGGTGAGGTAACCCGAGTCGGCGGTACGCAGGGCGGTGTCGGCCAGACCCTTACGGGCACCGTGGGTGGAGATGAAGTACTCCAGCACGGACAGGCCCTCACGGAAGGACGCCTTGATCGGACGCGGGATGGTCTCGTTCTTCGCGTTCGACACCAGACCACGCATACCGGCGATCTGCCGCATCTGCATCATGTTTCCTCGGGCACCCGAGTCAACCATCATGAAGATGGGGTTGGTCTTGGGGAAGTTCGCGTTCATCGCCTCGGCGACCTCGTTGGTCGCCTTGGTCCAGATCGCGATGAGCTCCTGCGTGCGCTCGTCCTTGGTGATCAGACCGCGCTCGTACTGCTTCTGGACCTTCTCGTCCTGGGCCTCGTAGCCCGCGACGATCTCCTTCTTCGCCTCAGGCACGACGACGTCGGAGATGGCCACGGTGACGCCGGAACGGGTCGCCCAGTGGAAGCCGGCCGCCTTCAGGTTGTCGAGCGTCGCCGCCACGATGACCTTGGGGTAGCGCTCGGCCAGGTCGTTGACGATCTCGGAGAGCTGCTTCTTGCCCACCGAGTAGTCGACGAACGGGTAGTCCTCCGGCAGCAGCTCGTTGAAGAGCGCACGGCCCAGCGTGGTCTTCAGACGGAAGCTGTCGCCCGGCTGGAACTCCTGCTCACCCTCCTCGGCGACCGGGGGGACCCAGCCGCGCGGCGGGATGGTGCCCACCGGGAAGCGGATGTCGACTGCCGACTGCAGCGACAGCTCGCCGGCGTCGAACGCCATGATCGCCTCGGCGGTGGAGCCGAAGGAGCGGCCCTCGCCCTTGACGTTCCGCAGCTCGCCGTCGGTGGTGAGGAAGAACAGACCGAGGACCATGTCCTGGGTCGGCATCGTCACCGGGCGGCCGTCGGCCGGCTTGAGGATGTTGTTCGAGGACAGCATCAGAATGCGGGCCTCGGCCTGCGCCTCCGCGGACAGCGGCAGGTGCACGGCCATCTGGTCACCGTCGAAGTCCGCGTTGAAGGCGGTGCAGACGAGCGGGTGGATCTGGATGGCCTTGCCCTCGACCAGCTGCGGCTCGAAGGCCTGGATGCCGAGGCGGTGCAGCGTGGGCGCACGGTTCAGCAGCACCGGGTGCTCGGCGATGACCTCTTCGAGGACGTCGTACACGACGGTGCGGCCGCGCTCGACCATGCGCTTGGCCGACTTGATGTTCTGCGCGTGGTTCAGGTCGACCAGGCGCTTCATCACGAACGGCTTGAAGAGCTCCAGCGCCATGGCCTTGGGCAGACCGCACTGGTGCAGCTTCAGCTGCGGACCGACGACGATCACGGAACGCGCGGAGTAGTCCACACGCTTACCGAGAAGGTTCTGACGGAACCGACCCTGCTTGCCCTTCAGCATGTCGCTGAGGGACTTCAGCGGACGGTTGCCGGGGCCCGTGACCGGGCGACCACGACGGCCGTTGTCGAAGAGGGCGTCGACCGCCTCCTGGAGCATCCGCTTCTCGTTGTTCACGATGATCTCGGGGGCACCGAGGTCGAGCAGACGCTTCAGACGGTTGTTGCGGTTGATGACGCGGCGGTACAGGTCGTTCAGGTCGGAGGTCGCGAAGCGGCCACCGTCCAGCTGCACCATCGGACGCAGGTCCGGCGGGATGACCGGGACGCAGTCCAGGACCATGCCCTTGGGGCTGTTGCTGGTCTGCAGGAACGCGGAGACGACCTTCAGGCGCTTCAGCGCACGGGTCTTCTTCTGTCCCTTGCCGGTACGGATGATCTCGCGGAGGCGCTCGGCCTCCTCCTCCAGGTCGAAGGACTCCAGGCGCTTCTGCAGCGCCGCGGCACCCATCGAGCCGTCGAAGTACGTGCCGAAGCGGTCACGCAGCTCGCGGTAGAGGAGCTCGTCGCCCTCCAGGTCCTGCACCTTGAGGTTCTTGAAGCGGTTCCAGACCTCGTCCAGGCGGTCGATCTCGCGCTGGGAGCGGTCGCGGAGCTGCTTCATCTCGCGCTCGGCGCCCTCGCGCACCTTGCGGCGCACGTCGGCCTTGGCACCCTCGGCCTCGAGCTCGGCCAGGTCGGTCTCGAGCTTCTTGGCGCGGGCCTCGAGGTCGGCGTCGCGGCGGTTCTCGATCTGCTGGCGCTCGACGGAGACGTGGGCCTCCAGCGACGGCAGGTCGCGCTGACGGCGCTCGTCGTCCACGAACGTGATCATGTACGCGGCGAAGTAGATGACCTTCTCGAGGTCCTTCGGCGCGAGGTCCAGCAGGTAGCCCAGGCGCGACGGGACGCCCTTGAAGTACCAGATGTGGGTGACGGGAGCGGCCAGCTCGATGTGGCCCATCCGCTCACGGCGCACCTTGGCGCGGGTCACCTCGACGCCACAGCGCTCACAGATGATGCCCTTGAAGCGGACACGCTTGTACTTGCCGCAGTAGCACTCCCAGTCCCGGGTCGGACCGAAGATCTTCTCGCAGAAGAGTCCGTCCTTCTCGGGCTTCAGGGTGCGGTAGTTGATGGTCTCCGGCTTCTTGACCTCGCCGTGGGACCAGGTACGGATGTCGTCCGCGGTGGCAAGGCCGATCCGCAGCTCGTCGAAGAAGTTGACGTCGAGCACTGTGCGTCAATCCCTCTTTCGGGGTCGTGTCTCTTGATCAGTGGTCTGAAAGGGTCCGGGGACGACCGGGGGATCTTCGTGAGATCCCCCGGTCAGACCCCTCAGACCTCTTCGACGCTGCTCGGCTCGCGCCGGGACAGGTCGATACCGAGCTCCTCCGCCGCGCGGAAGACGTCCTCGTCGGTGTCGCGCATCTCGATGGACATGCCGTCCGAGGACAGCACCTCCACGTTGAGGCAGAGCGACTGCATTTCCTTGATGAGCACCTTGAAGGACTCGGGAATGCCCGGCTCGGGGATGTTCTCGCCCTTGACGATGGCCTCGTAGACCTTCACTCGGCCGGTGACGTCGTCGGACTTGATGGTCAGCAGCTCCTGGAGGGCGTACGCGGCGCCGTAAGCCTCCAGCGCCCACACCTCCATCTCACCGAAGCGCTGGCCACCGAACTGCGCCTTACCACCCAGCGGCTGCTGCGTGATCATCGAGTACGGACCGGTCGAACGCGCGTGCAGCTTGTCGTCGACCAGGTGGTGGAGCTTGAGGATGTACATGTACCCGACCGAGATCGGGTCCGGGAACGGCTCGCCGGAGCGGCCGTCGAACAGGCGCGCCTTGCCGGTCGGGAGCACCATGCGCTCGCCGTCGCGGTTCGGGATCGTGTGCTGCAGGAGGCCGGCCAGCTCGTCCTCGCGGGCGCCGTCGAACACCGGGGTGGCGACGTTGGTGCCGGGGGCGACCTGGTCCGCGCCGATGGCCTGCAGGCGCTGGGCCCACTCGTCCGCGAGGCCGGAGACGTCCCAGCCGCGGCTGGCGAGCCAGCCGAGGTGGATCTCCAGGACCTGTCCCGGGTTCATTCGGGACGGGACACCGAGCGGGTTGAGGATGATGTCGACCGGGGTGCCGTCCTCGAGGAAGGGCATGTCCTCGATCGGGAGGATCTTGGAGATGACACCCTTGTTGCCGTGGCGGCCGGCGAGCTTGTCACCGTCGGTGATCTTGCGCTTCTGGGCGACGTAGACGCGGACCAGCTGGTTCACGCCCGGGGGAAGCTCGTCCCCCTCCTCGCGGTCGAAGACGCGGACACCGATGACCTTGCCGATCTCACCGTGCGGCACCTTCAGGGAGGTGTCACGGACCTCACGGGCCTTCTCACCGAAGATCGCGCGGAGCAGACGCTCCTCCGGGGTCAGCTCGGTCTCACCCTTCGGGGTGACCTTGCCGACCAGGATGTCGCCGGCGACGACGTCCGCACCGATGCGGATGATGCCGCGCTCGTCGAGGTCGGCGAGGACCTCCTCGGAGACGTTCGGGATGTCCCGGGTGATCTCCTCGGGGCCCAGCTTGGTGTCACGGGCGTCGACCTCGTGCTCCTCGATGTGGATCGAGGAGAGGACGTCGTCCTGCACGAGGCGCTGCGACAGGATGATCGCGTCCTCGTAGTTGTGACCCTCCCACGGCATGAACGCCACGAGCAGGTTCTTGCCGAGGGCCATCTCGCCCTCTTCGGTCGCGGGACCGTCGGCGAGGACCTGGGACTCGACGATCCGGTCACCCTCGTTGACGATGACCTTCTGGTTGACCGAGGTGCCCTGGTTGGAGCGGTTGAACTTGGCGACGCGGTACGTGGTGTACGTGCCGTCGTCGTTGGCGACGGTGATGTAGTCGGCCGAGACCTCCTGGACGACACCGTCCTTCTCCGCCTTGATGGAGTCGCCGGCGTCGACGGCGCAGCGGTACTCCATGCCGGTGCCGACGAGCGGGGCCTCCGCCTTGATGAGCGGAACGGCCTGGCGCATCATGTTCGCGCCCATGAGGGCGCGGTTGGCGTCGTCGTGCTCGAGGAAGGGGATCATGGCGGTCGCGACCGACACCATCTGGCGCGGGGAGACGTCCATGTAGTCGACGTCGTCGCCGGCGATGTAGTCGATCTCGCCACCACGACGGCGGACCAGCACGCGGTTCTCGGAGAAGCGCATCTCCTCGTCCAGGCGCGCGTTGGCCTGGGCGATGACGAAGCGGTCTTCCTCGTCGGCGGTCAGGTAGTCCACGTCGTCGGTGACGACACCCTCGACGACCTTGCGGTAGGGGGTCTCGACGAAACCGAACGCGTTGACGCGGCCGTACGAGGCGAGCGAGCCGATCAGACCGATGTTCGGGCCTTCGGGGGTCTCGATCGGGCACATGCGGCCGTAGTGCGACGGGTGCACGTCACGGACCTCGAAGCCGGCCCGCTCACGGGAGAGACCGCCGGGACCCAGCGCCGAGAGACGACGCTTGTGCGTCAGACCCGACAGCGGGTTGTTCTGGTCCATGAACTGCGACAGCTGGCTGGTGCCGAAGAACTCCTTGATGGAGGCGACGACCGGCCGGATGTTGATCAGGGTCTGCGGCGTGATCGCCTCGACGTCCTGGGTGGTCATGCGCTCGCGGACGACGCGCTCCATACGAGCCAGACCCGTGCGGACCTGGTTCTGGATGAGCTCGCCGACGTTGCGCAGACGACGGTTGCCGAAGTGGTCGATGTCGTCGACCTCGACCACGATGTTCGTGCCGTTCTCACCGACGGTCTCGACCTCGCCCGCGTGGAGCTTCACGAGGTAGCGGATCGTCGCGATGACGTCGTCGGTGGTGAGGACACCGGCGTCGAGCGGCTCGTCCGCGCCGAGCTTCTTGTTGACCTTGTAGCGGCCGACCTTCGCGAGGTCGTAGCGCTTCGGGTTGAAGTACAGGTTCTCCAGCAGCGTCTGCGCGGCCTCACGGGTCGGCGGCTCGCCCGGACGCAGCTTGCGGTAGATGTCGAGCAGCGCGTCGTCCTGACCCTGGGTGTGGTCCTTCTCCAGGGTGGCGCGCATGGACTCGTACTCGCCGAACTCCTCGAGGATCTGCTCGGTGGTCCAGCCGAGGGCCTTCAGGAGGACGGTGACGGACTGCTTGCGCTTGCGGTCGATACGGACGCCGACCATGTCGCGCTTGTCGACCTCCATCTCCAGCCAGGCACCCCGGGACGGGATGATCTTGGCGGAGAAGATGTCCTTGTCGGACGTCTTGTCGATGGAGGAGTCGAAGTAGACACCGGGGGAGCGCACCAGCTGCGACACGACGACACGCTCGGTGCCGTTGATCACGAAGGTGCCCTTGTTGGTCATGAGCGGGAAGTCGCCCATGAAGACCGTCTGAGACTTGATCTCTCCGGTCTCGTTGTTCGTGAACTCGGCCGTGACGAAGAGCGGGGCCGCGTACGTGAAGTCGCGCTCCTTGCACTCGTCGACGGAGTTCTTCGCCGGCTCGAAGCGGTGGTCGCGGAAGGTCAGCGACATCGACCCGGAGAAGTCCTCGATCGGCGAGATCTCCTCGAAGATCTCTTCCAGACCGGACTTGGTGGGGACGTCCTGTCCACTCTCAAGGGCAGACTCGACCCGAGCCTTCCAGGCGGCATTGCCGAGCAGCCAGTCAAAGCTCTCGGTCTGCAGCGCCAGGAGGTTCGGAACCTCGAGGGGCTCCTTGATCTTTGCAAAGGAGATGCGCAGCGGGGCGGTGCTGGCGCCGTTGTTCGTATTGGTCGAGGCGTTGCGCGAGGCGGCCAAGAGGGGGTCCTTCCGAGGGCTCGGACTCACTACGCGCGTACCGGTCCCAGCCGACACAGGAGACGGAATGCGTCTCCTTCCAGGCAAAAGGCCAGGTCAGAGACATTCAGTCAGGTCTGCTCGAGCGTGGGCATGCCCCTGGCGACGGGCAGGGGGCAGCTAACAGGCAGCGCAAAGGGTCAGTGTAGCCACTGGGCTCACTGATGTCCAGACCAGGTTTCTGAAGCCCGGCAAAAGACCCTTCCCTGTGTTGTTCAACGCTGCGACACTCGCGCGCCCCGAACACAGAGCGCGTATCGATACTGCCCTCTTCGTAGTCGATCCATGCCTCGGAACCGGATCGATCTGGGCGCGGTCCTGAGAATTGCGCGCCGCGTGCCGTTCGTCAAGGCCCCCTGCTCCGTGCGGATCATCACCGGACCCGCGGACAGAGCAACGAAGATCACCATACTCCTCAACGAGAGCAGGGCAAGTCAGGCACTTCGGATACGTCAAAGGGCGACCACCCTTACGGGTGATCGCCCTTCGCAGAGGCCGTCAGACGGCCTCAGAGGTGTTACTTGACCTCGACGGAGGCACCGGCGCCCTTGAGGGCCTCGGCGGCCTTGTCAGCGGCCTCCTTGTTGACCTTCTCGAGGACCGGCTTCGGGGTGCCGTCGACGAGGTCCTTGGCCTCCTTCAGACCCAGGGAGGTCAGCTCACGCACGACCTTGATGACCTGGATCTTCTTGTCGCCCGCACCGGTGAGGATGACGTCGAACTCGTCCTTCTCCTCCTCGGCCTCGGCCGGGGCACCGGGGACACCGGCGGCGGCAACGGCGACCGGGGCGGCGGCGGTGACGTCGAACTTCTCCTCGAAGGCCTTCACGAACTCGGCGAGCTCGATGAGGGTCATCTCCTCGAACTGAGCGAGCAGGTCGTCCTGAGACAGCTTCGCCATGATGGGCGATCCTTCCACTAATTCGGCTGGTGCCGAGATGTATCGAAAGGCGGGCGTAACGGCCCGCTACGACCCGCGCACTAGGCGGCGCGGATCAATGCGCGAGCCGAATTACTCGGCACCGCCCTGCTCGGCCTGCTTGGCGCGAAGCGCGTCCACGGTGCGGACGAGCTTCGACGGCAGCGCCTGGAAGAGCGCGGCAGCCTGAGACTGCTTGCCCTTCAGCGCGCCGGCCAGCTTGGCGAGCAGAACCTCGCGGGACTCGAGGTCCGCAAGCTTCTTGATGTCGTCGGCGGACAGCGCCTTGCCGTCAAGGACACCGCCCTTGATGACGAGCTTGGGGTTCTCCTTGGCGAAGTCACGCAGAGCCTTCGCCGACTCCACCGGGTCACCGGTGACGAAGGCGACCGCGGTCGAACCAGCAAGGTGCTCGTCCAGCGCGGTGATCCCGACCGAGTTGGCCGCAATCTTGGTCAGCGTGTTCTTCACCACGGCGTACTGGGCGTTCTCACCGAGCGAACGACGCAGCGTCTTGAGCTGCGCAACGGTGAGCCCCGTGTACTCGGTCAGCACAGCGGCGTTCGAGCTGCGGAACATGTCCTCCAGCTCGGCTACCGCGGCAGCCTTGTCGGGCCTTGCCATAGAGCGTCGGCCTCCTTCCGGGTGATGAGGACCGCGCAGAAGGGGCTGGACAAAACAAAGCGCCCCGGGCGCAGGCGCACGGGGCAACGCTCGACCGGAAAAAATCCCGGGAGCCTTTCCACATTCACCTGCGCGGGTCGCCCGCTTTCAGCGGATCCTTCGGCCACCGTCCCCTCACGGGCACGGCAACGACCAGCGGTCTTTGGCTTCGTCCGGAACTGTACGGGACGGCGGTCCGCAGAAGCAAATCCGCGGACCGCCGGACGGTTGCCGGACCGGCACCGGGGGCGTCAGGCGCCCTGGGCCTTGGCCAGCTCGGACAGGTCCACCACCTGGTCGGCCGGCGGTGCCTGGACCTCGACCGGCTCGTTCATCCCGAGGATCTTCATCGTCACGTCGAGCGGGCCCTGCGTGCCCTCGCCCCGGGTGCGGACCTGCTTGACCGTGTCGTCCTCGCCGATCCACATGTCCATGGCCAGGCTCTTGATCCCCTGCGACTCGAGCTGGTCGATGTTCTTCTGCTGGCGCTCCTTGGCCTCCGGGGTGGCCGTGGCGAGCGAGGCCTTCATCTCCTCCAGCGTGACGGTGCCGGCCAGGTGCGTGGTCTTCTTCCCGTCGACGGTCTCCTCGCCGACCTTCTTGAGGTCCTTGGCGGTGCGCAGCTGTCCGGCGCGGTCCCCGGGGTTCTCGCCCTGGCTCCCCTGGCTCAGCGTCTCCAGCTGCTTGGCCGCCTTCGGATCCGCGTCCTTGAGGGAGATCTTCAGCCACTTGCCCTCGGCGCCCATGTACATCACGCCGTCGGCGAGACGGATGTCCACCTTCTCGCCGGGCTTCTCCGGGTTGGACATCTTCATGGACATCGCGACGGTGGGCTTGATGCGCATGGCGATCTCACCGTCGGCCTTCTGGCCCTGGGTGGTGCCGGAAACCGTGAAGCGGACCGAGCTGATGTCCGCGGACTTCTTCTGCGCCTTCTCCAGGTACGCGGCCGGCGCGACCTCGGTGACCGCGGTCGTGCTGCCGCCGCCGGCCCTGTCCCCCGCCTTGCCGTCGGCCTTCTTGTCACCGCAGGCCGTGGCCCCGCCGACGAGCAGAACGGCCGTGAGCACGGCCGCCGCGGTCCTCGTGGTCTTCTGACGCATGCGCATGTGTTCCCCACCCCTTGTACGCGTTTCTCGCTCCAGCACCTTACGGGCCGGTAGCAAGCCTTGCCGCGATTTTCACACAGGGGTACGAAAACGGGCCCTCCGTCCCTGGGGGACGGAGGGCCCGAGTTCAGCCACTCAGGGAGCCGCGGGGGCTCGGCCCGATCAAACCGCGGCCGGGTCCTCCTCGACGAGGAGGTTGCGGGTGCGGTTCGGGTCCAGCTGGATGCCGGGGCCCATGGTGGTGGTCAGGGCGGCCTTCTTCAGGTACCGGCCCTTCGCGGCGGACGGCTTCAGACGGAGGATCTCGTCCAGGGCCGCGCCGTAGTTCTCGACCAGCTGCTCATCGGAGAAGGAGACCTTGCCGATGATGAAGTGCAGGTTCGAGTGCTTGTCGACGCGGAACTCGATCTTGCCGCCCTTGATGTCGGTGACGGCCTTGGCCACGTCCATCGTCACGGTGCCGGTCTTCGGGTTCGGCATCAGGCCACGCGGACCGAGCACGCGGCCGAGGCGGCCGACCTTGCCCATGAGGTCCGGGGTGGCGACGACCGCGTCGAACTCGTTCAGGCGGTTGCCCTTGGCGATCTCGTTGATCAGTTCGTCGTTGCCGACAATGTCGGCGCCGGCGGCTTCCGCGGCCGCAGCACGGTCACCGGTCGCGAAGACCAGGACCCGGGCGGTCTTACCGGTGCCGTGCGGGAGGTTCACGGTGCCGCGGACCATCTGGTCGGCCTTGCGAGGGTCGACACCCAGGCGGAAGGCCACCTCGACGGTCGCGTCGAACTTGACGGACGAGAGCTCCTTGGCCAGACGGACGGCCTCGAGCGGGGCGTACTGCTTCTCCCGGTCGATCTTGGCGTCCGCAGCGCGGAGAGTCTTGCTGCGCTTCACTTCTGCTCCTGTTTTTGTTGCTTGAGGTGTGGAGTCGTGGTGCGGACCAGCGCTTGGCCCTACCACTGGGTACTGCTGGGGGCTGAACTCAGCCCTCGACGGTGATGCCCATGGAGCGGGCGGTGCCGGCGATGATCTTCTCGGCGGCGTCGAGGTCGTTGGCGTTCAGGTCGGGCATCTTGGTGGTGGCGATCTCCCGGACCTGGTCGCGCGTCAGCTTGGCGACCTTGGTCTTGTGGGGCTCGCCGGAGCCCTTCTCCACACCCGCGGCCTTGAGGATCAGGCGGGCGGCCGGCGGAGTCTTGGTGACGAAGGTGAAGGTGCGGTCCTCGTAGACCGTGATCTCCACCGGCACGACCATGCCACGCTGCGACTCGGTCGCGGCGTTGTAGGCCTTGCAGAACTCCATGATGTTGACGCCGTGCTGACCCAGCGCGGGGCCGACCGGCGGGGCCGGGTTGGCCGCACCGGCGTTGATCTGGAGCTTGATAAGCCCCGTGACCTTCTTCTTCTTGGGAGGCATTGCTCTCTCCGGGTCCTAGTGAGAGTTTTCCAGCCCCCAGCCGGTCATCCGGATGGAGGCATACCGCACCACGATAACGGGTATCGGTGCGGGGCTTAAAACCGAGCAGGTCAGACCGCCCTTTGCGGGGCGATCCGACCTGTTCGGACGACTGTGGGCCAGAAGCTCGCTGTCAGTTCTTCTGGATCTGGTCGAAGCTGAGCTCGACCGGGGTCTCGCGACCGAAGATCTCGACGAGGCCCTTGACCTTCTTCGAGTCCGGGTTGATCTCGTTGATCGTCGCCTGGAGCGTCGCGAACGGGCCGTCGGTGACGGTGACGGAGTCGCCGACCTCGAAGTCCAGCACCTGGATCTCGCGCTTGACGGCGGGCGCCGGCAGACCGGCCTCCTCCGCGGCGGCCTTGGCGGCCTTCTCCTTGGCCTCCGGGGCGAGCATCTTGACGATCTCGTCCAGGGTCAGCGGGTACGGGTCGTAGGCGTTGCCCACGAAGCCGGTGACGCCCGGGGTGTTCCGGACGACGCCCCAGGACTCGTTCGTCAGGTCCATGCGGACGAGCACGTAGCCGGGCAGCTTGTTCTGCCGGACGTTCTTGCGCTCGCCGTTCTTGATCTGGACGATCTCTTCCTCGGGCACCTCGGCCTGGTAGATGAACTCCTCGACGTTCAGCGAGACGGCGCGCTGCTCCAGGTTGGCCTTCACGCGCTTCTCGTAGCCCGCGTAGGTGTGGATCACATACCACTCGCCGGGGAGGGTGCGGAGCTCCTCGCGCAGGGCCTGCTCCGGGTCGACCGGCTCGGCCGGCTCCTCGGGGGCCTCCTCCGCCTGCGCCTCGACGGCCTCGTCCTCGGCCTCGACGGCCTCGTCCTCGGCTTCGTCGGCCTCGGCGATCTCGTCGGCGTCCGCGCCCTCGGCGTGCAGCGCGGCTTCCTCGGCGGGCTCGCCGGCCTCGATGTCGGCGGCCTCGGCCTCGTCGGGGTCCACAGCGTCCGCCGCCTCGACGATGTCGAGCTCGTCCTCGACGGACTCGACGGAGTCGTTGCTCGCGTTCAGGTTCGGGTCAGACACGGTGGCGGCTTCTTCCTGGATACAAAAATGGGTGGAACATGCGAAAACGGGCGGCACCCATCAAGGCGCCGCCCTCCGCGGGGATCAGCCGAAGACGAACTTGATGGCTTCCTGGAACCCATAGTCAATCACGGTCACCAGACCGATCATGATGAGCACGAAGACAATCACCACGGTGGTGTACGTCGTCAGCTGGTTTCGGGTCGGCCATACGACCTTGCGGAGCTCCGCCACGACCTGGCGGTAGAAAAGCGCGAGGCGGCCCAGAGGGCCCTTCTTTCCGCGCTTGCCGCCCTTGCGGGCCTTCTTCTCGCGGGTCTCGTCCTCGGCGTCAGGCATGTCGATGGAGCCCAGGGCGTCCGTCACGTCTCTCACCTGAATCCGGGTCATGGCCGTGCCGCGCCCGGTTGAGCCGCACGGCGGTGCATCGAAGTACGTACCTGCGCACACATCCGGCGAGGGAGTGTGGAGCAGGGCCGGAGGGACTCGAACCCCCAACCGCTGGTTTTGGAGACCAGTGCTCTACCAATTGAGCTACGACCCTTTGCGTCCCCCAACCTACAGCATCCGAGCGGATGCACGCTGTGCACGCGATCTCGGCGCTTGCTGAGGGCCAACGACAGGTGAGTGTACGTGTTCCTGCGCCCGACGTCGAACAGCATTGATCCGCACCGGGGATGCGA
Organism: Streptomyces sp. NPDC043853; assembly: GCF_056436025.1. Classification (NCBI taxonomy): domain Bacteria; kingdom Bacillati; phylum Actinomycetota; class Actinomycetes; order Kitasatosporales; family Streptomycetaceae; genus Streptomyces; species Streptomyces sp. NPDC043853. The sequence continues at coordinate 206,981 of NZ_JBWKDJ010000008.1, forward strand.
CCGTGCGCGGAGCGGTACGGGGGCGTGCCGACGGGTGTGCCGGAGCCCGTTCCCGCAAGGCTCCGCAGCCCGCCCGTCGGCGCTCCGGAGCCTTGTCGAAAGCTTGTCGGAAGGTTGACGGGAACCGATCCGTCCGCTCTCTGAAACGGGGTGCCGCGGCAGTTTTCCGTCTGGGACGATTGGGACCATGACCTCTGCAACGCCTTCCTCCGAGCGCCGGGTTTCAGCCCGCATCGGCGCCATCTCCGAGTCCGCCACCCTCGCCGTCGACGCCAAGGCCAAGGCCCTCAAGGCCGCCGGGCGTCCGGTGATCGGCTTCGGCGCGGGCGAGCCCGACTTCCCGACCCCGGCCTACATCGTCGAGGCCGCGGTCGAGGCCTGCCGCGACCCGAAGTTCCACCGCTACACGCCGGCCGGCGGCCTGCCGGAGCTGAAGAAGGCCATCGCCGAGAAGACGCTGCGCGACTCCGGTTACCGGGTGGACCCGGCCCAGGTGCTGGTCACCAACGGTGGCAAGCAGGCGATCTACAACGCCTTCGCGGCGATCCTGGACCCGGGTGACGAGGTCATCGTCCCGGCCCCGTACTGGACCACCTACCCGGAGTCCATCCGTCTCGCGGGCGGTGTCCCGGTCGAGGTCGTCGCCGACGAGACCACCGGCTACCGGGTCTCCGTCGAGCAGCTGGAGGCCGCGCGCACCGAGCGCACCAAGGTCGTCCTGTTCGTCTCCCCCTCCAACCCGACCGGCGCGGTCTACAGCGAGGAGGACGCGAAGGCGATCGGCGAGTGGGCGGCCGAGCACGGCCTGTGGGTCCTCACCGACGAGATCTACGAGCACCTGGTCTACGGCGAGGCGAAGTTCACCTCGCTGCCGGTGCTGGTGCCCGCCCTGGCCGACAAGTGCATCATCGTCAACGGCGTCGCCAAGACGTACGCGATGACCGGCTGGCGCGTCGGGTGGGTCATCGGCCCGCAGGACGTCATCAAGGCGGCGACCAACCTGCAGTCGCACGCGACCTCCAACGTCTCCAACGTGGCCCAGGTGGCCGCCATCGCCGCGGTCTCGGGTGACCTGGACGCGGTCGCGGAGATGCGGAAGGCCTTCGACCGCCGCCGCCAGACGATGGTGAAGATGCTCAACGAGATCGACGGCGTCTTCTGCCCGACCCCCGAGGGCGCGTTCTACGCGTACCCGTCGGTCAAGGAGCTGCTGGGCAAGGAGATCCGCGGCAAGCGCCCGCAGACCTCCGCCGAGCTCGCCTCCCTGATCCTCGACGAGGCCGAGGTCGCGGTCGTTCCGGGCGAGGCCTTCGGCACCCCCGGCTACCTGCGCCTCTCCTACGCCCTGGGCGACGAGGACCTGGTGGAGGGCGTGTCCCGGATCCAGAAGCTCCTCGCCGAGGCCAAGGCCTGAGTCGGCCGGCAGCGGGTCCGGAGCGGCGTCACCCCGTCCGGGGGGCGCCGCTCCGGCGTTTCCGGCTCCGCGCTCTTCCCTCCCGGTCCCCCTCCCCCCCCGTATTCGTGTTCGGGCAAGCTCCCGTTCAGGGAATCGGGCTGCCGAACGGGTGAGGATGCGGCAGGATCACCGGATGGAGCACGTACGCGATCTCACGCTTCTGCCGAAAGCCCATCTGCACCTGCACTTCACCGGGTCCATGCGGCCCTCGACGCTGCTCGAACTCGCCGACAAGTACGGCGTACGGCTCCCGGACGCGCTGACCGCCGGTGAGCCGCCCAAGCTCCGGGCCACCGACGAGCGCGGCTGGTTCCGCTTCCAGCGGCTCTACGACGCCGCCCGCTCCTGCCTGCGCGCGCCCGAGGACATCCGGCGCCTGGTCCGCGAGGCCGCCGAGGAGGACGTCCGGGACGGCGGCGGCTGGCTGGAGATCCAGGTCGACCCCACCTCGTACGCGCCGCACCTCGGCGGCCTGATCCCGGCGGTCGAGATCATCCTGGACGCCGTGGACTCCGCGTCCCGGGAGACGGGTCTGGGCATGCGGGTGCTGATCGCCGCCAACCGGATGAAGCACCCGCTGGACGCCCGCACCCTGGCGCGGCTCGCGGTGCGGTACGCCGACCGCGGTGTGGTCGGCTTCGGCCTCTCCAACGACGAGCGCCGCGGTATGGCCCGCGACTTCGACCGGGCCTTCGCCATCGCCCGCGAGGGCGGCCTGCTGGCGGCCCCGCACGGCGGGGAGCTGACCGGTCCGGCCTCGGTCCGGGACTGCCTGGACGACCTGCACGCGGCGCGCATCGGCCACGGCGTACGGGCGGCGGAGGACCCGCGGCTGCTCCGGCGGCTGGCGGACCGGCAGATCACCTGTGAGGTGTGCCCGGCCTCCAACGTCGCCCTGGGGGTCTACGAGCGGCCCGAGGACGTCCCGTTGCGCACCCTCTTCGACGCCGGGGTACCGATGGCGCTGGGCGCCGACGACCCGCTGCTGTTCGGCTCCCGGCTGGCCGCGCAGTACGAGATCGCCCGGCGGCACCACGGCTTCACGGACGCCGAGCTGGCGGAACTGGCCCGGCAGTCGGTACGGGGCTCGGCCGCGCCGGAGGAGGTGCAGGCCAAGCTGCTGGCAGGCATCGACCACTGGCTCACGTCCTGACGGCCCGGCGGGCCGGCTCCGGGAACGTGGTGCCGGTCAGCGGGTGAGCCGCAGGTCGCCCTGCCAGCAGTCGGCCCGCACCCGGTCCCCGTCGGCGAACCCGATCTCCAGCAGGGTCCGGCCGGTGCACGGGTCGGCGAATTCGGCCACCGTGGCGACGGTGTCGCCGAGGTGCCGGAGGAACGGGTGGTCGCCGAGGTCCTCGCCGACCACGACGCTGCCCCACTCCCCCATGTCGTACGGCTCGTCGGGCTCGCCGGATTCCACGATCAGGCACCAGTCGGAGCCGGTGGTGATGAGGGTGGACTCTCCCTCGCTGTCGATGAGCCAGATGTCGAGGGGGGCTTCGGACCGTTCACCGTCGTCGGTGACGTGCCAGGACGCGACGATTCTGCGGATCGTGCGGCCCACCAGCCGGGTGGGGTCCGTTCCGGCCCCGTGCAGGGGACAGTGCATCGCTCAGATGCTGACGCCGACCGTCACCGGCTCGTTGACGAGGGTTACGCCGAACGCGGCGTGCACGCCGGCGACGACCTCGCGGGCGAGCGCGAGCAGGTCCGCGGTGGTGGCCTCGCCCCGGTTGGTGAGTGCCAGGGTGTGCTTGGTGGAGATCCGGGCGGGCCCGGTGCCGTAGCCCTTGGTGAAGCCGGCCTTGTCGATCAGCCAGGCCGCGCTGGTCTTCGTACGGCCTTCGCCGGCCGGATAGGCGGGCGGGACCGTGTCCGGGCCCAGGCGCTCCCGGACGCGGTCGAGGAAGGCCCGGTACGCCTCGTCGGAGAGGACCGGGTTGGTGAAGAAGGACCCGGCGGACCAGGTGTCGTGGTCGGTGGCGTCGAGGACCATGCCCTTGCCGGCGCGCAGCCGCAGGACGGTCTCGCGGGCGACGGCGGCCGGGACCCGGTCGCCGGCCTCGACGCCGAGCGTGCGGGCGGTCTCGGGGTACTTGATCGGCGCCGAGAGGCCGCCGGCGTCCTCCAGCCGGAAGCGGACGCGGAGGACGACGTACCGGTCGGGCCGGTCCTTGAAGGTGCTGTGCCGGTACGAGAAGCCGCACTCGGCGTGGGTGAGGGTGACGGTCTCCCCGCGGGTGCGGTCGTAGGCGACGACCTCGGTGATGGTGTCCGCGACCTCCTGCCCGTACGCGCCGACGTTCTGGATCGGGGTGGCACCGGCGGAGCCGGGGATTCCGGCGAGGCATTCGACGCCCGCGAGGCCCGCCTCGACGGTACGGGCCACGGCCTCGCTCCAGTTCTCGCCGGCGGCGAGTTCCAGGGCGGTGCCGTCGAGGTGGAAGCCGGTGGTGGCGATGCGCAGGGCGGTGCCGTCGAAGCCCTCGTCGCCGATGACCAGGTTGCTGCCGCCTCCGATGACCAGCAGGGGCGTGCCGCTCTCGTCCGCGGCGCGGACGGCGGCGACGACCTCGGCGTCGCTGGTCGCGGTGACCAGACGGGTGGCCGGGCCGCCCAGGCGGAAGGTGGTCAGCGGGGCGAGGGGCGCGTCGTGGAGTTCCAGCACGTGCACAAGAGTACGGTCCGCGGCTCCGGCTTCCCTGCGGGGCCACGGACCGTGCGTACCGGCGATCAGCGCTCGGCCCGCTGCTGGTCGGCGAGGCGGCGTTCGGCCTCCTCCCAGGTGATGGGGAGGTCGGAGGCCTTCGCGGTCCAGAAGGTGAAGGCGGATTCCTTCATGAACGCGGCGGCGGCGCGGGAGCTGGAGCGGTGCGGCTCACTGGCGGCGAAGCGGTAGAGGGCGTCGCGGTCCTGCCAGGCGGACAGGGTGAGGAAGGTCCGGCGCGGGACGCGGGCGCGGAGGGCGGCGCCGTGGGCGCCGGGGGCCTTGCGGATCTGGCCGATGATGCCGGGCGCCCTGAGGAAGAAGCGGAGGGCGCCGAGCAGGCTCCGGGTCTCGAAGCGCGAGGCCATGACGTAGACCTCGGCGTCGGGCGCGGCGGGTGCGGTGGGGGTCATCCACGGGATGTCGGGCATGGCCGGTCTCCTTCGTACGGGTTCGGAATGGAGGTTCTCGGTCGTACGGGTGGTGCGGCGGCACACCGGGCGGGCAAGGGCGGGCCTGCGCCTTCTTGGGTACTGCGTTTTCAGAGTCGGCTCGGAACCGCCGTCTTCGCCGGGACCGCGGCCTCCCGGGCGGCCGGGGCCGGCGGGGTCCGCCGCCGGCCGGGCACCAGCAGGGCGAGCAGGGCGGCCACGGCGACGGCCGCGGCGCCGATCCACAGGGCGGGGACGGTGCCGTCGGTGAAGGCCACGGGCGACTCGTAGCCGCCCCGGGCGGAGAACACCGAGGCCAGGACCGCCACCCCGAGGGCGCCGCCGACCTCGCGCAGGGCGTTGTTGGCACCTGAGGCCATGCCCTGGTCGGCGGGGCGGACGGTGGCCATCAGCACGTGCGCGGCGGGGGCGAAGTAGAGGGCCATGCCGATGCCGCTGAGGACGAGCGCCGGGAGCTGGGCGGCGTACGACACGTCCGGGCCGAGGATCGCGGCGAACCAGCCGAGGCCGACCGCCTGGAGGGCCAGCCCGGCGGCGACGACGGGGCGGCCGCCGATCCGGTCGGCGAGGACGCCGGCGATCGGGGCGACGACCATGGGCATCCCGGTCCAGGGCAGCATGCGCAGGCCGGCCTCGGTGGGCGAGTAGCCGGCGACGCCTTGGAGGAACTGGGCGAGCAGGAAGATCGAGCCGAACATGCCGAGGTACATCAGCAGGCTCGCCATGTTGATCCCGAAGAAGCCCCGGTCACGGAAGAGCCGCATGGGGAGCATGGGGTTCTTGCTGCGGAAGCCGTGGTGGACGAAGCCGCCGACGAGCGCGGCGCCGGCGATCAGTCCGGTGAGGACGGGGGCGCTGGTCCAGCCGTGGGCGTTGGCGTTGACCAGCCCGTAGACGATGCCGAAGAGGCCGCCGCTGATAAGGAGGGTGCCGGGCAGGTCGAGACGGGCTCCGGGGGCGGTGGACTCGGCGAGCCGGAGGCGGGCCAGCGGCATCAGCAGGAGGCCGATGGGCACGTTGATCCAGAAGATCCACTGCCAGGAGATGTGCTCGGTGAGGCTGCCGCCGATGAGCGGGCCACTGGCCACGGCGAGGCCGCCGACGGCGCTGTAGATGCCGAGGACCATGCCGCGGCGGGCCGCCGGGACGGCGGCGGTGAGCAGGGTGAGGGTGAGCGGCATCATGACCGCGGCGCCCACCCCCTGGACGGCGCGGGCGGCGATCAGGGTCCCGACGCCGGAGGCGAGGGCGGCCGCGGCGGAGGCTCCGGTGAAGACCGCGAGACCGGCGATGAAGAGGCGGCGGCGGCCGAAGCGGTCGCCGAGGGCTGCGCCGAACATGAGGAGGACGGCGAAGGTGAGGGTGTAGGCGTTCACCGTCCATTCGAGGTCTTCGAGCTTGCCTCCGAGATCCGACCGGATGGCGGGGAGGGCGGTGGTGACGACGAGGTTGTCGAGGGCGGCCATGAAGCCGGCGGCGCTGGTGAGGACGAGCGCCCAGACCGCGCGGCCGCCGAGTCCGGCACCCGGCCGGCCGTCTCGCGCGCGGTTGTCTCGCGCGCGGTTGTCTCGCGTGGTGTTGTCTCGCGTGGTGTTCACGGTTCCCCCTGGTCTTGTTAGTTATTGATGACTAACTTTCGCGGACAGAAAGACGCGCGGCCGCGTACGGCCCCGCGCATCAGGCCCGCCGGTCGCCCAGCGAACCGGCAGCCTTGCCGACCCCGCCCGAGAACCCGTCCCAGATCCGATGGCCGGCGGGAAAGCCCATGGCGGACAGGGTGTTGATGAGCATGCCCTGGGCCATGAACTCCGTGGTCGGGCCGGGGTCGCCGCCGAGCGGGAGCCGTACGGTGTCCCACAGCTCCAGCCAGCCGGCCCGTACGAGCTCGCCGAGCTCGTGGTCGCCGGCCGCCTCGGCCGAGGCGACGGCGACGTACATCTGGAGCTGCATCTGCAGCATCGCCGGGTCCTCGGCGATCAGCCGGATGTACGCCTCACCCATGGCGCGGAGGGCGTCCTCGCCGTGCAGGCCGTCGGCCGCCTCGGCGAAGACCCTGCGGGTCCCCTCCAGGCAGCGGCCCGCCGCGGCCAGGAAGATGGCCTGCTTGTTCGGGAAGAGCCGGAAGAGGTACGGCTGCGAGACACCCACCCGCTTGGCGATCGCCTCGGTGGACGTGCCGTAGTAGCCGCCCTGCGCGAACTCGTGCACGGCGGCGCGGATGACGCTCTCGCGTCGCTCTTCTGCGCTCATCCTGACCATGCGACTAAGTTAGTGCTCAATCACTAACCAAGTCAAGCGAAAGAGAGGCGCCCCCGCGGGGGGCGCCCCTCACAGGCCTCGGACGGACCGTCTCAGGCGAGCTGTACGACCGCCCGGGACATGCCCAGCACCTTCTGCCCGGCGCTGGTGGCCGTCAGGTCGACCCGGACCCGGTTCCCGTCCAGCAGGGCCGCGACCTTGGCGCCGACCTCGATGACCGCGCCGGTGCCGTCGTTGGGGACCACCACCGGCTTGGTGAAGCGCACGCCGTACTCGACGACCGCGCCCGGGTCCCCCGCCCAATCGGTGACCACCCGGATCGCCTCGGCCATGGTGAACATGCCGTGCGCGATGACGTCCGGCAGCCCGACCTCCTTGGCGAACTTCTCGTTCCAGTGGATCGGGTTGAAGTCTCCGGAAGCGCCCGCGTACTGGACGAGGGTGGCGCGGGTCACCGGGAAGGTCTGCGCCGGCAGCTCCGTGCCGACCTCGACGTCCGCGTAACCGATCTTCGCGGTCATCTCACGCCTCCTCTGCGTCTGCGGCGCGGGACACGAGCTTGGTCCAGGCCGTCACCACGTGCTCGCCGGTCTCGTCGTGGACCTCACCGCGGATGTCCAGGATGTCGTTGCCCGCGAGGGACTTGATCGCCTCGATGGTCGAGGTCACCACGAGCCGGTCCCCGGCCCGCACCGGGCGGGTGTAGGCGAACTTCTGGTCGCCGTGCACCACGCGGTCGTAGTTCAGGCCGAGCTGCGGGTCCTGGATGACCAGTCCGGCGGCCTTGAAAGTGATCGCGAACACAAAGGTCGGCGGGGCGATCACATCGGAATGGCCGAGCTCCTTGGCGGCTTCCGGATCGCGGTAGGCGGGATTGGTGTCACCCACCGCCTCCGCGAATTCGCGGATCTTCTCCCGGCCGACCTCGTACGGATCGGTGGGCGGATACGTCCGCCCCACGAAGGACTGGTCGAGCGCCATGGATCGCTACCTCCTGGTAGTTACTGCGGAAACGACACGAGGCCGTCCCCGGGAAGGGGACGACCTCGTGACAGTGCCTTGGTCCGAAGACTCGCTGGGGTCAGCGGGTCTCGCGGTGCGCGGTGTGCGAGTTGCAGCGCGGGCAGTGCTTCTTCATCTCAAGACGGTCCGGGTTGTTGCGCCGGTTCTTCTTGGTGATGTAGTTCCGCTCCTTGCACTCCACGCAGGCCAGCGTGATCTTCGGGCGGACGTCGGTGGCAGCCACGTGAGTGCTCCTTGACGGACAGATGGACGGATGAACGCATAAAAGAGTAGCCGATCGGGAGACCGACCCCACAATCGGCTACTGGGTGTAGCGGCGACCGGACTTGAACCGGTGACACAGCGATTATGAGCCGCTTGCTCTACCGACTGAGCTACGCCGCTTTGATGAGATCCGTTCCCCACCCGAGGGCGGGGAACCTCTCTCACCAGAGCCCCAATGCGGAATCGAACCGCAGACCTTCTCCTTACCATGGAGACGCTCTACCGACTGAGCTATTGGGGCGAGCAGGGAAGACATTACACGGCCTCCGGCCGATCGCCCAAATCCATTGCCCGGCGGCCCCCGAGCCGCCCTCCGGCGGTCCCCCGGCGGCCACCCGGCAGGGGTCCGGCCCGGAATCCCGGAGGTGGCGCCGGCCCCTCGCGGGGGACCGGCGGAGGCGCAACACCGGTACGACTATTGGCCCCTTCCGTGAAGGGCGCAGCCCAGCGCCCTAGGCTCTGACCACGCTGCGTGATCTTGGGCCGTGGCCCAGGGACCGCCCGAGCCACCGCAGGAGCGCGATGCCCGACAGCCACCCACACGGACACGGCGCCGCGCACGGATCGGCCGCCGAACCGACCTCCCTGCTGCTCGCGGGCGCCCGCCTCACCGACGGCCGCACCGTCGACGTCCGGCTCAGCGGCGGCCGGATCCAGGCGGTGGGCACGGCCGGGAGCCTGCCCGCGCCGACCCCGTCCCGGGTCGACCTCGCCGGGTTCCTGCTGCTGCCCGCGCCCGCGGAGCCGCACGCCCACGGGGACACCGCGCTGACCGCCGACGGTCAGGGGCCCGCCGCCTGCGGCGCCGACGAGGTGCAGCGCCGTGCCACCGAGGCGGCCCTGCTGCAGCTCGGCCACGGGGCGACCGCGGTCCGCTCGCACGTCCGGATCGGCGATGTGCACGGGCTGGCCCCGATGGAGGCCGTGCTCCAGGCCCGCCGTTCGCTGCGCGGCCTCACCGACCTCACGGCCGTGGCGATGCCCCGGCTGCTGACCGGAGTGGCCGGCGCGGACGGCCTCGCCATGCTCCGGGACGCGGTGAAGATGGGCGCGGCGGTGGTCGGCGGCTGCCCGGACCTGGACCCCGACCCGACCGGGTTCATCGAGGCCGTGCTGGAACTGGCGGCCGAGCACGGCTGCCCGGTGGACCTGCACACCGACGGCGACGATCCGGCGCGGCTGGCCCGGCTGGCGGCCATGGCGGGCGGGCTGCGCCCCGGTGTCAGCATCGGCCCCTGCGGCGGGATGTCCCGGCTCCCCCTGGACGTGGCGACGCGCGCGGCGGACCAGCTGGCCGCGGCCGGGGTGCGGGTCACCTGCCTGCCGCAGGGCGACTGCGCGGCCCTGGAGCGGCGCGGCCCGCGCGGCGCACCGGTACGGCTGCTGCGGGCGGCCGGGGTGCGGGTGGCGGCCGGCAGCGGGGCGCTGCGCGACGCGGCCAATCCGGTGGGCCGTGGGGATCCGCTCGAAGCGGCGTACCTGCTCGCCTCGCAGGGCGGGCTGCGGCCGGCGGACGCCTACGAGGCGGTCAGCGCGGCGGCCCGGGCGGCGATGGGCCTGCCGGAGATCCGGGTGGAGGCGGGGTTCCCCGCGGAGCTCCTGGCCGTGCGCGGGGACGGGATCGCGGGGGTCCTGTCGCTGGCGTACAGCCGGATCGTGATCCACCGGGGGCGGGTGGTGGCCCGGACCAGCGCGGTGCGGGAGTACTGCGACTCGGCGGTGGCGGCGGCCCTGGACCTGCCCCGGCAGGGCCGTATGGAGCCAGGCCCCTGAGTGTTCCCGGGCGCGGGCGGGCCGGTCGTCGTACGGTCGGGGCATGCGCATCGTCATCGCGGGTGGACACGGTCGGATCGCGCTGCTGCTGGAGCGGCTGCTGTCGGCGCGCGGGTACGAGGTCGCGGGCATCATCCGCGATCCGGCCCAGGGCGACGACCTGAGGGAGGTCGGTGCCGAACCGGTGCTCTGCGACCTGGAGTCGGCCTCCCTGGAGCAGGTGGCCGCGGTGCTGCAGGGCGCGGACGCCGCGGTGTTCGCGGCGGGGGCCGGTCCGGGCAGCGGGGCGGCGCGCAAGGACACGGTGGACCGGGGCGCGGCGGTGCTGTTCGCGGACGCGGCCGAACGGGCCCGCGTGAGGCGCTTCCTGATGGTCTCTTCGATGGGCGCGGACGCGGACCATCCGGGCGCCGAGGTGTTCGACGCGTACCTGCGGGCCAAGGGTGCGGCGGACGAGCACGTCCGGACCCGGCTGGGGCTGGAGTGGACGATCCTGCGTCCGGGGATGCTGACGGAGGATCCGGCCACCGGCCGGGTCCGCCTGGAGGCGTACACCGGCCGCGGCCCGGTGCCGCGCGAGGACGTGGCGGCGGTGCTGGCGGAGCTGATCGAGACCCCGGCGACGGCGGGCCTGACGCTGGAGCTGGTCTCGGGCGGCACGCCGGTGGAGGTCGCGGTGAAGGACGTGGCGGGCAACTGACACGACGGACCCGCGGATCCCGGCGGGATCAGGTGGGATCCGGTGGGATCGCGGGACCGGGCGGAATCCGGTGGGATCGCGGGATCGGGCGCGGTCGGGTGGGATCCGCGGGACCGGATGGGAACCGCGGGACCGGGCGGGAGCGCGGGACCAACCGCGCGACCGGGCGGGAACCGCGCGACCGGGCGGGAATCCGTCAGGTCCCGCCCGTGCGGCCGCCGGGCCTGCCCGCGGTCGTCAGAAGTCCACCGACACCTGGTCGTCCGACCGGCCGACGGAGTCCTGCTGGAACTGCTCCTCGTAGGCGGTGCGGATCCGCTCGATGCTCCGGTCGCGCTCCTCGGCGCTCTTCTCCGGGTAGAGCAGGACCAGCTCGTAGGAGGCCTCGCGGACGATCTTCCCGTCCTCGCCCCGCCACTGCCCGTAGCCCTCCTGGAGGGTGAGCCCCTCGGGGAAGGCCGGGGTGACCTCGCGGTCCAGGAAGCGCATGAACTCGGCCTTCGGAATCTCTCCGCCGCCGGTCCGCTGCGTCCCGAAGTAGAGCCGGGTCTCCTTGTACGGCCGGCTCTCGGCCGGGTCCAGTGCCCCGACGAGCGCCGGTACTCCGGCTGCGATCAGGGCGGCCAGCACCCCGGTACTCACGGCGCCGCGCGCCTCGGAAGTCCATTTCACGCGTGCCCTAACGACGCGGCCCGGCCGACGATGCGGAAATGCCGCCGTCCGGGCATGCCGCGCTGTTCGGACATGCGAGAAGACCCCCGCCCCTGCGTTTCCGCAGGTGGACAGGGGTCTTGCATCGCGTGGCGGCGCCAGGATTCGAACCTGGGTAGGCTAAGCCGACGGATTTACAGTCCGCTCCCATTGGCCACTCGGGCACACCGCCATGGGATGTCGCCTTCGTTTCCCGCTTTTCCGCGGTGTTCTCCGGCAACGACGTAAACGATACCCGATGCTCGGGGGTGCTTCGCCACCGGATTGATCAGTGGCGGGGACGGACGCTGCCGGGGGCGCACCCCCTAGGCTTTGCGGGGGTGTGGTCGGGGACTCCCGTCCGCACGCCGTGAGCACATCGCAGCCGACTTCAAGGAGCCACAGCACATGGCCGACTCCAGTTTCGACATCGTCTCGAAGGTCGAGCGGCAGGAGGTCGACAACGCCCTCAACCAGGCCGCCAAGGAGCTCTCGCAGCGCTACGACTTCAAGGGCACCGGCGCGTCCATCACGTGGTCCGGCGACAAGATCCTCATGGAGGCGAACTCCGAGGACCGGGTCAAGGCCGTCCTCGACGTCTTCGAGACCAAGCTGGTCAAGCGCGGCATCTCGCTGAAGGCGCTGGACGCTGGCGAGCCGCAGCTCTCCGGCAAGGAGTACAAGATCTTCGCGACGATCGAGGAGGGTATCTCCCAGGAGAACGCCAAGAAGGTCGCGAAGATGATCCGTGACGAGGGCCCCAAGGGCGTCAAGGCCCAGGTTCAGGGCGAGGAGCTGCGCGTCAGCTCCAAGAGCCGGGACGACCTGCAGGCCGTCCAGCAGCTGCTCAAGGGCAAGGACCTGGACTTCGCGATCCAGTTCGTGAACTACCGCTGACGCCGCCGCTCCTGCGGCTGCACCGCGCCTGTGACGGGCGGCCGGGCTCCTGCCCGGCCGCCCGTCGGGCTACTGCCAGCCGATGTCCAGCTTGGGCGTCTGCCGGCTGTCCCCGGTCGGGAGGTGCTGCACCTGCTGGGCCTGCCGCGCGGCAGCCGGGGCTTCGGCGGCCGCAGCAGGGCCGGCCAGTGCGGCTCCGGCGGCGGCCAGGAGGGCCGCGGTGGCGAGCGCACGGCGGGCGGAGTGGCGGTTGATCACGCGGGTCACTGGCGGAGCCTTTCCGGGAGGGGCCGAAAATCGGCGCTGGGGAAAGTCTCGGCCTGACCGGGGCCCAGGAGAAGAGCAAGACCCTGGCCACAAAGGGTCATGTCCCAAGTCGTCCCGGACGGGCGGCGCGAGGGGCGGTGCGCCGGACGGGCCCCCGGCGGTGGGGGGTGGAGCACCGGGGGCACCCTGTGAACTGTGCCGGTGCCGACGGGCCCCGGGCATGCCTTCACGCTGGCCTTTTCCGGCCGGGACCGGAAGAGGCCGGACGTGACATGATGCTGACTCCTTACTGGGGGACCCCGGGCGAATCACATCGGCGAACGCGGCCTCGACCCACGGCCACGCGGGCGCAGGCCGACCCGGCCGTGAGGCGTCCGGACGGCGAGGGGGTTGGAACGCGTGCCAGCAGACGTGGCCGGGACCCGCCGGAGCGACCACTCCGAGCGGGCACCCGAAGAGACCGGTGTGGCGCCGGTGCCGACACCGCAGGAGGCGGAGTCGGAGGCCGGAGGCCGGTCCGCGCTCGCACTCGACCAGGACGCGCAGGACGTGTACCGGGCGATGCTGCTCCACCCGCACGAGGCAGCGGCCGACCTGGCCCGGCGGCTGGACCTGGATCCGGAGCGAATACGCCGGGCCACCGAGCGGCTGGGCGCCCTGGCCCTGATCCGCACCTCCGCGCAGATACCCGGCGGGGTGCACGTGGTGAACCCGGAGGCGGGCATGGACGCACTGCTCGCCCGGCAGCGGGCCGAGCTCGCCGCCCAGCAGCAGCGGCTGGCGGAGACCCAGGCGCTGGCGTCACGGCTGGCCGCCGAGTACCACCGCATGCGCCCGTACGAGGAGCACCGGGCGGCCGAGGTGCTGATCGGCGTGGAGACCGTACGGCTGCGGCTGGCGGAGATCACCCGCGACGTGCGGGAGGAAGTCCTGTCGTTCGCGCCGGACGGGGCGCAGACCGAGGCCAACCGGATGGCCGCACAGCCGCTGAACCAGCAGGTCCTGGAGCGCGGTGTGCGGATGCGCACGGTGTACCTGGACAGCATCCGCAACAGCCCGCCGACCATGGCGCACGCGGAGTGGCTGACCGAGCGCGGCGCCCGGGTGCGGACCGTGCCGTCCCTGCCCACCCGCATGATCATCGTGGACCGGAAGCTGGCCGTGGTGCCGGTGGATCCGGAGGACTCGGCGGCCGGGGCCACGATCCTGACCGGGGCCGGGGTGCTCGCCGCGCTGTGCGCGTTGTTCGAACAGGTGTGGCAGGAGGCGGTCCCGCTCGGAGAGGCACCGCAGCGGCGGGGGCGCGCACAGGCGCTGACCGGGCAGGAGCGCATGGTGCTGTGGCTGCTGGCGGAGGGGCTCACGGACGAGGCCATCGCCAAGCGGCTGGGGGTGTCCTCGCGGACCGCCCGGCGGCTGGCCAGTGCCCTGATGGAGCGTCTCGGGGCGCGTAGCCGTTTCCAGGCGGGGGCGCTGGCGGCGACCCAGGGGTGGCTGCCGGAGCCGGACGTGGGCGCGACCGAGGTGGCGTAGGCCCGTCGGTTCGGGTCGGGGACTGTTCGGGGGGGGACGGTTCGGGTCGGGGACGGGTCGGGGCAGGGCGGGACGGTTCGGTCAGGGCAGGACTGTTCGGGACAGGGCCGGTTCGGGACAGCGCGGACGCCTGGCCGGGGCCCGCTGCCGGAGGCAGAGTGGGCAGCGCCGGCCGCCGAGCGGGACGATTCCTCCGCTCCGCGGCCGATGCTCACCGATTGCCGAGGACCGCCATGCCCATCTCCGCCGAGCTCCGGGAGACCGGCTTCCTCCGGCTCTGGACCGGAGGGACCCTCTCCCTCGCGGGCACCCAGGTCACCTACTTCGCGATGCCCCTCGTCGCCGTGCTCGCCCTGGACGCCGGCAGCTGGGAGATGGGGCTGCTCGGTGCGGCCGGTTCGGCGGCGGCGCTCCTCTTCGGCCTGTCGGCCGGAGCATGGGCGGACTCCTTCGAGCACCGCCGGGTCCTGCGCTTGTGCAACGCGGCCCGGGCGCTGGCGGCAGCCGTGATCCCGGTGCTGTGGCTCGTGGACGCGCTGACCGTCTGGATGCTGCTCATGGTGACCTTCGTGGTCGGCGCGCTGAGCCTGGTGTTCGACGGCGCCGTGTCCCGCTTCCTGCCGAGGCTCGTCGGCGGGAACCGTCTCGACGAGGCCGACTCCTGGATGGAGGGCAGTTCGGCGGTCGGCGACGTCGTGGGTCCCGGTCTCGCCGGGGTGCTGGTGCACGTCCTGGGCGCACCGGTGGCGCTCCTGGCCGATGCGGTCAGCCACGCGGGCAGCGCGCTCGCCCTGCGCGGCCTGCCGAAGTCCGAGCCGGCGCCCGCGGAAGCGGCCCGTGGCAAGCGTGTCCGGGCCACGCGGGCCGACCTGGCCGGCCTGCGGCTGCTGATGCGCGATCCGGTGCAGCGTTCCCTCACCTTGGCCGCCGCCCACTTCAACTTCTTCGCCTCGATGTTCTACGCGCTCTACACGCTGTACGTGGTGACGACGCTGGGCCTGAGCCCCCTCCTGCTCGGCGTGCTCGGCGCGGCGGGCGGCGTGGGCGCGCTGCTCGGCGCGGCCACGGCGGGCCGGATCGGCCGGCGGTTCGGCTACGGCGTGCCGCTCGCGTGCGCGTACGCGGCTCCCGGGGTCGCCGGTCTCCTGGTGCCGCTCGCCGAAGGGCGGGGGACGGCGGGCGCGGTGGTGCTGGTCGGGCTCTCGCAGTTCGGGTGGGTGTTCTCGGTGGTGGTGAACCTGGTGCTCGGTGAGTCCGTCAAGCGGGCGATGGTGCCTGGTGCCGTGCTCGGGCGGGTGAGCGGGGCGGTGCGGTTCGTCAGCCGGGGTGTGGAGCCGATCGGGGCCTTGCTGGCGGGGGCGTTGGGGGCGGGGGCGCTCGGGGTGCGGGCGACGCTCGTGGTGTCTGCGGTGGGGCTGCTCGGGTCCTGTGCCTGGCCGTTGCTCGGGCCGGTGCGGGGGCTGCGCGCGCTGCCGCAGGGGGACGGGGACGGGAGCGGTCTTCTCGGCCAGGGCAATGCGGTGGGTACGGCGGCCTCCTGAGCGGACGTCATGTCCATTGCGCGGCGGCGCGTGCGGCGCGCGTGCGGCGCGCGTGCCGACGTGAACCCCCTGTGGCCCCTGTTGTGTGTACGGGTGCGAAC
Source organism: Streptomyces sp. NPDC043853 (assembly GCF_056436025.1). NCBI lineage: Bacteria > Bacillati > Actinomycetota > Actinomycetes > Kitasatosporales > Streptomycetaceae > Streptomyces > Streptomyces sp. NPDC043853. The sequence goes on from NZ_JBWKDJ010000008.1 coordinate 222,644, forward strand.
GGCAGGCTGAGGACCGGTTATCAGCCCGCTGACAGGGGGTTCCCGTATGCCCGTGGCCGACACCTTCCGTGAGGACTTCGGGGCATCGGTCGTCGTCGCGCTGGTCGCGCTCCCGCTCTGCGTGGGGGTGGCCGTCGCCTCGGGCGTACCGGCCGAACTCGGGATCGTCACCGGGGTGGTGGGCGGGCTGGTGACGGGCTGCTTCCGGGGGAGCGTGCTACAGGTCAGCGGGCCCGCGGCCGGCCTGACGGTGCTCGTGCACGAGGCGGTGCGGGCGCACGGGCTGCCCTCGCTGGGCGTGCTGGTGCTCGCCGCCGGACTGCTGCAGCTGGGCATGGGGGTGCTGAGGCTGGGGCGGTGGTTCCGGGCGATCTCGGTCGCGGTGGTGCAGGGGATGCTGGCCGGGATCGGGCTCGTGCTGATCTCCGGTCAGCTCTACGCCGTCGCGGACATCGCCGCGCCGGGCGGAACCCTGGCAAAGGCCGGCGGCCTTCCCGGGCTCCTCGGGCGGGCCGACTGGACCGCCGTCGCCCTGGGCGCGGGGACCGTGCTCGTCATGGTCGGGTGGCGCCGGATGCCGGAACGGGTCCGGGTGGTGCCGGGCGCCCTGGCCGGGGTGGTGGCGGCCTCGGCGGCGGCGGCGGTGCTGCACCTCCCGGTCGACCGGGTCACCGTGGCGGGGGTGATGGCCGCGGTGCACGTGCCGGCCGCCGCGGACTTCGGCGTCCTGGCCACGGCGGGCGCGGTGGGGACCGTACTGGCGCTGGCCCTGATCGCCTCCGCGGAGACCCTGTTCAGCGCGGCGGCGGTGGACCGGATGCACGACGGGCCGCGGACCGACTACGACCGTGAGCTGGTCGCCCAGGGCGTGGGGAACGCGCTGTGCGGGGTGTTGGGCGCCCTCCCGATGACCGCCGTGATCGTGCGCAGCTCGGCCAATGTGGAGGCGGGGGCGCGGACCCGGGCCGCCCGGGTGCTGCACGGCGGCTGGCTGCTGCTGTTCGCGGTGCTCCTGCCGGACCTGCTGGGTGCGGTGCCGCTGGCGGCCCTGGCGGGGGTGCTGCTGCACGCGGGCTGGAAGCTGCTGCCGGGGCGGGCCCTGGCCGCGCTGTGGCGGACGCACCCGGGCGAGGCTCTGGTCCTGGTGGTGACGGCGGGGGCGATCACGGCGACCAATCTGTTCGAGGGGGTGCTGGTGGGCCTCGGCCTGGCCGTCGCGAAGGCGGCCTGGGAGACCTCGCACGTGCATCTCGAACAGGTGCGGGAGGGCGACGGGCTGTGTCTTCGGGTGGCGGGCAACGCCAGTTTCCTGCGGCTGCCGAAGCTGCTGGACGTCCTGGACGCCCTCCCCGGTGACCGGCCGGTGCGGCTCGACCTCAGCGGGCTGCGGCACATGGACCACGCCTGGCTGACGGCCCTGGAGGTCTGGGAGCGGCAGCGGACCGCGAGGGCGCCCGGCCCCATGACTCCGGGCCCCATGAATCCCGGACCCATGACTCCCGGACCGATGGCGCCCGGCCACGAAGGCGCAACCTAGGCGGGCTACTCTCCGCCCGTGGAACAGCAGCTGAGACGCACTCTGGGGGTGTCCGACGCGGTCATCGTCGGACTGGGCGCCATGGTCGGCGCGGGCATCTTCGCCTCGTTCGGGCCCGCGGCGAAAGCGGTCGGGTCGGGCGGCGGACTGCTCGCGGCCCTGGCGGTGGCCGCGGTGGTGGCGTACTGCAACGCGCATTCCTCCGCGCGGCTCGCGGCCCGGTACCCGTCCTCCGGCGGGACGTACGTGTACGGACGCGAACGGCTGGGCCCGTTCTGGGGGTACCTGGCGGGCTGGGCCTTCGTGGTCGGCAAGACCGCGTCCTGTGCGGCGATGGCACTGACCGTGGGCGCGTACCTGTGGCCGGAGCAGGCGCAGGCGGTGGCGGTGGCCGCCGTGCTGGCGCTGACCGCCGCTAACTACGGCGGTGTGCAGAAGTCGGCGCGGATCGCCCGGGTGATCGTCGCCGTGGTGCTGGCCGTACTGGCCGGGGTCGTGGTGGTGTGCCTGGGGTCCGGTCCGGCCGACGCCGCACGGCTGTGGCAGGACGGGGCCGGCACCGGCGAACCCGGCGGGGCCTGGGGCCTGCTGCAGGCGGCCGGACTGCTGTTCTTCGCCTTCGCGGGCTACGCGCGGATCACCACCCTGGGCGAGGAGGTGCGCGATCCGACGCGGACGATCCCGCGCGCCGTCCCGATCGCGCTGGGGATCGCGCTGGCGGTGTACGCGGCGGTCGCGGTGGCCGTGCTGTCGGTGCTGGGCGCCCCGGGCCTGGCCGGTTCGGCCGCGCCGCTGGCCGACGCGGTCCGGGAGGCCGGACGGCCCGGACTCGCGCCCGTGGTCCAGGCGGGAGCGGCGCTGGCGGCCCTCGGCGCGCTGCTGTCGCTGGTGCTGGGGGTGTCCAGGACGACCCTCGCCATGGCGCGCGACGGCCACCTGCCCCGCACGCTGGCCGCCGTACACCCGCGGTACCAGGTGCCGCACCACGCGGAGCTGGCGGTGGGTGCGGTGGTGGCGGTGCTGGCGGCGACCGCGGACCTCCGGGGCGCGATCGGCTTCTCGTCCTTCGGCGTGCTCGTCTACTACGCGATCGCGAACGCGTCCGCGTGGACGCTGGGATCGCACGATGCGGGTGTGCGCGATGCGGGTTCACACGATTCAGGTGTCAAGGGGCGGACCGTGGCAGCCGTGGGGCTGGCCGGCTGTGTGGTGGTCGCCTGCGCGCTGCCGGTCGCGTCGGCGGTGGCGGGTGCTGGAGTGCTGGCGCTGGGCGCGGCCGTCTACCTGCTGCGCAGCGGGCGGCAGCGCGCGTAGGGCTGGGATATGCCCCCGGCCTGCCGCGGCCGGGCCGCGGGGACCGGCTCCGGCAGGGATTGCCGCTGCTCGGGGCGGTAGTCGTGTTCACGGTCGGCGGCGTGCGCCGGCACCATCTCCGTCTCGTTCACGGCTTCATGGTGGACGACCCCGCCGACGCCCCGCACGCCCTGTGGAAAACCTCGGCGCGGCTCCGCGCCGTGCCGTCCCGCGCGGGCTCGCCGCGGAGTCCCGGCCGGGCCCTCGCAGGCTCCTCCCCCGCCCCGGCCGTCACCGGGAGGCGAAGGGCGCGTCCGTACGGACGATCTCGCGGCCCAGCGGCAGCAGCGAGATCGGGATCATCTTGAAGTTCGCGATGCCGAACGGGATCCCGATGATGGTGATGCACAGGGCGATGCCGGTGAAGATGTGGCCCAGGGCCAGCCACCAGCCCGCCAGGACCAGCCAGAGCACGTTGCCCACGCAGGACGGGGCGCCCGCGTCACGGCGCTCGACCGTGGTGTAGCCGAACGGCCAGAGCGCGTAGACGGCGATCCGGAAGGCCGCGATGCCGAACGGGATGCCGATGATCGTGATGCACAGGATCACGCCGGCCAGGCAGTAGCCGAGGAACAGCCAGAATCCGCTGAGCACGAGCCATATGAGGTTGAGGAGCGTCTTCACTGGTGTCGACCTGCCATCTGCTCGAGCCGGGCGATGCGCTCGGCCATGGGCGGGTGGGTGGAGAACAGCTTCGAGAGGCCCTGTCCCGGCCGGAACGGGTTGGCGATCATCATATGGCTCGCCGTTTCCAGCCGGGGCTCGGGCGGCAGCGGGAGCTGCTTGGTGCCCGCGTCCAGCTTGCGCAGCGCACTGGCCAGGGCCAGCGGGTCGCCGGTGAGCTGGGCGCCCGCGGCATCGGCCTCGTACTCCCGCGAGCGGCTGATGGCCAGTTGGATCACGGACGCGGCCAGCGGGCCCAGGATCGCGATCAGCAGCATGCCGAGCAGGCCGGGGCCCTCGTCGTCGTCGGACCGGCCGATCGGGATCAGCCAGGCGAAGTTCACCAGGAACATGATCACCGAGGCCAGGGCGCCGGCCACCGAGGAAATCAGGATGTCGCGGTTGTAGACGTGGCTCAGCTCGTGCCCGATGACCCCGCGCAGTTCGCGCTCGTCGAGGATCCGCAGGATGCCCTCGGTGCAGCACACGGCGGCGTTGCGCGGGTTCCGTCCGGTCGCGAAGGCGTTCGGCGCCTCCGTCGGCGAGATGTACAGCCGGGGCATCGGCTGGCGCGCGGAGGTGGAGAGCTCGCGCACCATCCGGTAGAGCTCGGGCGCCTCGAACTCACTCACCGGACGCGCGCGCATCGCGCGTAGAGCCAGCTTGTCGCTGTTCCAGTACGCGTACGCGTTGGTGCCCAGGGCGACGAAGACGGCCACGATCAGACCGGCGCGTCCGAAGAAGCTTCCGATGAGGATGATGAGTGCGGACAGGCCGCCGAGGAGTACGGCGGTCTTCAGCCCGTTGTGCCGGCGGTGCACGGTACGCCCTCCAGATGGTGCGGCAGGGGCCCCGTCATGGGTCCGTGGGGCTACGGTCCAGTGGACTCTCCCTGCCTGGTCAACGCCAGGCGAGGGGACCTGGTTCCCGGGCCCGCCCCGGGGGGTGTCCGGCCGTTCGTGGCCGGGCACCCCCTCGCCGCTCCGGAGGGGCGCTGCTCCGTACGGGTGAGCCGCTGCCGCTGCCGGCCCGCTATTGAGGGAAGAGGCTGGTCGCGGCGAAGCGCAGGACCGCCTGCGGGTCTCCCGACAGGACCACGGCGATGACGCCGGTGAGGGCGATGGCGACGGTGACCGGGGCCGGGGTCCGGGTCCGCCGGGCGGCCGGCGCGGCCTGCGCGGCCTCCGCTTCCGCTCCTTCCGGGGCGCGGAAGAGGATCGCCGTCCACTGCAGGTAGTAGTACAGGGCGATGACCACGTTGACCGCCATGACCACGGCCAGCCAGCCAAGGCCCGCGTCGACCGCGGACTGGAAGACGGTGACCTTGGCGAAGAGGCCGATGATGCCCGGCGGCAGGCCGGCCAGGCAGAGCAGGAAGAAGGCCAGCGAGAGGGCGGCGGCCGGCTTCCGGTGGTAGAGGCCGCGGTAGTCGGCGATCCGGTTGGCCGGGCTGGTCCGGGCGACCAGCGCGGCGACCGCGAAGGCGCCCAGGTTCACGGCGGCGTACATCAGGGCGTAGGCCACGGTGGAGCCGATCGCGTCGCGGTCGGTGTACGCGGCCGCGGCGATCGGGACCAGCAGGTATCCGGCCTGGCCGACCGAGGACCAGGCGAGCAGCCGTACGGCGCTGTGCGGGCGGTCCGGGGACTGGCGCAGCGCGGCGGCGTTGCCGAGGGTCATGGTCAGCGCGGCGAGGACGGCCAGGGCCGGGCCCCAGATGTCGGAGTACGCCGGGAAGGCGATCACCGTGACCAGGATCAGGCCGGTGAAGCCGACGGCCTTGCCGATGACCGAGAGGTAGCCGGCGATGGGCAGCGGCGCGCCGACGTAGGTGTCGGGGACCCAGAAGTGGAAGGGGACCGCGGCGGTCTTGAAGGCGAAGCCGACGAGGGTGAGCGCCACGCCCGCCATGGCGAGGGTGTCGAGCTGCCCCGGGACGTCCTCCAGGCGGTCGGCGAGCAGGGCGAGGTGCAGGGTGCCGGTGGCCCCGTAGACGAAGCTGACGCCGAGCAGCGAGACGGCGGTCGCGGTGACCGAGGAGAGGAAGAACTTGAGGGCGGCCTCGGAGGACATCCGGTCGCCGCGGCGCAGGCCGACCAGCGCGAACGCGGGCAGCGAGGCGACTTCGAGGGCGACGATCAGGGTGGCGAGGTCGCGGGAGGCCGGCAGCAGGGCGGCCCCGGCGGCCGAGGACAGCAGCAGGAACCAGTACTCGCCTGCGGGCAGCCCGGTCTCGCGGACGGCGGTGAGCGACAGCAGGGCGGTGACCAGGGCGCCGCCGAGCACCAGCAGCTGGATGACCAGGGTGAAGGAGTCGGCGGTGTAGCTGCAGGCGGCGGTGCCGGCCGAGGTGAGGGAGGCGGCCGGGTCGCCGACGAGGCAGAAGGTGGAGCGGTCCTCGCCGCGCAGCGGCAGCAGGGTGGCGGTCGCGGCGGCCAGGCCGGCCACGGAGATCCAGCCCAGGAGCGGCTTGCGCCTGTCGTCGGCGAAGAGGTCGGCGACGAGGACGATCAGGGCCACGGTGGCCGGGATGACCACGGGCGCGATGGCGAGCCAGTCGACGTTCTGGACGAGACTGGCGGCGCCGGTGGCGGCGAGGGCCGTCATGCGTTGCCTCCTGCGAGGAGCTTCTGGACGGCCGGGTCGGTGAGGCCGAGGAGGACCGCGGGCCAGAGGCCGGCGAGGACGGTGAGGGCGACGAGCGGGGTCCAGGCGGCGAACTCGTAGTGCCGGACGTCGGCCACCGCGGCCGGGGCCGCCTCGGGGAGCGCCGTCGGGTCGCCCATGCACACCCGCCGTACGACGACCAGGAGGTATGCGGCGGTGAGCAGGGTGCCGAAGGCGCCGATCGCCATGAAGGTGAGGAAGGCCGGCCGGGACAGGCCCTCGGCCGGGTCGAAGGCGCCGAACAGCGCGAGCATCTCGCCCCAGAAGCCGGCCAGGCCGGGCAGGCCGAGGGAGGCGACGGCGCCGAAGGCGAGCAGCGCGCCGAAGCGGGGGGCGCGGCCGTAGAGGGCGGCGCCGGTGGCCCCGGCGAGGGTGTCGAGGTCGGTGCTGCCGTAGCGGTCCTTGAGCGCGCCGACCAGGAAGAAGAGGAGGCCGGTGATCAGGCCGTGGGCGATGTTCGCGAACAGCGCGCCGTTGACGCCGGTGGGGGTCATGGTGGCGATGCCCAGGAGCACGAAGCCCATGTGGCCGACGGAGGAGTACGCGATCAGGCGCTTGAGGTCGCCCTTGGCACCCTTGCGGGCCAGCGCGAGGCAGGCGAGGGACCCGTAGACGATGCCGACGGCGGCGAACGCGGCCAGGTAGGGGGCGAGGGTCTGCATGCCGTCGGGGGTGGCGGGCAGCAGGATCCGCACGAACCCGTAGGTGCCCATCTTGAGCAGCACGCCGGCGAGCAGGACGGAGCCGACGGTCGGGGCGGCCGTGTGGGCGTCCGGGAGCCAGCTGTGCAGCGGCCACATCGGGGTCTTCACGGCGAGGCCGATGCCGATGGCGAGGACCGCCAGGAGCTGGGTGGTGTGGGTGAGTTCGCGGCCGTTGTCGGTGGCCAGTGCCACCATGTCGAAGGTGCCCGCGTTGATGCCGATCAGCAGCAGGCCGAGCAGCATGACCACGGAACCGAGCAGCGTGTAGAGGATGAACTTCCAGGCGGCGGCCTGCCGCTGGTCACCGCCCCAGCGGGCGATGAGGAAGTACATCGGGATGAGCACCATCTCGAAGGCGAGGAAGAAGAGCAGCAGGTCCAGGACGGCGAAGGTGGCCAGGGTGCCGGATTCCAGGACCAGGAGCAGCGCGACGAAGGCCTTCGGGGAGGGGCCCGCGGGGAGCTTGAAGTAGCTGTACACCGCGCAGAGGAAGAACAGCAGCGCGGTCATCAGGAGGAGGGGGAGCGAGATGCCGTCGATGCCGAGGTGGATCCGGACGTTCAGCGCCGGGATCCAGCTGATGTCCGTCGTCGCCTGGAAGCGGGACGGGTCGTCGTGGTCGAAGCCCAGGGTGAGGGCGGCGGCCGCGGCGAGGACGGCTCCGGTCACGGTCACGCCGTGGCGGAGCACCGCCTGCTCGGGGCTGCGGCCCCGCAGGCCGGGCGGGGCCGGCAGGAGGGCCGCGGCCGCGCCGAGGAGCGGCAGGGCCACGGTGAACGCCAGAAGGAACTGCATCACGGATGCGCTGATATCAATCACGGCTGACTCACGGCTCACGATCCGGCGTTGAGGTTGGCGAGGACGGCGGTGGCGATCGCCAGGACCACGGCACCGGCGAACAGGGCGCTCAGGTAGCTCTGCACGTTGCCGGTCTGGGCGCGGCGGACGAGCGCGCCGAGCCATCCGGCCCCGGTTCCGGCGCCGCGGACGTAGGTGTCGACGACCTCGCGGTCCAGGAAGCGGACCAGCGTTGCGGCGGCGCGCACGGGGCGGACGAACAGGGCGTCGTAGACGGCGTCCAGGTGGAAGCCGACGTGCGCGTGCGGGTAGAGCGGGCCCAGGAGTGCCTTGCCGGGGTCGGGGACCGGGCCGGCCGGGGCGGCGGGGTGGTCGTGGGTGACCTCGGCGACCTCGGGGGTCTCGGCCTCGGATTCGGCGGCGGCGACGGCCGCGGGGACCCCGCGGACGGTGGCCGCCGAGGCGCGCTGCCACAGGGCGTAGCTGAGGAGTCCGCCGATGACGGCGGCGCCGGTGCCGAGGACCGAGGTGGTCAGGGTGGGGCTGAGCGCGGTGCCGTCGAACCAGTCGGCGATCGGGCCCGCGGCGAGGCCGAAGGCGACCGTGGGGACCGCGAGGAGCCAGAGCACTCCGGTCATGGCGAGCGGCTCCCGGCCGTGGTCGGGGGCGGCGGCGCCGCGGCCGCGGAAGGCCATCAGCCACAGCCGCATGGCGTACGCGGCGGTGAGGAGGGCGGTCAGTACGCCGGCGACGAGGACCAGCCAGCCGGCCGCGCCGGGGACGGACGCGGTGTGTCCGGTGGCGGCGTGCTCGGCGGCGACGAGGACGGCTTCCTTGGAGAAGAAGCCGGCGAAGGGGGGTACGGCGGCGAGCGCGAGCAGCGCGATCGTCATCGTCCAGAAGGCGTCCGGGATGCGCTTCGTGAGGCCGTCCATGCGGGACATGGCGGCGAGGGAGTTGGTCCCGGCGGCGTGGATGATCACGCCGGCGCCGAGGAAGAGCAGTGCCTTGAAGAAGCCGTGGGACAGGAGGTGGAAGACGGCGGCCGAGCGGTCGGCGACGGCCAGCGCGCCGATCATGTAGCCGAGCTGGCCGACGGTGGAGTAGGCGAGGACGCGCTTGATGTCGTCCTGGGCGAGGGCGGCGAGCCCGGAGCCGATCATCGTCACGGCCGCCATGACCGCCATCACGACCAGCGTGGCCTGCGAGGCAGCGAAGACCGGGAGGAGACGGGCGATGAAGTAGACACCGGCGGCGACCATCGTCGCGGCGTGGATCAGCGCGGAGACCGGGGTGGGGCCCGCCATGGCGTCCGGGAGCCAGGTGTGGAGCGGGAACTGCGCGGACTTGCCCGCGACGCCGGCCAGCAGCAGCAGGCCGATCAGCGTCGGGTGGTCCAGGCCGCCGGCGGTGACGGTGCCGAGGATCTCGTTGATCTCGAAGGAGCCGGCGTCGGCGGCGAGCGCGAACAGGCCGATCAGGAACGGTACGTCGCCGAGCTTGGTGACGAGGAAGGCCTTCAGGGAGGCGGAGCGGGCCGCCTCGGTCTCCCAGTAGTGGCCGACCAGGAAGTACGAGCAGATGCCCATGACCTCCCAGCCGACCAGCAGCACCATGAGGTCGCCGGAGTAGACGACGAGCAGCATCGCGGAGGTGAACAGTGAGACCAGAGCGGCGTACGACGGGTAGCGCGGGTCCTCGCGCAGGTAGGCCGTCGAGTAGAGCTGTACGCAGGTGGCCACGACACCGACGAGGACGGCCACGAGGGCGGCGAACCCGTCGATGTTCAGGGCGAGGTCGATCGGCACCGAGCCGGTCGGGGTGAGCTCCGTCGAGGCCAGGATCGGGGCGCCGCCGCCCTGGCGGACGGCGACGAGGACGGCCAGCACGGCCGCGGCCAGGGTCGGCAGTACGGCGAGCGGCCGGACGAACCCGGGGGCGGTGCGGCCGAGCATGAATCCGCCCGCCGATCCCAGGAACGGAAGGAGGGGGACGAGGACGGCGAGGGTCGTGGTGGTCACGCGGCGACCTCGGTGGGGGCGGTCTCGGCGGTCGGAGCGGGTTCGTGGCCCTCGGCGGTGTCCCGGAGCCGGTCCACGTCGGACGTGCCCCGGTTGCGGTACACCATCAGCACGATGGCCAGGCCGATGCCGATCTCGGCGGCGGCGATGGCGATGGTGAAGAGGGTGAGGGCCTGGCCGGCGTGCAGGGCGTCGCGCAGCCAGACGTCGAAGGCCACCAGGTTGAGGTTGACGGCGTTGAGCATGAGCTCGACGGACATCAGCACCAGGATGGCGTTGCGGCGTGCGAGGACCCCGTACAGGCCCGTGCAGAAGAGGAGCACCGCCAGCACGGCGGGGTAGGCGAGGTGCATCAGCGCGTGCCCTTCTCGGTGTCTTCGCCCGCGGCGGCGCCGGTCTTGCGGGACAGCACGATGGCTCCGATCAGCGCGGCCAGCAGGAGCACCGAGAGCGCCTCGAAGGGCAGCACCCAGTGCCGGAAGAGGATCTCGCCGGTCACCTGGGTGGAGCCCTGCACCGTGTCCAGGTCGATCCAGGTGGTGCGGAAGGCATCGGCCACGACCCAGACCAGGGCCGCGGCGGAGACCACGGCGACCGCGAGGGCGACGAGGCGGTTGCCCGAGTCGGCGTCCGGGGAGCGGCCGATGGGCGCCTTGGTGAGCATCAGACCGAAGAGGAGGAGGACCACCACGGAACCGAGGTAGATCAGCACCTGTACCCAGGCCACGAACTCGGCCGTCAGCAGCAGGTACTCGACGGCGACCCCGCCCAGCGCGACGACCAGCCAGAGGGCGGCGTGCACGAGCTGTTTGGTGGTGACGGTGACGACGGCCGCGCCGAGGGTGGCGAGGCCGACGAGCAGGAAGGTCACCTCGACGCCGGTCGGGGACATGAAGCCGTTGCCCTGGGCGGCGGTGCCCTGGGCGGCGGCGAGGAGGGCGGTGTGGGTCACGCGGCACCTCCGGCCAGCGCGTCGGGGTCGGTCGGTTCCGCGGCCGCGGCGTTCTCCGCCTCGGCCGCGGCGGCAGCGGCGGCGGCGGCCGCTTCGGCCTCCGCCTTCTCGACCGCCTTGCGGGCGGCCGCGAGCTCCTTGGGCTCCTCGGCGGCCGGGTCGAGGGCGGGCGGGGCCGGAACGGTCCACATCCACTCGCGCAGCTTGTCGCGCTCGTGGGTGAGTTCGCGGATATCCGTCTCCGCGTACTCGAACTCCGGCGACCAGAAGAGGGCGTCGAAGGGGCACACCTCGATGCAGATACCGCAGTACATGCAGAGGGAGAAGTCGATGGCGAAACGGTCCAGGACGTTGCGGCTGCGCTCGCGGCCGCCGGGCGTGGCGGCCGGGATCGTCTCCTTGTGGGAGTCGATGTAGATGCACCAGTCCGGGCACTCACGGGCGCAGAGCATGCAGACCGTGCAGTTCTCCTCGAACAGGCCGATGACCCCGCGGGTGCGCGGCGGGAGTTCGGGCTGCACCTCGGGGTACTGCGCGGTGTGCGAGCGCTTCGTCATCGTGCGCAGGGTGACGGCCAGGCCCTTGGCGAGACCGGATCCGGGGATGGGCATTACGGGATCGCCACCTTCACGATGCCGGTGAGCGCGATCTGGGCGAGCGCGAGCGGGATGAGAGTGGTCCAGGCGAGCCGCTGCAGCTGGTCCTCGCGCAGTCGCGGGTAGGTGACCCGCAGCCAGATGACGAGGAACGCGAGCACGGCGGTCTTCAGCAGGGTCCAGAACCAGCCGAGGCCGTCGGCGCCGAACGGGCCGTGCCAGCCACCGAGGAAGAGCACGCTGGTGAGCGCGCAGAGCACGACGATGCCGGCGTACTCGGCGAGCAGGAACAGGGCGAAGCGCAGGCCCGTGTACTCGGTGTACGCGCCGAAGATGATCTCGGAGTCGGCGACGGGCATGTCGAAGGGGGGACGCTGCAGTTCGGCGAGACCGGCGGTGAAGAACACGATCGCGCCGACGATCTGCCAGGGCAGCCACCACCACTCGAAGGCGCCGACGATCCCCGGGAGGGAGACGGTGCCGGCGGCCATCGCGACCGAGGCTGCCGCGAGGAGCATCGGGAGCTCGTAGGCGAGCAGCTGGGCGGCGGTGCGGAGACCACCGAGCAGGGAGAACTTGTTGGCGGAGGCCCAGCCGGCCATCAGGGAGCCGAGGATCCCGACGCCCATGACGGCGAGCACGAAGAACACGCCGGCGTCGATGACCTGCCCGACCGCGCCCTCGCCCGGGCCGATCGGGATGGCGATCAGGACGAGGAGGTAGGGGAGCAGCGCGACGGCGGGCGCGAGCTGGAAGATCCGCCGGTCGGCGTTGGCCGGGACGACGTCTTCCTTCTGCGCGAACTTCACGCCGTCCGCGACGAGCTGGGCCCAGCCGTGGAAGCCGCCGGCGTACATCGGGCCGAGCCGGCCCTGCATGTGCGCCATCACCTTGTGCTCCGTCTGTCCGACGACGAGCGGCAGCACGAGGAAGATCGCGAAGACGGCGATGATCCGCAGCGCGACGTCGAGCACGTCGTTCACGCGTCGCCTCCGTGGTCGGTTTCGGGTCGGGTGGTCCTGGTGGCTTCGCCACCGTCGCCGTCATCGCCTTCGCCTGCGCCATCGCCTTCGGCTACGGCGGGTCCGGCAGGCTGCTCAGCCGGTTCGGCGGGCGCGGCGGGCGCGGCGGGCGCGGCGGCGGGCTCCGCGGGGGCGGTCTGCCCGCTCGGCGCGGCGGGCGTCACCGGTTCGGCCTGCGGCGCCGCGGGCGCGGCGGGTTCGGCCGGCTCGGTCGGCGCGGCCGGTTCCGCTGCGGGTGCGGGGGTCCCGGACGGGCGTTCCGGCTCGTCGAAGGCGGGCTTCGGGTTGTGCCAGGGCGCGTCGCTGCTGCGGGGCGCCGCACGGCGAGCCGGCGGCTGCCCGGCAGGGGCCGCCGACTCCTCCGGGGCAGCGGGAGCCGGCTGGCTCGCCGAGCCGTCGGAGGCCGAGCGGCTGCGGCGCGCCGGGCGGGCCGGGCCATCCCCGACCGCAGCGTCCGACGGAGCGGCACCCTCGGTGGGAACCGCGTCGGCGGGAGCCGGCTGGCTCGCCGAGCCGTCGGAGGCCGAGCGGGTACGGCGCGCCGGGCGGGCCGGGGTTTCGGTCGGCTCGACCGCGGCGGCGGCAGTGGTTCCGGTTTCCTCGGGCGAGGCGGGCGCCGAGCCCGACTGGCTGGCCGAGCCCTCCGCGACCGAGCGGGAGCGGCGTACCGGCGCGCCCTCGCGCGGGGCGCGCGCCGGGCGGTCGCCCGCGGCGCGCGGGGTTCGGGCGGGACGGGCCGGGGCGGGCGGGAGCTGGCCCTTGAGCGGGCCCCAGTCGTTGGGGTCCGGCACGCCCGGCGGCAGCATGGTGCGCCGCTTGGGGCCGCCGGTCTCCGCGCCCTCGCCCGGCTCCTTCGCGCCGGGCCAGGCCTTGGCGACCCGGGCCGCCAGGACGAAGTCCTTCCGCAGCGGATGCCCCTCGAAGTTCTCGGGCAGCAGCAGCGGGACGAGGTGCGGGTGGTCGGTGAAGGTGACGCCGAACATCTCGTACGTCTCGCGCTCGTGCCAGGAGGCACCCGCGTACACGGCGACCGCCGAGGGCAGCTCGGGCGCGGTGTGCGGGACGGTGGTGCGCAGCAGCAGGCGGCGTACGCGGTGGCCCTCCAGGGCGACCACGTGCGCGCAGATCCGGAAGCCGGTGCCCGGCTCGTCGACGGCGCTCAGCCAGTCGAAGTAGGTGCAGCCCAGCTTGTCCCGGGCGATCTCCAGCGAGGAGATCCAGGAGCCGACGGGCACGTCGACGGTCAGGACGTCGTAGGAGAGGTCGGCGACGGCCTCCGCGCCGAAGATCTCGGGGGCGGCGTCGGGCAGGGAGTCGTACGGGTTCACGCGTCCGGCCCCTTCACGAGCGGGCTGGTCAGCTGCGCCACCGAGGCCGAGGGCCGGTCCGCGGCGTAGCGGGAGGCCAGCGACTCGCGGGCGATCTTCTCCTGCAGCTTGAGGATGCCCTGGAGCAGCGCCTCGGGCCGGGGCGGGCAGCCGGGCACGTAGACGTCGACCGGGATGATCTGGTCCACGCCCTTGGTGACCGAGTACGAGTCCCAGTAGGGGCCGCCGCAGTTGGAGCAGGCGCCGAAGGAGATCACGTACTTGGGCTCCGGCATCTGCTCGTAGAGCCGCTTGACCGCCGGGGCCATCTTGTCCGTGACCGTGCCCGAGACGATCATCAGGTCGGCCTGGCGCGGTCCGGGCGCGAACGGGATCACCCCGAGCCGGATGAAGTCGTGGCGGGCCATGGACGCGGCGATGAACTCGATCGCGCAGCAGGCCAGGCCGAAGTTGAAGACCCACAGGCTGTAGCGGCGGCCCCAGTTCAGGACCACCTTCATGGGCTCCGGTGCGAGGCGGGAGAGCACTCCCAGGCGCTTGGGCTCCGGGAGCAGCTGGGGCTCCGGTGTCACGTCCATTCGAGGACGCCCTTCTTGTACGCGTAGAGCAGGCCGACGGCCAGGAAGCCCAGGAAGATGAACATCTCGACCAGGGTGGTGGCCCCGTAGCCGGAGGCGTCGAACACCGTCGCCCACGGGAAGAGGAAGATCGAGTCGACGGCGAAGATGACGTAGAGGAACGCGTAGACGTAGTAGCGGACCTGGGTGTGCGCCCAGCCCTCGCCGACCGGGTCGACACCGCATTCGTACGTCAGCAGCTTTTCGGGCGTGGGCACGACGGGCCGCAGCAGCCGTCCCGCGCCGAAGGCCACGGCCACGAAGAGCACACCGAAAGCCGCGAGCAGGCCGACGACCGAATAACTTCGGAAGTAGTCCGCCGCGAGCACGGTTACGGTCGATACCGCCTGGTCTGGCACGTCCGTTCCTCGCTCCTCATGGCCACTGTCGACGATCTGTACCGACGGGAGTCTAGGGCCTGCCATCAGGGGGGTGGGGTTATCCCCCGTTCACTGAGACAAGGGCACCCCATGGCATCAGCTCCCTGCGGTTGACAGGCTGTGCCGCATGAGCGTCAACACTCCGGGACCGGACAACGACCGGCCCTCGCCGGTGCGCGCTGTTTTCAGCGTAGATACGTGGAAAGAGATCGGGTACGCCCTGGCGAATCTGCCCGTCACGATCATCGGTTTTGTTTACACGGTGTTCATGATCGGCACGGCCGGCGGGCTGTCCGTGACCGTGGTCGGACTGCCGCTGCTCGCGGTCGGTCTCCACCTGTCCCGCCTGACAGGACGGTTCGAACGGGGGCGGGCCCGCATATTGCTCGGCGTCCGCGTGGACGAGCCGTCGCCGCTGCCCGGACCGGGGCGGTCGGGCGGGTTCTTCGCCTGGCTGTGGGCAGCCTTCAAGGATCCGGTGGGCTGGCGGAGCGTCCTCTTCCACCTGATCCGGCTGCCCTGGGGCGTGCTGACCTTCACGGTGACGCTGATCGGACTGTTCGTGCTGTGGCCGGTGCTGCCGTGGGTGGTCCGGGGCATGGCGAACGTGGACCGGATGCTGGTCCGGGGCCTGCTCTCGCCCTCGGACGAGCTGGAGCGGCGCATCGCGGAGCTGGAGTCGGACCGGGGGGTGGTGGTCGACACCGCCGCCGCCGACCTCCGCCGCATCGAACGCGACCTCCACGACGGAGCCCAGGCCCGCCTCGTCGCCCTCGCCATGGACCTCGGCCTCGCCAAGGAAAAACTCACCGAGGACCCCGAAGCAGCCGCCCGCATGGTCGACGAAGCACACGGCGAAGTGAAGATCGCCCTCCAGGAACTCCGCGACCTCGCCCGCGGCATCCACCCCGCCGTCCTCACCGACCGCGGACTCGACGCCGCCCTCTCCGCCATCGCCTCCCGCTGCACCGTCCCCGTACGCGTCACCGTCGACCTCCCCACCCGCCCCGCCGAAGCCATCGAAGGCATCGCCTACTTCACCGTCTCCGAACTCCTCCAGAACATCAGCAAGCACGCCCGCGCCCGGCGCGCCGAGGTCGAGGTCTGGCACTCCGGGACGGGGGCCGGGGCCCGGCTGATGCTCCGGGTCTCGGACGACGGGCGGGGCGGGGCCCTGCCCGGTGGCGGGTCCGGACTGGCCGGGCTCTCGGAACGGCTGGACGCGGTGGACGGCGTCTTCGTCGTCGACTCCCCCGAGGGCGGCGGGACCACGGTGACGGCCGAGCTGCCCTGGCGCGACCGCTCCGCCACCGCCCCGGCCGCACGGAGGTAGGCCGGGGCGCACGCCCGCGGCGGCCGGGCCGGCCCGCGGGGTGGCGCGCCCCGGGGGTGGGGTTATCCCCCCGGCGAAGAGGCCTACCCGCCGCATGGTCCGGCCAGGGGGCCGGCGGCGAGGGTGGAAGCGTACGGACGACGGACAGAAACGGGGCCGGAAGATGACCAGCAGGACGACGGCGGGAGCGGACGGGCCGCCGGTGGCGGTGCAGCTTCTGCGGGCGCCCCTGGAGGGGCGGACCTGGCGCAGGTTCGGGTACCTGATGCTCGGGTTCCCGCTGAGCGTCCTCTACTTCTCCCTGGCGATCACGGGCATCAGCCTGGGGGCCGGCCTGCTGGTCACCTTCCTCGGCATCCCGGTGCTCGCCGGCGTACTGGCCATGTGCCGGGGCATCGGCCGGTTCGAGCGGGTCCGCGCCCGGGTGCTGCTCGGGCTGGACGTCGCCGACCCCGAGCCGGTGCGGGGCGCCAAGCCCGGCGTCTTCCCCTGGATCGGAGCGCTGCTGCGCAGCGGCAGCGCCTGGCGGCACACGGTGTACTCGGTCTTCCACTTCCCGTGGTCGCTCTTCGCCTTCGTCGTCACGATGGTCTTCTGGTCCATCGGCTGGACGCTGGTGACCTGCCCGCTGTGGTTCTGGGTGGTCCCCGTCTACTCCGACGAGCCGGGCCTCCCGCTCTTCCAGAACGACGACTACACCTACTACGTGGACAGCCCGGTCCGGGTGCTCGGAGCCTTCCTGCTCGGCCTGGCCTTCACCCTGGTCACGCCGTGGCTGATGCGGGCGCTGACCACCGTCGACGGACTGCTGGTCAGGGGCCTGCTCGGCCCGTCCCGGCTGGCCGGCCGGGTCACCGAGCTGGAGTCGGACCGGGGGGTGGTGGTCGACACCGCCGCCGCCGACCTCCGCCGCATCGAACGCGACCTCCACGACGGAGCCCAGGCCCGCCTCGTCGCCCTCGCCATGGACCTCGGCCTCGCCAAGGAAAAACTCACCGAAGACCCCGAAGCAGCCGCCCGCATGGTCGACGAAGCACACGGCGAAGTGAAGATCGCCCTCCAGGAACTCCGCGACCTCGCCCGCGGCATCCACCCCGCCGTCCTCACGGACCGCGGACTCGACGCCGCCCTCTCCGCCATCGCCTCCCGCTGCACCGTCCCCGTACGCGTCACCGTCGACCTCCCCACCCGCCCCGCCGAAGCCATCGAAGGCATCGCCTACTTCACCGTCTCCGAACTCCTCCAGAACATCAGCAAGCACGCCGGAGCACGCTCCGCCTCGGTGGACGTGTGGAAGTCCGGCGACCGGCTGCTGGTCCAGGTGACGGATGACGGGCGCGGCGGCGCGGCCGCCGGGGCCGGCGGCGGACTGGCCGGGCTCGGGGAGCGGCTGGACGCGGTGGACGGCGTACTGATCGTCCGCTCCCCGGTCGGCGGCGGGACCACGGCGACCGCCGAGCTGCCCTGGCGGGAGCGGGCCGCCACGACGGCCCGCCACTGACGCGCCGCGCCCGTCCCACGCCCGCTCCCGTGCCCGCTCCCCGCCCGCCCCGCCCGGCACACGGGACGGTCCACGGGACGGTCCACGGGGCGGGCACTCTTCACGATCTTCATTCGTATCGCTGAGAGGCTGACCGCGTTCCGGCCGTAAGGCTGGGATGCTTGGCTCACCATGAAGCAGTGACAAGGCGGATACGAGTGGACGCGGGGAGCGCATACGTCGTGGAAGACAGGGTGCGGGTGGTCATCGCCGAGGATTCGGTCCTGCTCCGTGAGGGCCTGACCCGGATGCTGACCGACCGGGGGCATGACGTCGTGGCCGGCGTCGGGGACGCGGAAGCCCTGCTGAAGACGGTCGCGGACCTCGCGGCCGAGCACACGGTGCCGGACGTGGTGGTGACGGACGTGCGCATGCCTCCGACCCACACCGACGAGGGGGTGCGGGCGGCCGTGCGCCTGCGTCGGGAGCACCCGGGCATAGGCGTGCTGGTGCTGTCGCAGTACGTGGAGGAGCAGTACGCCACCGAACTCCTGGCCGGTTCCACTACCGGCGTGGGGTATCTGCTGAAGGACCGCGTCGCGGAGGTCCGCGAGTTCACCGAGGCCGTGGTGCGGGTCGCCCGGGGCGGCACCGCCCTGGACCCCGAGGTGGTGGCCCAGCTGCTGGGGCGCAGCCGCAAGCAGGACGTGCTGGCCGGGCTGACCCCGCGCGAGCGCGAAGTGCTGGGGCTGATGGCCGAGGGACGCACCAATTCGGCGATCGCGAAACAGCTCGTGGTCAGCGACGGAGCGGTGGAGAAGCACGTCAGCAACATCTTCATGAAACTCGGCCTCTCGCCGAGTGACGGGGATCACCGCCGTGTACTGGCGGTCCTCACCTATCTGAATTCCTGATCAACTGACACCCTGTCAGATATAGGCGTAATTGAACCGGCCGTCTCAAAAAGCCGTCCAGAATATGAGCAGCCCGAGGAAGGACACCCTTAGCGACGTAGGGTTGGCCTTGGGGATGCCATGCCTCGAAGGAGGTCCAGTTCAGTGACCAGCCAGGTCAGTAGCACAGCCGAGCAGACCGACGGGGCCGAAGAGGCTGTTGTCGGCGAACAGCGCACGCCCGCGAGCTCGGACGCCAAGGAAGTTCGCCGCCTCGACCGTGTGATCATTCGTTTTGCGGGTGACTCGGGTGACGGAATGCAGCTCACCGGTGACCGCTTCACCTCGGAGACGGCGTCGTTCGGGAACGACCTGTCCACGCTGCCGAACTTCCCCGCCGAGATCCGGGCGCCCGCCGGCACGCTGCCGGGCGTGTCGTCCTTCCAGCTGCATTTCGCCGATCATGACATCCTCACTCCGGGTGACGCCCCGAACGTGCTGGTGGCGATGAATCCGGCGGCCCTGAAGGCCAACATCGGAGATGTCCCGCGGGGCGCGGAGATCATCATCAACACCGATGAGTTCACCAAGCGGCCGATGGCGAAGGTCGGCTATGAGACCTCGCCGCTGGAAGACGGATCCCTGGACGCGTTCAACGTGCATCCGGTACCGCTCACCACGCTGACGGTGGAGGCCCTGAAGGATTTCGGGCTTTCCCGCAAGGAGGCCGAGCGCAGCAAGAACATGTTCGCGCTGGGACTGCTGTCGTGGATGTATCACCGCCCCACGGAGGGCACGGAGAAATTCCTCCGGCAGAAGTTCGCGAAGAAGCCGGATATCGCGGCGGCGAACGTGGCGGCGTTCCGGGCGGGCTGGAATTTCGGCGAGAC
This sequence comes from Streptomyces sp. NPDC043853, assembly GCF_056436025.1. Classification (NCBI taxonomy): domain Bacteria; kingdom Bacillati; phylum Actinomycetota; class Actinomycetes; order Kitasatosporales; family Streptomycetaceae; genus Streptomyces; species Streptomyces sp. NPDC043853. The sequence continues at coordinate 241,878 of NZ_JBWKDJ010000008.1, forward strand.
CACCGAGGACTTCGCGGTCTCCTACGAGGTGGCACCGGCCACGAAGGCGTTCGAGCCGGGCACCTACCGGAACATCTCCGGGAACCTGGCCCTGTCCTACGGCCTGGTCGCGGCCTCCCGGCAGGCCGACCTGCCGCTCTACCTGGGCTCCTACCCCATCACCCCGGCCTCGGACATCCTGCACGAGCTGTCCCGGCACAAGAACTTCGGCGTGCGGACCTTCCAGGCCGAGGACGAGATCGCCGGCATCGGCGCGGCCCTGGGCGCGGCCTTCGGCGGCTCTCTGGCGGTGACCACCACCTCCGGTCCCGGTGTGGCCCTGAAGTCCGAGACGATCGGCCTGGCGGTCTCCCTGGAGCTGCCGCTGCTGATCGTGGACATCCAGCGCGGCGGCCCCTCCACCGGCCTGCCCACCAAGACCGAGCAGGCCGACCTCCTGCAGGCCATGTACGGGCGCAACGGCGAGGCCCCGGTCCCGGTCGTGGCCCCCCGCACCCCGGCGGACTGCTTCGACGCCGCCCTGGACGCGGCCCGGATCGCCCTGACCTACCGCACCCCGGTGTTCCTGCTCTCCGACGGCTACCTGGCCAACGGCTCCGAGCCCTGGCGGATCCCGGACCTGGAGGAGCTCCCGGACCTGCGGGTGCAGTTCGCCTCCGGGCCCAACCACACGCTGGCCGACGGCACCGAGGTGTTCTGGCCCTACAAGCGCGACCCCCAGACCCTGGCCCGCCCCTGGGCCGTGCCGGGCACCCCGGGCCTGGAACACCGGATCGGCGGCATCGAGAAGCAGGACGGCACCGGCAACATCTCCTACGACCCCGCCAACCACGACTTCATGGTCCGCACCCGGCAGGCCAAGATCGACGGCATCGAGGTCCCCGACCTCCTCGTCGACGACCCCGACGACGCCCGCACACTCGTCCTGGGCTGGGGCTCCACCTACGGCCCGATCACCGCAGCCGTCCGCCGGCTCCGCATCACCGGCGCCCCCATCGCGCAGGCCCACCTGCGCCACCTCAACCCCTTCCCGCGGAATCTGGGGGAGGTCCTGAAGCGTTACGACAAGGTAGTGGTGCCGGAGATGAACCTCGGGCAGCTGGCCACCCTGATCCGGGCGAAGTACTTGGTCGACGCCCAGTCGTACAACCAGGTCAACGGAATGCCCTTCAAGGCGGAGCAGCTCGCGACGGTTCTCAAGGAGGCCATCAATGACTGAGACGGCGGCGGCACCTGCCGGTCACTCCCTGCTCTCGCTGGTCCCCAAGGCCGAGGCCAAGCAGTCCATGAAGGACTTCAAGTCGGACCAGGAGGTCCGATGGTGCCCCGGTTGCGGTGACTACGCCGTGCTGGCCGCGGTGCAGGGCTTCATGCCCGAGCTCGGCCTGGCCCGGGAGAACATCGTGTTCGTCTCCGGCATCGGCTGCTCCTCCCGCTTCCCGTACTACATGAACACCTACGGGATGCACTCCATCCACGGACGCGCCCCGGCCATCGCCACCGGCCTGGCCTCCTCCCGCCGCGACCTCTCCGTCTGGGTGGTCACCGGCGACGGCGACGCCCTCTCCATCGGCGGAAACCACCTCATCCACGCCCTCCGCCGCAATGTGAACCTCAAGATCCTCCTGTTCAACAACCGGATCTACGGACTCACCAAGGGCCAGTACTCCCCCACCTCCGAGGTCGGGAAGATCACCAAGTCCACCCCCATGGGCTCCCTGGACGCCCCGTTCAACCCGGTCTCGCTGGCCCTGGGCGCGGAGGCCTCCTTCGTGGCCCGCACGGTCGACTCCGACCGCAAGCACCTCACCGAGGTCCTGCGGCAGGCCGCCGACCACCCCGGCACCGCCCTGGTGGAGATCTACCAGAACTGCAACATCTTCAACGACGGCGCCTTCGAGGTCCTCAAGGACCAGGACCAGGCCCTGGAAGCCGTCATCCGCCTGGAACACGGCAAGCCCATCCGGTTCGGCGCCGACGGCCACAAGGGCGTCGTCCGCCACCCGGCCACCGGCGACCTCGAAGTCGTCGCGGTCACCCCCGAGAACGAGGCGCGGATCCTGGTCCACGACGCCCACAGCGCGTCCCCGACCACCGCCTTCGCCCTCTCCCGGCTCGCCGACCCCGACACCCTGCACCAGACCCCCATCGGCGTCTTCCGCAGCGTCGAGCGGCCCGTCTACGACACCCAGATGTCCGACCAGCTCGACCAGGCCATCGAGCAGAACGGCAAGGGCGACCTCGGCCGCCTCCTCGCCGGCAACGACACCTGGACCGTCGTCGGCTGACCCGCCCGGAACGGCCCCACGGGCCCGGAGCTCCGCTGAGCTCCGGGCCCGTTCTGCTGCCCGCGGCCACCCGGCGGGGCCCGCAGGGCCCGCCCCACCGTCTACCATGTGGGATGTCATGACTGTCACTGTCTACGGACATGACATATAACGCCGCCGGCGCTACGGTCGAGAAGTTGGCTTGAAGTAGCGGTGGAGGGCCCGTGAAGGCACAGAACGAACAGCGCACGGGTCTGCTCTACGGATTCGCCGCCTACGGCATGTGGGGACTCGTGCCCCTCTTCTGGCCCCTGCTCAAGCCTGCCGAGGCCCTGGAGATCCTGGCCCACCGGATGGTCTGGTCCCTGGCCGTGGTGGCCCTGCTGCTCTGCGCGCTGCGCCGCTGGAGCTGGATACCGGAGCTCCTCCGGCAGCCCCGCAAGCTGGCCCTGACCGCGCTCGCCGCCACCGTGATCACGGTGAACTGGGGCGTCTACATCTGGGCCGTCAACGCCGGGCACGTGGTCGAGGCCAGCCTCGGCTACTTCATCAACCCCCTGGTCAGCATCGGCATCGGGGTCCTGGTGCTCGGTGAGCGGCTGCGTCCGGCCCAGTGGGCGGCGGTCGGCATCGCCCTCACCGCCGTGCTGGTCCTGGCCTTCGGGTACGGGCGCCCGCCGTGGATCTCGCTGATCCTGGCCTTCTCCTTCGGCACCTACGGGCTGATCAAGAAGAAGATCAACCTCGGTGGGGTGGAGTCGCTGGCCGCCGAGACCGCCGTGCAGTTCCTGCCCGCCCTGGGCTATCTGCTGTGGCTCTCCGGCCAGGGTGGGCTGGCCTTCGGGCAGCACGGTGCCGGACACGGCGGCCTGCTCGTCGCCACCGGCCTGGTCACCGCGCTGCCGCTGGTCTGCTTCGGTGCCGCCGCCATCCGGGTGCCGCTGTCCACCCTCGGACTGCTGCAGTACATGGCGCCGGTGTTCCAGTTCGCCCTGGGCGTCCTCTACTTCCACGAGGCCATGCCGCCCGAGCGCTGGGCCGGCTTCGCTCTGGTGTGGGCCGCACTGGCCCTGCTCACCTGGGACGCGCTGCGCGCCGCCCGGCGCAGCCGGGCCGCCCTGGCCGCCGCGCAAGAGGTCCCGCAGGAGGCCCCACAGGCACCCGCCGCAGACACGGCGGCACCCGCGCGCGAGCCGGCGTAACACCGCCCCCTCCGCCACTCGGTCCCCCGTACGCACCATGCGTACGGGGGACCGTCCGTTCAGCGAACCATGCTGACCGGATTACGCTCTTGACGCACTGTCATATCCTCACTGACCATCGGGCTCGCACAGACGCTCTATCCCCGCACGTTCCGTTCCATCCCCGTTCGGAATCACGGAGCCCCCACATGAGTCTGTCCGTTTCGCGGCGCCCTGCCGTCTTCGCCGCCGTCGCCGCCCTCGCGGTCGGCGGGCTGGTCGCCGCAACCGCGCCCTCCGCCCTGGCCGCACCGGCGGCCGCCACCGCCACCGCCGCACCGACCCCGCCGGACATACCGCTGGCCAACGTCAAGGCGCATCTGACGCAGTTCTCGACCATCGCCGCGAACAACGGCGGCAACCGGGCCCACGGGCGGACCGGCTACAAGGCGTCGATCGACTACGTGAAGGCCAAGCTCGACGCGGCCGGCTTCACCACCAGCCTGCAGACCTTCACGTACAGCGGCGCCACCGGCTACAACCTGATCGCCGACTGGCCGGGCGGCGACCCCGACTCGATCCTGATGGCCGGGTCGCACCTGGACTCGGTCACCTCGGGCGCCGGGATCAACGACAACGGCTCGGGCTCGGCGGCGACCCTGGAGGTCGCGCTCGCCGTCTCCCGCGCCCAGCTCCAGCCCACCAAGCACCTGCGCTTCGGCTGGTGGGGCGCCGAGGAACTCGGCCTGGTCGGCTCGAAGAACTACGTGAACAGCCTGTCCGCCGCCGAGCGGGCGAAGTTCGCGGGCTACCTGAACTTCGACATGATCGGTTCGCCGAACCCGGGCTACTTCGTCTACGACGACGACCCGACCATCGAGCAGACCTTCAAGAACTACTTCGCGGGCATCGGCGTCCCGACCGAGATCGAGACCGAGGGCGACGGGCGTTCCGACCACGCCTCGTTCAAGAACGTCGGCATCCCGGTCGGAGGCCTGTTCACCGGCGCCGGCAACACCAAGACCTCGGCCCAGGCGCAGAAGTGGGGCGGCACCGCCGGCCAGTCCTTCGACCGCTGCTACCACTCCTCCTGCGACACCACGGCGAACATCAACGACACCGCCCTGGACCGCAACAGCGACGCCGCCGCCTACGCGATCTGGAACCTGGGCGCCGCCACCCCGGTCCCGCCCGGCCCGTCCTTCGAGAACACCGCCGACGTGAACGTCCCCGACTACCCGGCCGCCGCGGTGAACTCGCCGATCACGGCCTCGGGTGTCGCGGGCAACGCCCCGGCCACCACCAAGGTGGACGTGAACATCGTCCACACCTACCGCGGTGACCTGGTGGTCGACCTGATCGCCCCCGACGGCACCGTCTACAACCTGCACAACCGCAGCGGCGGCAGCGCCGACAACCTCGTCCAGTCGTACACCGTCAACGCCTCCAGTGAGGTCGCGAACGGGGTCTGGAACCTCCGGGTGAAGGACCTGGCCGCGCAGGACGTCGGCTACATCAACAGCTGGAAGATCACTTTCTGATCCCGGTGCCGCCGTCCTCGGAGCCGTCGCCGTGCAGGACCGGCGGCGGCTCCTGGATCTGGGCGCGCAGTTCCTCGGCGACCGCGGCGACGTCCGCCCGGCCCTTCTTGGCGGCCTCCACCAGATCCCCCAGCACTTCCGGCGACGGCAGCTGTCTGGCACCGGCCACCCGCAGGTACGAGCGGGTGGCCGCGGCCGCGTAGAACTCGTTCATCGGGGATTCGAGGGCGGGGCACACCGCCAGGGTGTGCAGGAAAGCGGCGGCCCGCCAGGCGGTGTCGGGGGCCGGCTGCTCGGGCACGAGCACCAGGTCGTTCTGGTGCCGGGCCACGGCGGCGGCGACCCCGGACGGGTCCCAGACGGCGGGGTCGGAGGGGAGATGATGGGCCAGGGCGGTCCAGGCCCACTCCATGGTGATCTTCAATGGCCGAACCGCTCCTGGAAGTAGCCCCAGTGATCGGCGAACTCCTCGATGCCGGACAGGAACTTCTTCCGGTCCTCGTCCAGTTCGCGTTCGGTGACCTCGGTGATCATCGCGGTGACCGTCGTACCCAGCGCCGCCGCCCGCGCCTTGAGGCGGTCGTGGAACTCCTCGTCCAGGCGGATGGTGACGTGTCTCGACATGCCGTTCACCGTACAGCGGGCGCGCTGTACGCAGAAAGGGAACGGCCGAAGGGTGGCCGGGGACACAGGTCCCGGGCCACCCTCGTCGCGCAGGCGGGGCCGCCTGCCGCCTACTTGTCGGCGTTGGCCGTCTTCACCAGCTGGTCCGCCGTGACCGCGCCGACGTAGACCTTGCCGTCGTCCGTGATCAAGGCGTTGACCAGGCGGGTCGAGAAGACCCGGCCCTCACCGAACTTGCCGGAGACCTTGTCCCCGAGGGAGTCCATGAACTGCTTGGCCTCCTTCGGCGCGTTCTTGTCGTTCTCCAGCTCCTTGAGACCCTGGCCGGCACCGGAGTCGATGCGGGCCACCGTGGCCCAGCCCTCGCCCAGCTCCTTCACATCGCCCGGGCCGCCGGCTCCGCCGGTCAGTCCACCGAAACCCGGGAGGGACTCCAGGGCCTTGAACTCCTTGCCCCCGTCCTTGCCGTGCTCGCCCTCACCCTCGGTCACCTTGGCGCCCTTGGGCGGGGTGAACTCGAAGGCGGAGGCGGCCGGCTTGGCGAACTCGACCTGGGTGAAGCCCGCGTCGACGATCGGCTTGCCACCCTTGCTCGACAGCAGCTGGACGCGCAGCGGCACGCCGTTCTTCGCGTCGACCGCTATCCGGACCGAACCGACCGTGGAACCGGACTGCTTGGGCGTGAGCACCAGCTGGTAGGCGTTCCGCCCGGCCACCTGCGCGGTGTCGCCGACGGTCACCGTGGTGGTGGGGCCGGCGGCCTTCAGGGCCTCCTCGGCCAGCTGCTTGGGCGTGGCGGGCATCCGCTCGGCGGTCTTGTGCCGCTTGCCGGCCTCCCCCGGCGCCCCGGCCTCCTCCGACTTCTCGTGGAAGACCTCGTTGGACTTGCTGTCGTAGCCCCAGACGTCCTTGCCGTTGTGGACGAGGGTGTACTCGTCCTTCCCGTCCAGGAAGGTCAGCTTCTGACGGTCGGGGCCGTCCGCCGCCACCTTGAAGGTGTGGGTGCCGGCGGCCAGCTGCGCCAGCTTGTCCTCCGGGTTCGCCGAGCCGCCCGCGATCCCGCCGGCGCCGCCGACACCGCCGAGCAGGCCGCCGGCCAGCTTCGGCAGGCCGAGGTCCGTGGTGATCTTCGCCGTGCCGGACAGCTGCTCCACCTCGGAGGCGGCGATCTTCTCGATCAGCTCCTGCGCCGTGATCTTCGGCAGGTCGGGGCCGCCGGCGTTGGCGAAGGCCGGGACGAGTGCGACCGTCGCGCCCACCACGCCGAGCACCACGGCGGGTACGGCGTACCGAGCGGCCTTGCGGGAAGTCTTCACGTTCGCTGCCATGTCAGATCCTGCCCTCTGTCCCGATCCGGTGCGGTTGATGGCTCCATCTGACCAAACCGGACACGGGGTGCGCGTCAACCCCCGGAGCCAACTCCGCGTACGACCCCGGTATGACATGGCAAGGCCCCTCCTCCCCCATCCCGTAGGGGTTCGGAAGGGCCGTTTCCCGCAGCGGGTGCCGACCGCCCGCGCGCACTACCCCGCGCGCACTACCCCGGGCGTACTACCCCGCGCGGTGGACCACCGCGTCGCACAGTTCCTCCAGCGCCGACTTGGCGAAGCAGTCGGGCAGCGGGGCCAGGGTGGCCCTGGCCTCCTCGGCGTAGCGCACGGTGTCGCGGCGGGCCTGTTCCAGCGCCGGGTGCACCCGGAGCCGGGCCAGCACCTCGGCGTGCCGGGCGTCGTCGGTGAGGTCGCCGTCGAGGAGCTGGACGAGGTCCAGGTCCTCCTCGCGGCCGTCCCGCGCGGCCATCTCGCGCAGCCGCAGCACCGGCAGCGTCGGGATGCCCTCGCGCAGGTCGGTGCCGGGGGTCTTGCCCGACTCGTGGGTGTCGGAGGCGATGTCCAGCACGTCGTCGGCCAGCTGGAAGGCGGTGCCGAGGCGTTCGCCGTACTGCGTGAGGATGTCGACGGCCGCCTCGTCGGCGCCGGCCATCAGCGCGCCGAAGCGGCAGGAGACGGCGACCAGCGAGCCGGTCTTGCCGGACATGACCTCCAGGTAGTGCTCGACGGGGTCCCGGCCGTCCCGCGGGCCCGCGGTCTCCAGGATCTGTCCGGTGACCAGCCGCTCGAAGGCCTCGGCCTGGATGCGGACGGCCTCCGGGCCGAGGTCGGCCAGGATGTGCGAGGCGCGGGCGAAGAGGAAGTCACCCGTCAGGACGGCCACCGAGTTCCCCCAGCGGGCGTTGGCGCTGGGCACCCCGCGGCGCACGTCCGCCTCGTCCATGACGTCGTCGTGGTAGAGGGTCGCCAGGTGGGTGAGCTCCACGACCACGGCGGAGGGCACGATCCCGGGTGCGTACGGGTCCCCGAATCGGGCGGCCAGCATCACCAGCAGCGGACGGAAGCGCTTGCCCCCGGCCTTCACCAGGTGCTGGGCGGCTTCGGTGATGAAGGGGACCTCGCTCTTGGTGGCCTCCAGCAGACCCGCCTCGACGGCGGCCAGTCCGGCCTGGACATCGGTCTCAAGAGCCTGGTCCCGCACGCGCAGTCCGAACGGCCCGACGACGGTCACGAGGGGTACTCCTGTCTGCTGACGACCACGGTGACGATCACCTGGATTGTCGATGTGTCGCTGCCTTCACTCAAGCCAGCGTATCCCGTCCATTTTCGATCACCGTGAGCGCCCGCCGGTCCAGGCGGTCCCGCCTTCCGTACACCACCCCATGCACCCCGGTATGTTCTCTGTGTGTCGATTGGTGTGGAGAGTGCGTTTTGCCCATGAGCCGGCCCGTGGCCCGTACGACGATCCGCACCTCCTTCCCCCATGAGACGCGCCACGAGGACGTCCGGATCCCGATGCGGGACGGGGTGCGGCTGTACGCGCGGATCTGGCGGCCCGTCACCGACGCGCCGGTACCGGCCCTGCTGGAGTACCTCCCGTACCGGCTCACCGACTGGACCGCGCCGCGCGACGCGCAGCGCCACCCCTGGTACGCCGGGCACGGCTACGCCTCCGTACGGGTCGACGTACGCGGCCACGGCAACAGCGGCGGCCGGCCCGGCGACGAGTACGACGCGCGGGAGCTGGCCGACGGGGCCGAGGTCGTCGAATGGCTGGCGGCGCAGCCCTGGTGCACGGGCTCCGTCGGCATGTTCGGCGTCTCCTGGGGCGGCTCCAACTCGCTGCAGGTCGCCGCGCTCGCGCCCGAGCCGCTGAAGGCCGTGGTCGCGGTCTGTGCGAGCGACGACCGCTACGACAACGACGCGCACTACATGGGCGGCTCGGTGCTCGGCTCGGAGATGCACGCCCGGGGCGCGGCCATGCTGGCCCTCTCGGCGCGTCCGCCGGACCCGCGGTACGCGGGCGAGGGCTGGCGGGACCTGTGGCTGTCCCGGCTGGAGGCGGTGGAGCCGCTGCTCCACACCTGGCTCTCCCACCAGACCCGGGACGACTACTGGAGGCACGGCAGCGTCTGCGAGGACCCCGGGGCGATCGGCGCGGCCGTGCTCGCGGTCGGCGGCTGGCACGACCCGTACCGGGACGCGGTGCTGCGGCTGGTGGCCGCGCTGCCCGCGGACCGGGTGCGGGGGGTGATCGGGCCCTGGCCGCACCAGTACCCGGACCGCGGGCTGCCGCCGGGGCCGGCGATCGGCTTCCTGCAGGAGACCCTGCGATGGTGGGACCACTGGCTGAAGGGGGCCGACAACGGGGTGATGGCGGAGCCGCTGCTCCGCTCCTGGATCAGCGGCTCGCACCCGCCGCGCACCTCGTACGAGGAGCTGCCGGGGCGCTGGGCCGCCGACCCCGGGTGGCCCTCGCCGAACGTGGAACCCGTCGCGTACGCCCTCCAGGGCGCGCTGGTGCCGGTCCGCTCGCCGCAGCACACGGGACTGGACGCGGGGCGGTTCTGCCCGTTCGGCAACGAGGCCGACCTGCCGCCGGACCAGCGGGAAGAGGACGCGAAGTCGGCGTGCTTCGAGTTCCCGGTGCCGGGAGCGCCGGGAGCGCCCGGAGTTCCCGGCGGCTCCGCGGTGGAGGTGCTGGGCCGGGCCTCGGTGACGGTCCGGCTCCGGATGGACGTCCCGTACGGCCAGATCGTCGCGCGGCTGTGCGACGTCGCGCCGGACGGGGCGTCGACGCTGGTCACCAGGGGAGCGCTCAACCTGTCGGCGCGGTCGGGGCGGGACCGGGCGGTGCCGTGGCCGGTGGGCGCCTGGGAGACGGTCACGTTCGAGCTCAACGCCATCGGGCACGCGTTCCCGCCGGGGCACCGGATCCGGCTGGCGCTTTCCTCGGCGTACTGGCCGTGGATCTGGCCGCGGGCCGGCTCGGAGGCGGGGTGGACGGTGGATCCGGCCGGCAGCGAGCTGGTCCTTCCGGTGCGGAGCGCGTCGCCGGCGGACGCGGAGGTGTCCTTCGAGGGGCCGGAGCAGGCGGAACCGCTGGGCGTCTCGGTGCCGGTGACGCTGGACGAGCCGCGGCCGGAGCGGCTGGTCGTACGGGACGTCGCGCGCGGGCTGTGGCGGCTGGAGGTTGACCCGCGGTACGACGGCCCGCGGGTGTACCCGGACGGCCTGGAGGCCGGCGAGGAGGTGCTGGAGGTCTACGAGATCCAGGACGCGGACCCGCTGTCGGCGCGGGCGCGCTCGGACTGGCGGGTCCGGCTGCACCGGCCGGAGGACGGCTGGGACGTCCGCGTGGAGACGCACTCGGAGACGTCCTGCGACGAGGGGGGCTTCGTCACCTCGAACGAGCTGGTCTGCCGTGAGGGGGACGAGGTGGTCTTCCACCGGACGTGGCAGCGCCGCCTTCCGCGTGCCGCGGGCTAGGCGCCCCCGTCCCCGCGCCAGGGCTGCCGCCCCGCACCCCGCGGGGCGTGTGCCCGGGGGGCGCCCGGGGGGCTGCCCGGGGCGGCTGCCCGGGGGGCCGGTCCGTTGCGGGGGGGCGGTCCGCTGCGCGGGGCCATTCCCCTCCCCGCCCCTTCCCGAAACTGGGGACTCCGTCCCCAGCCCCCTCCCGGGGCTCCGCCCCGGCCCCCGTTCGGGTACCCGGGCTCCGCCCGGGACCCGTTCTCGGTGCCCGCGGCCCCGCCTACGCGCAGCCCACGTCCCTCGGGCACGCGGGGGCGAAGCCCAAGGGGCGGGGAGGGGGAAGGGGTCGGGCAGTGGGCCCGGCGGGGCGAGCCGTCAGGCGTAGAGGCGTTCCAGGACGACCGCGATGCCGTCCTCGTCGCAGGAGAGGGTGACCTCGTCCGCGACCGCCTTCAGTTCCCGGTGGGAGTTGGCCATGGCCACGCCGTGCGCCGCCCAGGCGAACATCGGGATGTCGTTCGGCATGTCGCCGAAGGCGATCGTTCCGGCGGCCGGGACGTCCAGTTCCGCCGCCGCCAGGGCCAGGCCGGTCGCCTTGGAGACGCCCGGCGGCTGGAGCTCCACCGTGTGCTCGCCCGCCATCGTCACGTTGACCATGTGACCGACCACCGCCCGCGCGATGCGGGTCAGTTCGTCGTCGTCCAGTTCGGGGTGCTGGAGCAGCACCTTGTTGATGGGGGCGGACCAGAGGTCGGCCCGGCGGCCCACCCGGACCGTCGCCAGGTGGGGGTGCGGCATCCGGTAGCCCGGCTCCGTCAGCATCGCCGCGTCCAGGCCGGCCCCGTCGACCGCGGCGTAGACCTCCCCGATCTCCGCCTCGATCTTGCCCAGGGCGACCTCGGCCAGCTCCCGGTCCATCTCGACGGAGTGAAGCATTCGGCCGCGCGCCGCGTCATACACCTGCGCGCCCTGACCGCACACCGCGAGCCCCGCATATCCGAGTCCGTCCAGGACATGCCGTACCTGGGGGACCGGGCGCCCCGTGACCACGATGTGCCCGGCGCCGGCGGCGCGCGCCAGCGCGAGCGCGGCCCGCGAGCGGGGTGAGACGGTGTCCCCGGCACGCAGCAGGGTTCCGTCCAGGTCGGTCGCGATCAGGGCGTACGGGGCGGCGTGCGGCCCGGCGTAAGCGGGGACCTGCGGAGAGGCGTGCGAAGAGGCGCGGAAGGCGTGCGAAGAGGCGTGTGGGAGGGCGCTTGTCACGGCGCCAAGGATAGGACCTCCTCGGACAAGTCCTACAAATAGCGCCCGAATCCGCCCTCCCGCAGCCCCCACCGGCCACGTAACGTGTCAACCCTCACTGTGTCACCCGGGACACCCCCGGACCGCGTGGAAAGCGAGGCAGCACCCCATGCCCCAGCAGAGCCCCCTCGACGTCCCCGAGGGCGATCCGTTCGGCCCGCACAACCTCCCGTACGGGGTGTTCAGCACCGCCGGGGAGCCGGAGCGGCGCCGCATCGGTGTGCGGATCGGCGGGCACGTCCTCGACGCGGGCGCGGCCGCCCTCGCGCTCGGTTCCCCGTACGCCGCGCTGCTCGGGCACTCCTCCCTCAACCCGCTGCTGGCCGCCGGCCGCACCGCCTGGCACGACGTGCGCCGCGCGCTGACCGCCTGGGTCACCGACCCCGGCCACCGCCCCACCGTCGAGCCCCACCTGCTGCCGCTCGACGCGGTGACCCTGCACCTGCCGTACGAGGTCGCCGACTACGTCGACTTCTACGCCAGCGAGCACCACGCCACCAACGTCGGGAAGATGTTCCGGCCGGACGGCGACGCCCTCACCCCCAACTGGAAGCACCTGCCCATCGGTTACCACGGCCGGTCCGGCACCATCGTGGTCTCCGGCACCGATGTCGTACGGCCGTCCGGTCAGCGCAAGGCGCCCGCCGACCCGGCGCCCGTCTTCGGCCCGAGCGTCAAGCTCGACATCGAGGCCGAGGTCGGCTTCGTCGTCGGCACTCCCTCCGAGCAGGGCCGGCCGGTCTCCGTCGGCGAGTTCCGCGAGCACGTCTTCGGGCTGTTCCTGCTCAACGACTGGTCCGCCCGGGACATCCAGGCCTGGGAGTACGTGCCGCTCGGCCCGTTCCTCGGCAAGTCCTTCGCCACCTCGGTGTCCGCCTGGGTCACCCCGCTGGAGGCCCTGGACGCCGCCCGGGTCGCGCCGCCCGCCCGGGACTTCCCGCTGCTCCCCTACCTCGACGACGCGGACGCCGACGAGCAGGGCGGCTTCGACCTGCGCATCACCGTGTCCGTCAACGGGCAGGAGGTGGCGCACCCGCCGTTCGACACCATGTACTGGACCGCCGCCCAGCAGCTCGCCCACATGACCGTCAACGGCGCCTCGCTGCGCACCGGCGACGTCTTCGGCTCCGGCACCGTCAGCGGCCCGGAGACGAACCAGCGCGGTTCGCTGCTGGAGCTGACCTGGAACGGCCGCGACGCCATCGAGCTCGCCGAGGGCAAGCGGACCTTCCTGGAGGACGGCGACACCGTCACCCTCACCGCCTGGGCCCCGGGCCCGGACGGCACCAAGGTCGGCCTCGGCGAGGTCACCGGCCGCATCGTGGGCACCCGCTAGTCCACACCCCGTGACGGCCTCGCGGGAGGGGTGGCGGATCCCGCCGCCCCGCCCGCACGGCACCGGGCCCGTACGCCCGCCCGGTCGTGGGCGTGGTCCGGCCCGGCCGCGGGCCCGTTCGGGCGGGTGGGGTCATCCGTCCGGACCGTTCGCGTGGCGGGGCGGGAGGCGGCGACCGCATGCTGCTCGGACAGCCGGATGTCCCCGCCGTGCAGGAGGCCCCGCCATGCTCGTGTCCGCCCGCACCGCGGCCCTCGCCGCCGCGGCCGTGGCCCTGTCCCTCGCCCCGGCCGTCGCTCCGGCAGTCACCCCGGCCGCGCGGGCCGTGGAGGGTCCCGCCCCCGACCCGCTCGACGCGCAGGCGATGCGCGACATGGCCACGGCCATCGCGGTCACCGCCAGGTACGTGGACGAGGACCAGGCGCTCAAGGACGGCTACGTCCGCCACGGCGAGTGCCTGCTCAACCCGTTCGGCCCCGGCGCGATGGGCTACCACTACGTCAAGGACGACTACTGGGGGTCGACCGACCCGAGCAAGCCGACCGCGCTCGTCTACAGCCCGGAGACGGACCGGAACGGCAAGCACCGGCTCTACGCCGTGGAGTGGATGGTCTCCGACAAGGACCAGGACCTGACCACCACCGAGGACCGCCCGTCGATGTTCGGCCTGCCCTTCGACGGACCCATGCCGGGCCACTGGGCGGGCATGCCCAGGCACTACGACCTGCACATGTGGGCGTACAAGGACAACCCGTCGGGCCGCTTCCACAACTGGAACCCCGCCGTCACCTGCCCCGGCGCCAAGCCCGGCACCACCCCGTCCACCCCCGCCCCCACCCCCGCACATCAGCACCCGTAGGAGCCGGAGGAATGTCCGTGCGCACCCTCGCACCCGTGCTGGCCGCCGTCACCGCGGCCCTGACCCTCTCGCCCGTCCTCGCACCCGCCCCGGCGCGGGCCGCCGCCGACCCGGACCCCGTCCGCGAGGCGCGCGAGCTCTCGGCGGCCACGAAGGCCACGGCGAAGTACGCGGATGAGGCCCTCGCGATCAAGGACGGCTGGATCCGCACGGAGGAGTGCGCCTCCGACCCGAAGTCCGGCGGCATCGGCTACCACTACGTCAACCCGAAGTACGTCGGCTCGGTGGACCCCCGCACGCCCGCCACCCTCGTCTACGCGGACGGCCCGAAGGGCCGCGAACTGGTCGCCGCGGAATGGGTGGTCAACGACGGCGACGGCACGCTGGAGACCTCCGACGACCGCCCCTACCTGTTCGGGATGCCCTTCGAGGGTCCGATGCCCGGCCATGTCTCGGGCCAGCCCCATCACTACGAACTGCACGTGTGGCTGTTCAGGAACAACCCCCGCGGCAGGTTCGAGGTCCACAACCCGAACGTGAAGTGCCCCGCCTCACCGACGCGTTGAGCGGATCCCGCACCCACGGCACACGGCCGGGCCCGGCTCCCCTGCGAGGGGAGCCGGGCCCGGCCGTACTCACGGTCAGCGGTCGGCAGTCAGCGGACGAAGGTGCTCGCCGATCCCGCCAGGTCCAGGAAGTACTGCGGCGCCACACCCAGCACCACCGTCACCGCGACGCCCACCGCGATGGTGGTCATGGTCAGCGGCGAGGGCACCGCGACCGTCGGGCCGTCGGCCTTCGGCTCGCTGAAGAACATCAGCACGATGACCCGGATGTAGAAGAACGCGGCGATCGCGGAGGAGATGACACCGACCACGACCAGCGCGCCCGCGCCACCCTCCGCCGCCGCGCTGAACACCGCGAACTTCCCGGTGAAGCCGGAGGTCAGCGGGATGCCCGCGAAGGCCAGCAGGAAGACCGCGAACACGGCCGCGGTCAGCGGGGAACGCCGGCCCAGGCCCGCCCACTTGGACAGGTGGGTGGCCTCGCCGCCCGCGTCGCGCACCAGGGTGACCACGGCGAACGCGCCGATCGTCACGAAGGAGTACGCGCCCAGGTAGAACAGCACCGAGGAGATGCCCTCCTCCGAGGTGGCGATCACACCGGCCAGGATGAAGCCGGCGTGCGCGATCGAGGAGTAGGCCAGCAGCCGCTTCACATCGGTCTGGGTGACCGCGATGACCGCGCCCGCCAGCATGGTCACGATCGCCACGCCCCACATGACCGGCCGCCAGTCCCAGCGCAGGCCGGGCAGGACCACGTAGAGCAGCCG
The DNA here is from genome assembly GCF_056436025.1 of Streptomyces sp. NPDC043853. Lineage (NCBI taxonomy): Bacteria > Bacillati > Actinomycetota > Actinomycetes > Kitasatosporales > Streptomycetaceae > Streptomyces > Streptomyces sp. NPDC043853. The sequence goes on from NZ_JBWKDJ010000008.1 coordinate 257,123, forward strand.
GAGCAGCGCGCCGAACGCGGCCACCTTCGTCGCCGCGGCCATGAAGCCGGTGACCGGGGTGGGCGCGCCCTGGTAGACGTCCGGGGTCCACATGTGGAACGGCACCGCGCCGACCTTGAACAGCAGGCCCATCAGGATCAGCGCGCCGCCGATCAGCAGCAGCACGTCGTTGCCCATGGTGGTGGCCAGCGCCGGGTCGATCCGGGTCACCGTGCCGTCCACCACGTCGGCGATCGCCGCGTACGAGACGGAGCCCGCGTAGCCGTACATCAGGGCGATGCCGAACAGCAGGAAGGCGGAGGAGAAGGAACCGAGCAGGAAGTACTTCACCGCGGCCTCCTGGGACATCAGCCGCTGGCGGCGGGCGACGGCGCAGAGGAGGTACAGCGGGAGGGAGAAGACCTCCAGGGCGACGAACAGCGTCAGCAGGTCGTTGGCCGCCGGGAACATCAGCATGCCGGCGATCGCGAACAGCGCGAGCGGGAACACCTCGGTGGTGGTGAAGCCGGCCTTGACGGCGGCCTTCTCGCTGTCGCTGCCCGGGACGGAGGCCGCCTGGGCGGCGAAGGAGTCCACCCGCCGGCCGTGCGCCTTCGGGTCGAGGCGGCGCTCGGCGAAGGTGAACAGGGCGACGACCGAGGCCAGCAGGATGGTGCCCTGGAGGAACAGGGCGGGCCCGTCCACGGCCAGCGCGCCCATGGCGGCGACCTGCGCCTTGGTCGTGCCGTACCCGCCCGCGGCCAGTGCCACCACGGCCGCGAAGGCCGAGGCGAGCGCGGCCACCGAGAGGAAGACCTGCACGGGGTAGCGGGACTTGCGCGGTACGAATGCCTCCACGAGCACGCCGAGGATGGCCGCGCCCACCACGATCAGCGTGGGCGCCAGTTGTGCGTACTCGATGTGCGGGGCCGGGATCCGGTCCACCGCGTCGGCGCTCAGAGTGATCACTTCGCGGCCTCCACCTCGGGACGGGGATCCGTCTGCTTCACGTCGGACATGGTGTGTTCCACCGCCGGGTTGACGATCTCGGTCAGCGGCTTCGGGTAGACGCCCAGGAAGATCAGCGCCGCGATCAGCGGGGCCACCACCAGGACTTCGCGCAGGCGCAGGTCGGGCATGGTCCGGACTTCCTCGCGGACCGGCCCGGTCATGGTGCGCTGGTAGAGCACCAGGGTGTAGAGCGCGGCCAGCACGATGCCGAAGGTGGCGATGAGGCCGACGACCGGGTAGCGGGCGAAGGTGCCGACCAGGACCAGGAACTCACTGACGAACGGAGCGAGTCCGGGCAGCGAGAGGGTGGCGAGACCCCCGATCAGGAAGGTGCCGGCGAGCACCGGCGCGACCTTCTGGACGCCTCCGTAGTCGGCGATGAGCCGGGAGCCGCGGCGCGAGATCAGGAAGCCGGCCACCAGCATCAGCGCGGCCGTCGACAGGCCGTGGTTGACCATGTAGAGGGTGGCGCCGGACTGGCCCTGGGAGGTCATCGCGAAGATGCCCAGGATGATGAAGCCGAAGTGCGAGATCGAGGCGTAGGCGACCAGCCGCTTGATGTCCCGCTGGCCGACCGCGAGCAGCGCGCCGTAGACGATGCTGATCAGGGCGAGAACCAGGACCACCGGGGTGGCCCACTTGCTGGCGTCGGGGAACAGGCCCAGGCAGAAGCGGAGCATCGCGAAGGTGCCGACCTTGTCGACCACCGCGGTGATCAGGACGGCGACCGGGGCGGTGGACTCGCCCATCGCGTTCGGCAGCCAGGTGTGCAGCGGCCACAGCGGGGCCTTCACCGCGAAGGCGAAGAAGAAGCCGAGGAACAGCAGCCGCTCGGTGTTGGTGGACATGTCCAGCTTGCCGGCGGCGCGCAGGTCGGTGATCTCCGTCAGGGAGAAGCTGCCCGCGACCACGTACAGCCCGATGACGGCGGCCAGCATGATCAGGCCGCCGGCCAGGTTGTAGAGCAGGAACTTGACCGCCGCGTACGACCGCTGGGCGGCCGCGTTCTCGTCCGAGCCCCCCGGCGCGGCAGCGCCTGATGGGGAGGACGTGGCCCGGTCCCCGAAGCCGCCGATGAGGAAGTACATCGGGATGAGCATGGCTTCGAAGAAGATGTAGAAGAGGAAGACGTCGGTGGCGGCGAAGGAGATGATCACCATCGCCTCGACCATCAGGATCAGGGCGAAGAAGCCCTGGGTCGGGCGCCAACGCCGACTGTCGGTCTCCTGTGGATCCGCGTCATGCCAGCCGGCGAGGATGATGAACGGGATCAGCAGGGCGGTGAGCGCGATCAGCGCCACCCCGATGCCGTCCACGCCCAGTTCGTAGCTGACCCCGAAGTCCGGGATCCAGGGGTGGGATTCGGTGAGCTGGTAGCGGGCGCCGCCGGGCTCGAACCGGACCGCGACGACCGCGGCCAGCGCCAGCGTCGCCAGGGAGACGAGCAGCGCGAGCCATTTGGCGGCGGTCCGGCGGGCGGCCGGGACGGCCGCCGTCAGGATCGCGCCGACCGCGGGTGTCGCCGCCGTCACCGTCAGAAGCGGGAAGTTCATGTCACACCGCCCTCATCAGCAGGGTCGCGGCGATGAGGACCGCCGTCCCCCCGAACATCGACACCGCGTACGAGCGGGCGTAGCCGTTCTGCAGCCTGCGCAGCCGGCCGGAGAGCCCGCCGACGGAGGCGGCCGTGCCGTTGACCACCCCGTCGACCAGGCTGTGGTCCACGTACACCAGCGAGCGGGTGAGGTGCTCGCCGCCGCGCACCAGCACGACGTGGTTGAAGTCGTCCTGGTACAGGTCCTTGCGGGCCGCCCGGGTGGCCCAGCTGCCGCGGGGGGCGGTGACCGGGACGGGCTTGCGGCCGTACTGCCCGTAGGCCACGGCGACACCGATGACCAGGGCCACCACGGTGAGGCCGGTGATGGCGGCGGCGCCGATCGGCGGGTGCCCGTGCTCGAAGGAGGTGACCGGCTCCAGCCAGGTCACGAAGGAGTCGTGCCAGCTGAACACGGCGCCGGCGAACACCGAGCCGAAGGCGAGCAGGACCATCGGGACGGTCATCGACTTCGGGGACTCGTGCGGGTGCGGCTCGTGGCCGTGCTCGTCGAGCTGCCAGCGCTTCTCGCCGAAGAAGGTCATCAGCATCACGCGGGTCATGTAGAACGCGGTGATGGCCGCACCCAGCAGGGCCACTCCGCCGAGGATCCAGCCCTCGGTGCCGCCCTTGGCGAAGGCCGCCTCGATGATCTTGTCCTTGGAGAAGAAGCCGGACAGGCCCGGGAAGCCGATGATGGCCAGGTAGCCCAGTCCGAAGGTCACGAAGGTGACCGGCATGTACTTCCGCAGGGCCCCGTACTTCCGCATGTCGACCTCGTCGTTCATGCCGTGCATGACCGAGCCGGCGCCGAGGAAGAGGCCCGCCTTGAAGAAGCCGTGCGTCACCAGGTGCATGATCGCGAAGGCGTAGCCGATCGGGCCGAGGCCGGCCGCGAGGACCATGTAGCCGATCTGCGACATGGTCGAGCCGGCCAGCGCCTTCTTGATGTCGTCCTTGGCGCAACCGACGATCGCACCGAAGAGCAGCGTGACCGCACCGACGATCGTGACGACCAGCTGGGCGTCCGGCGAGCCGTTGAAGATGGCACCGGACCGGACGATCAGATAGACGCCGGCGGTCACCATGGTCGCCGCGTGGATCAGGGCCGAGACCGGGGTCGGGCCCTCCATCGCGTCACCGAGCCAGGACTGCAGTGGCACCTGGGCGGACTTGCCGCAGGCGGCCAGCAGCAGCATCAGCCCGATCGCGGTCAGCTTGCCCTCGGACGCCTCGCCCGCGGAGCTCAGCACCGGCCCGAAGGCGAAGGTGCCGAAGGTGGTGAACATCAGCATGATGGCGATGGACAGACCCATGTCGCCGACCCGGTTGACCAGGAAGGCCTTCTTCGCGGCGGTGGCCGCGCTGGGCTTGTGCTGCCAGAAGCCGATCAGCAGGTACGAGGCGAGGCCCACGCCCTCCCAGCCGACGTACAGCAGCAGGTAGTTGTCGGCGAGGACCAGCAACAGCATCGCCGCGAGGAACAGGTTCAGATAGCCGAAGAAGCGGCGCCGGCGCTCGTCGTGCTCCATGTACCCGACCGAGTACAGGTGGATGAGCGTGCCCACGCCGGTGATCAGCAGGACGAAGGTCATCGACAGCTGGTCCAGCTGGAAGGCCACGTCCGCCTGGAAGCCCTCGACCGGGATCCAGCGGTACAGGAACTGGTGCATGGCGCGGTCGTCCGCGGGACGGCCCAGCATGTCCGCGAACAGGGCCACGCCGATCCCGAAGGACGCGGCGGCGAGCAGGGTGCCCAGCCAGTGCCCGACGGCGTCGAGCCGCCGGCCGCCGCACAGCAGCAGCGCCGCTCCGAGCAGGGGCGCCGCCACGAGCAGCGCGATCAGATTCTCCACGGTGTACGCCCCTTACAGCTTCATCAGGCTGGCGTCGTCGACCGAGGCCGAATGGCGGGTACGGAACAGCGACACGATGATCGCCAGGCCGACCACGACCTCCGCGGCGGCGACGACCATCGTGAAGAACGCGATGACCTGCCCGTCGAGGTTGCCGTGCATCCGGGAGAAGGTGACGAACGCGAGGTTGCAGGCGTTGAGCATCAGCTCGATGCACATGAACAGCACGATCGCGTTCCGCCGGATCAGCACGCCGGCCGCGCCGATGGTGAACAGCAGCGCCGACAGGTACAGGTAGTTGACCGGATTCACTTGGCAGCCTCCTCGTGCGCATCGCGCCCGAGGCGCTCGGCGGCGCGCTGCTCCAGTGCCTTGAGGTCCTCCAGCGCCTGCCCGGACACGTCCCGGATCTGGCCCCGGGCCCGCAGCGTGTCGCTGACCGTCAGGTCGGACGGGGTGCCGTCGGGCAGCAGACCGGGTACGTCGACCGCGTTGTGCCGGGCGTAGACGCCGGGCGCGGGCAGCGGCGGGACCTGGACCCCTTCGCGTACGCGGCGCTCGGCCAGCTCCCGCTGGGTCGCGGCCCGCTCGGTGCGCTCGCGGTGGGTCAGCACCATCGCGCCGACCGCGGCGGTGATCAGCAGCGCGCCGGTGATCTCGAAGGCGAACACGTACTTGGTGAAGATGAGCGCGGCCAGGCCCTCGACCTGGCCCGCCGAGTTGACCCGGGAGAGCCCGTTGAACTCGGTGAGCCGGGCGTGGCCGATGCCGGCGATCAGCAGGATGCCGAAGCCGAGCCCGCACAGCACGGCCAGCCAGCGCTGGCCCTTGAGGGTCTCCTTGAGGGAGTCCGCGGCGGTGACACCGACCAGCATGACCACGAAGAGGAAGAGCATCATGATCGCGCCGGTGTAGACGATCACCTGGACCACGCCGAGGAAGTAGGCCCCGTTGGCCAGGTAGAACACCGCGAGGATGATCATCGTGCCGGCCAGGCAGAGGGCGCTGTGCACGGCCTTCTTCATCAGGATCGTGCACAGCGCGCCGATCACGGCGATCGTGCCGAGGATCCAGAACTGGACGGCCTCGCCCGTGGAGGCCGCTTCGGCGAGCGTGCTCATGCCCCGACCTCCTCGTCGTCACCAACCGGGGTTGCGCCCTTGGAGACGGCGGTCTGGCGCTCGGTGCCCGGTGCCGCGCCCGTCACCAGGCCGCGGTAGTAGTCCCCCTCGTCCGTCCCCGGGTACATCGCGTGCGGCGCCTCGACCATGCCCTCGGTCAGCCCGGCCAGCAGCTGCTCCTTGGTGTAGATCAGCGACTCGCGGCTGGCGTCGGCCAGTTCGAACTCGTTGGTCATGGTGAGCGCCCGGGTCGGGCACGCCTCCACGCAGAGCCCGCAGAGGATGCAGCGGGCGTAGTTGATCTGGTAGACCCGCCCGTACCGCTCGCCCGGGGAGTAGCGCTCCTCCTCCGTGTTGTCCGCGCCCTCCACGTAGATCGCGTCGGCGGGACAGGCCCAGGCGCAGAGCTCGCACCCGATGCACTTCTCCAGCCCGTCCGGGTGGCGGTTGAGCTGGTGCCGCCCGTGGAAGCGCGGCGCGGTGGTCTTCGGCTGCTCCGGGTACTGCTCGGTGAGCCGCTTCTTGAACATGGCCTTGAAGGTCACGCCGAAGCCGGCCACCGGGTTCTGCCACTTCTCGTCAGACATTCTCAGCACCCTCCTCTCGGTCACTGTCAGTATTCGTCCCGCCACTGACAATCAGCTCCCGCTCCGCACGGGGCCGCCTGCGCGGTACGAGTGGCATGCTCTGTCCGGGCTTCGGCGGCACCGGGAACCCGCCCGCCATCGGGTCGAAGGGCTCCTCCGCCCGCGGGGCGGCGGCCGCCGTCTTCGCCTTCCGGTCCCGGAACACGTCCACGACCAGGGAGAGCAGCAGGACCGCGAACACGCCCCCGCCGACGTAGAGGACGATCTGCCCGAAGTCGTAGGCCTCGTTGCGCAGGGCGCGGACGGTGGCGACGAGCATCAGCCAGACCACCGAGACGGGGATGAGGACCTTCCAGCCCAGCTTCATCAGCTGGTCGTAGCGGACCCGCGGCAGGGTGCCGCGCAGCCAGATGAAGAAGAACAGCAGCAGCTGCACCTTGATGACGAACCACAGGAGCGGCCACCAGCCGTGGTTGGCGCCCTCCCAGAAGGTGCTGATCGGCCAGGGGGCCCGCCAGCCGCCGAGGAAGAGGGTGACCGAGACCGCCGAGACGGTGACCATGTTGACGTACTCGGCCAGCATGAACATCGCGAACTTGATCGAGGAGTACTCGGTGTTGAAGCCGCCGACCAGGTCGCCCTCGGACTCCGGCATGTCGAACGGGGCCCGGTTCGTCTCGCCGACCATGGTGACCACGTAGATGATGAAGGACACCGGCAGCAGGACGATGAACCAGCGGTCCTGCTGAGCCTCGACGATCGCCGAGGTCGACATCGACCCGGAGTAGAGGAACACCGAGGCGAAGGCCGCACCCATGGCGATCTCGTACGAGATCATCTGCGCGCAGGAGCGGAGGCCGCCGAGCAGCGGGTAGGTCGAGCCGGAGGACCAGCCCGCCAGCACGATGCCGTAGATGCCGACGGAGGCGACCGCGAGGATGTAGAGCATCGCGATCGGCAGGTCGGTGAGCTGCATCGAGGTGCGCTGGCCGAAGATGGAGACCTGGTCGTCGGCCGGGCCGAAGGGGATCACCGCGATCGCCATGAAGGCCGGGATGGCCGCGACGATCGGGGCCAGCACGTAGACGACCTTGTCGGCCCGCTTGACGATGATGTCTTCCTTCAGCATCAGCTTGATGCCGTCGGCGAGGGACTGGAGCATGCCCCACGGGCCGTGTCGGTTGGGCCCGATGCGCAGCTGCATCCAGGCGACGACCTTGCGCTCCCACACGATCGAGAACAGCACGGTGACCATCAGGAAGGCGAAGCAGAACACCGCCTTGACGAGGACCAGCCACCAGGGGTCGCTGCCGAAGAACGAAAGGTCCTCGGCGGCGAGTACGACGGTGTTCACGCGCCCACCTCCGCAGTGGTGTCGCCGGACGGCGCCGGACCGGCCGCGCCGATCCGGACGAGGGTGCCCGGGCGGGTGCCCAGGTCCGCGAGGACCCCGCCGCCCGTCGAGTTCAGCGGGAGCCAGACCACCCGGTCGGGCATCTCGGTGACGCGCAGCGGGAGTTCCACGGTGCCGGCCGGGCCGGTCACGGCCAGCACGTCACCTTCCTTGACCCCGGTCTCGGCGGCGGTGGCCGCCGACAGCCGGGCGCTCGCCTCGTGCCGGGTGCCGGCCAGGGCCTCGTCGCCCTGCTGCAGCAGCCCCTGGTCGAGCAGCAGCCGGTGCCCGGCCAGGACCGCCTCGCCCGCACCGGGGCGGGGCAGCGGCTCGGTGCCGGCCGGCTGTGCGGTGGCCCGCTCGCCGGTCCAGGCGCCGAGCCGGTCGTACTCGCGGCGCACCGCGTGGACGTCGGGCAGGCCCAGCGGCCGGCCGGCCTCGTCGGCCAGCATGTGCAGCACCCGGGAGTCCGCGGGGGCGAGCCGCCGGGTCATCTGGTCGGGCTTCAGGGCCGCCTCGAACGGCCGGATCCGCCCCTCCCAGTTGAGATACGCGCCGCTCTTCTCCGCCACCGCGGCCACCGGGAACACCACGTCGGCGTACTCGGTGACCTCGCTCGGGCGCAGTTCCAGCGAGACCACGAAGGCCTCGGCCAGGGCTTCGCGGGCCCGCGCCGGGTCCGGCAGGTCCGCGACCTCGACGCCGCCGACCAGCAGGGCGGACAGCTCGCCGGTGGCCGCGGCCAACACGATCTGGCCGGTGTCCCGGCCGTACCGGTGCGGGAGCTCCGCCAGGCCCCAGGCCCGCGCGACCTCCTCGCGCGCCCGCGGGTCGGTGGCCGGCCGGGCCCCCGGCAGCAGCGAGGGCAGCGCGCCCGCCTCGATCGCGGCCCGTTCACCGGCCCGCCGCGGGATCCACACCAGCTGCGCCCCGGTCGCGGCGGCCGCCCGTACGGCGGCGGTCAGCGCCCCCGGCACACCGGCCAGGCGCTCCCCGACGACGATGACGGAGCCCGGCGCACGGAGGGCCTCGGCGGCCTCGTGGCCGCCCTCCTCCAGACCGGTGCGGGAGGCCAGCGCCTCCAGCCACTCCGGTTCGGTGCCGGGGGCGGCGGCGAGCAGGGTGCCGCCCGCCTTGGTGAGGCCGCGGGTCGCGAACGGCGCCAGCCCGAAGGTCCGCTGCTTGCGCTTGCGGTGCGCCTTGCGCAGCCGCAGGAAGACGCCGGGAGCCTCCTCCTCGGACTCGATACCGGCCAGCAGCACCGCGGGTGCCGCCTCCAGCGAGGCGTACGTGACCCCCTCACCGGACAGCCCGACCCCGGTGCCCGCCACCTGCGCGGCCAGGAAGTCGGCCTCCTCGGCGCTGTGCACCCGGGCCCGGAAGTCGATGTCGTTGGTGTCCAGCACCACCCGCGCGAACTTGGCGTACGCGTACGCGTCCTCGACGGTGAGCCGGCCGCCGGTGAGGACTCCCGTGCGGCCGCGGGCCGCCGCGAGTCCGCGGGCCGCCGCGGCCAGCGCCTCCGGCCAGCTCGCCTCGACCAGGGCGCCCGTCCCGGCGTCCCGGACCAGCGGGGTGGTCAGCCGGTCCGGCCGCTGGGCGTACCGGAAGGCGAACCGTCCCTTGTCGCAGATCCACTCCTCGTTGACCTCGGGATCGTTCTGCGCGAGCCGCCGCAGCACCTTGCCGCGCCGGTGGTCGGTGCGGGTGGCGCAGCCGCCCGCACAGTGCTCGCAGACGCTCGGCGAGGACACCAGGTCGAAGGGGCGGGAGCGGAACCGGTAGGCGGCCGAGGTGAGCGCGCCGACCGGGCAGATCTGGATGGTGTTGCCGGAGAAGTACGACTCGAACGGGTCGCCCTCGCCGGTGCCGACCTGCTGCAGCGCCCCGCGCTCCACCAGCTCGATCATCGGGTCGCCGGCCACCTGGTTGGAGAAACGGGTGCAGCGCGCGCACAGCACGCACCGCTCCCGGTCCAGCAGCACCTGCGTGGAGATCGGGACGGGCTTCTCGTACGTCCGCTTCTTCCCTTCGAAGCGGGACTCGGAGTTGCCGTGCGACATGGCCTGGTTCTGCAGCGGGCACTCGCCGCCCTTGTCGCAGACCGGGCAGTCCAGCGGGTGGTTGATCAGCAGCAGCTCCATCACGCCGCGCTGCGCCTTGTCGGCGGCCGGCGAGGTCAGCTGGGTGCGGACCACCATGCCGTCGGTGCAGGTGATCGTGCAGGAGGCCATCGGCTTGCGCTGGCCCTCCACCTCGACCATGCACTGGCGGCAGGCGCCGACCGGGTCGAGCAGGGGGTGGTCGCAGAAGCGGGGGATCTCGACGCCGATCTGCTCGGCGGCCCGGATGACGAGGGTCCCCTTGGGGACGGACAGCTCGACCCCGTCGATGGTCACGGAGACCAGGTCCTCTGCCGGGGCGGTCATGCGGTCACCTCCGTGTCGGCCCACAGGGTCGACTTCTTGGGGTCGAAGGGGCAGCCCTTGCCCGTGATGTGCTGCTCGTACTCCTCGCGGAAGTACTTCAGCGAGGAGAAGATCGGGCTGGCCGCGCCGTCGCCGAGCGCGCAGAACGACTTGCCGTTGATGTTGTCCGCGATGTCGTTCAGCTTGTCGAGGTCGGACATCACGCCCTTGCCGGCTTCGATGTCGCGCAGCAACTGGACCAGCCAGTACGTGCCCTCGCGGCAGGGCGTGCACTTGCCGCAGGACTCATGGGCGTAGAACTCGGTCCACCGGGTCACGGCCCGCACCACGCAGGTGGTCTCGTCGAAGCACTGCAGGGCCTTGGTGCCGAGCATCGAGCCGGCCGCGCCCACGCCCTCGTAGTCCAGCGGGACGTCGAGGTGCTCGTCGGTGAACATCGGGGTGGAGGAGCCGCCCGGGGTCCAGAACTTCAGCCGGTGGCCGGGCCGCATGCCGCCGCTCATGTCGAGCAGCTGGCGCAGGGTGATGCCGAGCGGGGCCTCGAACTGGCCGGGGTTGGCGACGTGTCCGGACAGCGAGTACAGGGTGAAGCCGGGGGACTTCTCCGTCCCCATCGACTTGAACCAGTCCTTGCCCCGGTTCAGGATCGCGGGAACCGACGCGATCGACTCCACGTTGTTCACCACGGTGGGGCAGGCGTAGAGGCCCTCCACCGCGGGGAAGGGGGGACGCAGCCGGGGCTGTCCGCGCCGGCCTTCGAGGGAGTCGAGGAGGGCGGTCTCCTCACCGCAGATGTACGCGCCGGCGCCGGCGTGGACGGTGAGTTCGAGGTCGAGGCCGCTGCCCAGGACGTTCTGTCCGAGGTAACCCGCGGCGTACGCCTCGCGCACGGCCTCGTGCAGCCTGCGCAGGACGGGGACGACCTCGCCGCGCAGGTAGATGAAGGCGTGCTCGGAGCGGATCGCGTAGCAGGCGATGATCATTCCCTCGATGAGGGAGTGCGGGTTGGCGAAGAGGAGCGGGATGTCCTTGCAGGTGCCCGGCTCCGACTCGTCGGCGTTCACCACGAGGTAGTGCGGCTTGCCGTCGCCCTGCGGGATGAACTGCCACTTCATCCCGGTGGGGAAGCCGGCGCCGCCGCGGCCGCGCAGTCCGGAGTCCTTGACGTAGGCGATGACCTCGTCGGGGGTCATCGCCAGGGCCTTGCGCAGGCCCTGGTAGCCGTCGTGCCGCCGGTAGGTCTCCAGCGTCCACGACTCGGGCTCGTCCCAGAACGCCGACAGCACGGGCGCGAGGAGCTTCTCCGGCGAGGTGCCGTTCTTACTGAGTTCGGTCGACAAGCTCATCACTCCCCTCCCTCGGCCTTGGCTTCACCGCGCGGGTGGACGATCGGCGCGTGCGGGGTCTCGCCGCGGGCGATCCGCAGGCCGACCAGGGAGGCGGGGCCCGCGCCGCCGCTCGCCGCGACGGCGCCCTCGCGCTCGTCGGGGAAGCCGGCCAGGATGCGGGCGGTCTCCTTGTAGGTGCACAGGGGGGCGCCCCGGGTCGGTTCGACCGGGCGGCCCGCGCGCAGGTCGTCGACCAGGGCCTTCGCGGACTCGGGGGTCTGGTTGTCGAAGAACTCCCAGTTGACCATCACCACGGGGGCGAAGTCGCAGGCCGCGTTGCACTCGATGTGTTCGAGGGTGACCTTGCCGTCCTCGGTGGTCTCGTTGTTGCCGACGCCGAGGTGCTCCTTGAGCTCCTCGAAGATGGCGTCGCCGCCCATGACCGCGCACAGGGTGTTGGTGCAGACGCCGACCTGGTAGTCGCCGGACGGCTTGCGCCGGTACATCGTGTAGAAGGTGGCGACCGCGGTGACCTCGGCGGTGGTCAGCCCGAGCACCTCGGCACAGAACCGGATGCCCGTGCGGGAGACGTGGCCCTCCTCCGACTGCACCAGGTGCAGCAGCGGCAGCAGGGCGGACCGGCTGCCGGGGTAGCGGGCGACGAGCTCCCCCGCGTCCGCTTCGAGCCGGGCGCGCACGTCCGCCGGGAAGTCCGGGGCCGGGAGCTGCGGCATGCCGAGCGAAACGTCTGTCATCGGTCGACACCTCCCATCACGGGGTCGATGGAGGCGACGGCGACGATGACGTCGGCGACCTGGCCGCCCTCGCACATCGCGGCCATGGCCTGCAGGTTGGTGAAGGATGGGTCGCGGAAGTGGACCCGGTAGGGGCGGGTGCCGCCGTCGGAGACCACGTGGACGCCGAGCTCGCCCTTGGGCGACTCGACGGCCGCGTACGCCTGGCCGGGCGGGACCCGGAAACCCTCGGTCACCAGCTTGAAGTGGTGGATGAGGGCCTCCATGGAGGTGCCCATGATGTTCTTGATGTGGTCGAGCGAGTTGCCGAGGCCGTCGGGGCCGAGGGCCAGCTGGGCGGGCCAGGCGATCTTCTTGTCGGCGACCATGACCGGGCCGGGTTCCAGCCGGTCCAGGCACTGCTCGACGATCCGCAGCGACTGCCGCATCTCCTCCAGGCGGATCAGGAACCGCCCGTAGGAGTCGCAGGTCTCGGTGGTCGGCACGTCGAACTCGTAGTCCTCGTAGCCGCAGTACGGGTCGGACTTGCGCAGGTCGTGCGGGAGTCCGGCGGAGCGCAGGATGGGGCCGGTGGAGCCCACCGCCAGGCAGCCGGCCAGGTCGAGGTAGCCGACGTCCTGCATACGGGCCTTGAAGATCGGGTTGCCGGTGGCGAGCTTGTCGTACTCCGGCAGGTTCTTCTTGAAGGTCTTCACGAAGTCGCGGAGCCGGTCCATGGCGCCCGGGGGCAGGTCCTGGGCCAGGCCGCCGGGCCGGATGAACGCGTGGTTCATGCGCAGGCCGGTGATCAGCTCGAAGACGTCGAGGATCAGCTCGCGGTCGCGGAAGCCGTAGATCATGATCGTGGTCGCGCCCAGCTCCATGCCGCCGGTGGCGATGCACACCAGGTGGGAGGAGATCCGGTTGAGCTCCATCAGCAGGACGCGGATGACCGTGGCCCGGTCGGGGACCTGGTCGGTGATGCCGAGCAGCTTCTCCACGGCCAGGCAGTACGCCGCCTCGTTGAAGAAGGGCGTCAGGTAATCCATGCGCGTGACGAACGTGGTGCCCTGCGTCCAGTTGCGGAATTCGAGGTTCTTCTCGATTCCGGTGTGCAGGTAACCGATTCCGCAGCGGGCCTCGGTGACCGTCTCACCGTCGATCTCCAGGATCAGCCGGAGCACTCCATGGGTGGACGGGTGCTGCGGACCCATGTTGACGACGATGCGCTCGTCGTCCGCCGTGGCCGCGGACCGGGCGATCTCGTCCCAGTCGCCGCCGGTGACGGTGTAGACGGTGCCCTCGGTGGTCTCCCGGGCTTCGGCCCGCGCTTCCGCGTGGTTCGGGGTGTGGGACATCAGCTGTACGACCTCCGCTGGTCGGGAGCCGGGATCTGGGCGCCCTTGTACTCGACGGGAATGCCGCCGAGCGGGTAGTCCTTGCGCTGCGGGAAGCCCTGCCAGTCGTCCGGCATCATGATCCGGGTGAGGGCCGGGTGCCCGTCGAAGATCAGACCGAAGAAGTCGTACGTCTCGCGCTCGTGCCAGTCGTTGGTCGGGTAGACGGAGACGAGCGACGGGAGGTGCCGGTCGGCGTCCGGGACCGAGACCTCCAGCCGGATCAGCCGGCCGTGGGTGAGCGAGCGCAGGTGGTAGACGGCGTGCAGCTCGCGGCCCTTGTCTTCCGGGTAGTGGACGCCGGAGACGCCGGTGCAGAGCTCGAAGCGCAGGGCGGGGTCGTCGCGCAGGGTGCGGGCGACGCGGAGCAGGTGCTCGCGGGCGATGTGGAAGGTGACCTCGCCGCGGTCGACGACCGTCTTCTCGATCGCGTGGGCGGGGACCAGGTCCTGTTCCTCCAGGGCGCCTTCGAGTTCGTCGGCGACCTCGTCGAAATAGGAGCCGTACGGGCGGGCGGACGGGCCGGGCATCCGGACGGACCGGACCAGGCCGCCGTAGCCGGAGGTGTCACCGCCGTTGCGGGCGCCGAACATGCCGCGCTGGACGCGGATCTCCTCGCCGTGGTCCCCGCGCTGGCCGGGCAGGTTCTGGGCGCTGATGTCCTTGTCCGGGTTGGGTTCGCGGGTCTCACTCACCGGAGCAGCCCCTTCATCTCGATGGTGGGGAGCGCCTTGAGGGCCGCCTCCTCCGCCTCACGGGCCGCCTCTTCCCGGTTCACGCCGAGCTTCGAGGTCTGGATCTTGTGATGGAGCTTGAGGATCGCGTCCATCAGCATCTCGGGCCGGGGCGGGCAGCCGGGCAGGTAGATGTCCACCGGGACGATGTGGTCGACGCCCTGGACGATCGCGTAGTTGTTGAACATCCCGCCCGAGGAGGCGCACACGCCCATGGAGATGACCCACTTGGGAGCGGGCATCTGGTCGTACACCTGGCGCAGTACCGGCGCCATCTTCTGACTGACCCGGCCGGCCACGATCATCAGGTCTGCCTGACGCGGCGAGCCGCGGAAGACCTCCATGCCGAAACGGGCCAGGTCGTAGCGGCCCGCCCCGGTCGTCATCATCTCGATGGCACAGCACGCCAGGCCGAAGGTGGCGGGGAAGACGGACGCCTTGCGCACCCAGCCCGCGGCCTGTTCGACGGTGGTCAGCAGGAAGCCGCTCGGCAGCTTCTCTTCCAGTCCCATGGAAAACTCAGCCCCTCAGTCCCATTCCAGGCCGCCCCGCCGCCAGACGTACGCGTAGGCGACGAAGACGGTGAGCACGAAGAGCAGCATCTCGACGAGCCCGAAGATCCCCAGGGCGTCGAAGGTGACGGCCCAGGGGTAGAGGAAGACGATCTCGATGTCGAAGACGATGAAGAGCATCGCCGTCAGGTAGTACTTGATGGGGAAGCGACCGCCGCCGGCCGGCAGCGGAGTCGGCTCGATGCCGCACTCGTACGCTTCGAGCTTGGCCCGGTTGTACCGCTTGGGGCCGATCAGCGTGGCCATGACCACGGAGAAGATCGCAAACCCTGCGCCCAGTGCGCCGAGTACGAGGATGGGCGTGTAGGCATTCACGCTCCTCGCTCCTTCCAGTCGTCCTTGACCGTTGGACCGCTGTACCCGGCGCGCGTGTCCCGCCTCGCGAAGATCGCGTACATGTGAGGCAGTTCACAAGCCGGACTGCTGCGCATCCTATGCCCGCTCCTCTGTGATCTGCGACACGGGTTGCAAGACCGAGTTTGTGATCTCCACCACCTGACGAACGATCATGAAGTCCGATGAGTGGTGATCTTCGTACGCGAAGCACCCACATGATCACCAGAGGTGACATCGGGGCCGGTTACCGCAGGTAGAGAGGCTGCCGCACTACCAAACATTGGCCCCTGCACGCAAATTGGCAGCACGGCCGGTGGCGTGATAAGGGAACTCGCATCGCCCGGCCGGGGGAGGCGGGGGGTACGGAAGTGGACGCACGGGGCGGCTCCCACGGGGCACTCCGGTGCGTGCGTCGGTTCACGAACCCCGTCGCCGCACGGGGGGTGCGGGCGCGACCGGCCCGGCCCGGCCGGAAATGACACTCAAGGCTCCACCCAACCGTGACCGCGCTGTGACCTGCGTCACGCCCGCTCCGCGTCCGGGAAAGAGGGCTTGGCCATCTGTGCGCATGGATGGTAGGCGCTAGATCAAATAGGACAAATCAAAGAAACGCCTTGATCACAGCCTTATGAGCCACTGTCCGATTCGCCCGTTACGGCGTCAATAAGGCTTCCGGAACGCCTGGTTCAGGCCGCTTGTGCCACAACTGTGGCGCAAGCCACGTTTCTTGAAGGGACCCCTGGAGCCCTGATAGCCGTTGTACTCATGTCCCATACCGCTCACATACCCAGCCACCGGAAGCCCCGTCGCAGCGCTTCGAAGCTCGCGGTCCGCGCCGGAGTTGCCGGTGGCGTGCTCAGCACCCTGGCGATGGCCGGCACGGCGAGCGCAACGCCGGTCGAGCCGTCGCCCGAGACCCTCGAGATGCCGGTCCTGGACCTGGACCTCGGCTCCGAGATCGCCTCCGCCGTCACCGCCGCCGCCGACAACTCCCGCGCGGCCGCCGTCGAGGGCGAGCTGACCGCTCAGGAGGAGAGCGCCCGGACCGGCGCCGCCGCCCAGGCGAAGCAGGCCAAGGAAGCGGCCCAGAAGAAGGCCGACGCCGAGAAGAAGGCCAAGGCCGAGGCCGAGCGCAAGGCCGCCGCCGAGCGCGCGACCCGCAACGACGGCCGCTCCTCGCTGACGCTGAAGACGACGGTCAACAACGGCGAGACCCCGACGAAGTCCGTGGCCACCGGCTCCGCCGCCGCCATCGTGAACTTCGCCCGCGCCCAGGTCGGCAAGGCGTACGTGATGGGCTCCACCGGCCCCTCCGCCTACGACTGCTCGGGTCTGGTGCAGGCCGCCTACCGCCAGGCCGGCATCTCCCTGTCCCGCACCTCCCAGTCCCAGTCGCTGGCCGGCCGCTCCGTCTCGCTGAGCAACCTGCAGCCGGGCGACGTCCTGTACTGGGGTTCCAAGGGCAGCGCGTACCACGTGGCCATCTACGTCGGCGGCGGCAAGTTCGTCGGCGCCCAGAACCCGCGCACGGGCATCGTGGAGCGCTCGCTGAGCTACGACCGCCCCACGGGCGCGGTCCGCGTGCTCTAGTCGTCCTCCGTCCTCCGGGACACCGTCCTCCGGGACACGGCGAAGGGCCGGCACTCCCCCGCTCGGGAGTGCCGGCCCTTCGTGCGCGTACGCCGCGTATGCCGCCTGAGCCGCCTCAGGACATGGAGGCGGCCAGCTTGAACCGGGCGTCGCGCTGCTTCTTGTAGAGCGCGAGCGTCTGGGCGTGCTCCTCGGCCAACTGCTCCTGGTACGCCTTCTCCACCGCCGCCCAGACGCCGACGAGGTTCACCTCGCGCTTGCAGGCGACGTCCTTGACCGCGACTGCGACCGCCTTCGGGCCGCCCTTGTCGTCGGTCAGGCCCAGCTTCTCGACTACGTCGTAGGGGGTCGGGATGCCCGAGTAGCCGGCTTTGGCCATGCAGTCCGACCACTTCCCGAGGACGGCCTTGACCCGCGAGTCGCTCCTCGACCGCTCGTGCGCCTCGGAGGACAGCCCGAACGCGAACAGCAGGTCCACACTGTCCTTGGTCGGGGCGTACAGCTTGCGGTAGCCCTCCCGGACGCAGCCTCCCGCCGGGACCTTCTTGCCTCCGACGTCGATCCCGCTGTCGGTCTTGTCCGCCTCTTCCTGCGTCAGCGGATCAGGGCGGCTCCCCGCGTTCTCACCGGAGCGCAAGCCCTGCAGGACGACGGTGGCGCTGTCGCTGAGCGTCGGCCGGGCGGGCCTGGTGCGCTCGACTCCGGCGTTCTTGTCGTAGCCGTACCGGGCGGCGTGGACCGGGTCGGCCAGTCCGAACAGGTAGCGGTGACGGTCATCGGCGCCCGCGGGGGCCGTTGTCGAGGCGGAGCCCTCGTACGCGAAACCGAACCGGGTCATGCACTGCGCGGTCAGCCGGTCCTGGACCCGGGCCATGCGGATGACATCGGCATCGGAGTCCGTGAACGCGTCCATGGGGAACGCGAGGGAGGACGTGGCCGGGTTCTGGGCGACGGGGCCGAGCCCGGGCTCTTTCCCACCCTGCTTGCCGCCACCTCCGTCCGTGCCGCAGCCCGACGCCAGCAGGGCCGCGGCGAGTGCCACGGCGGCCACGGGGATGCTGCGGCCCTGCCCCGCCATCAGGTGCCGAGGATGTAGTCGGCGGAGCTGATCCTGTTCTTGTAGGTCGCCGAAGCGTTGCCGATGTAGCCCTCGGGGATCGTGCCGACGTTGCCGCCGAGGTCCTTGTCCGTGGCCACCTTCCAGGTGAGGACGTCCCGGTTCCAGTAGGACTCGGTGTTGTCGTTGGTGGTGTCGGTGCGGCCGTGGCAGCCGGCCGGGCCGGTGAACGTGTTGTCGCTGAAGTTGTAGTCCTCCTTGATCAGGTCGAACACGCAGCCGCCGCGGTCGGTGAGGTAGTACAGGCCGAACTCCTGGTTTTCCAGGTAGCCGTCCTTGCCGTACGCCGCCGCAGTGCCGCCGGCGGCGAGAAGAGCGGCCGCAGCCATGGCCGGTACGACCGCGGCAGCCATGCGCACACGAAGCTTTTTATTCACGGAATGTTCCCCTCCAGTAATGATCTTTCCGATCCGGTTGAATCTAAGAATCAGATCCGACGGAAAGTAAAGGCGGTTCCACATTCCGGACCGGTAACTTAAGGCAGTCTTGCGGAACTTGACGCTCCGTAAGGCCTCTGATTAACATCCGGAGGCTCACGCTCCCCCGTACCCGAAGGGCTGTAATGCGCAAATATCTCGGCACCCTACTGGTGGCCCTGTTCCTGCCGGTCACGGCCTGCAGCGGGGAGAAAGAGCCGTCCGCCAAGGACAGCCCTCCGCCATCCGCCGAGGAAATCGCGTACTACGACTGCCTGGAGAAACAGGGACTGAAGGTAGGAACCTCCGAAGGCGGAAGCCCGCGTTTGGAGAAAACGGACCCCGCGGAGAAAATCGTGGTGGCGCAAAAGGAATGCGCCTCACTGCAGCCCAAGCCGGCCGAGCGGCGCGCCACCGCCGCGGAACTCTCCGCTGCTCGGAGACACACCGAGTGCATGCGTGCCGAGGGAATTTCCTGGTTCCCGGACCCTAATCCGGTCTCCGGCGAGTTCGACACGCTGAGCAGCGAGCAGGCCGGCGAGCTCAAGACCAAGCACGTGGACGCCCTCGCGAAATGCCGGCAGGGCAAGGGCTAGTGGCGGAGAAGGATCAGGGTGGCGCCACGCTCGTCCGCGGGCGGCGGGTCGTCTTCGGGGTGGTGGCCGGGGCCGGGCTGATGGCCGTGGGCGGGCTGCTCGCCACGTTCGTGGTGAAGTCGCCCGCGCAGGTCGCGGCGGAGAGCCGGCCGCCCGCGCAGCAGGCGCTGACCGCCACCGTCGAGCACCGCGTGCTGGCCGAGACCGTGGTCATGCGGGGCACCGTCATCGCGGGCCAGACCGTCGCCGTGTCCCCGCAGGGCGGCGGGGGCGGGGATGGCGCGGGCGCGGCCGTGGTGACCAAGCTGCCGCTGAAGGCGGGCGACGAGGTCAAGGCCGGTCAGCTGCTGGCCGAGGTCTCCGGGCGGCCCGTGTTCGCCCTCAAGGGCGGGCTCCCGGTCTACCGCGACCTGAAGCCGGGCGCCACCGGCGACGACGTCGCCCAGCTCCAGCAGGCACTGCGCGAGCTCGGCCACGGCACCGGCCGTGACCCCAAGGGCACCTTCGGCCCCGGGACGAAGGCGGCGCTCACCACCCGCTACCGGGCCATCGGGTACGAGCCGCTGCCCGCCGTCCCCGACGGCGGAGCCGCGCTCAAGCAGGCCCGGGAGGCCGTACGGTCCGCCGAGTGGGCCGTCGAGGACGCCGCCAAGCCCGGCACCGAGGCCAAGCCCGGCACCGGGGACAAGGACGGAACCACCCCGGAGAAGGGGTCCGGAGCCACGGCTCCGGCCTCGCCGGACGGCGGACGGGAACTGGCCCGCGCCCGCCGGCAACTCACCGACGCACGCGCGGCACTGGCCGCCGCCGAGGCCGCCGACGGGCCGACGCTGCCGGCCGCGGAGACGGTGTTCCTCGGCTCGTTCCCGGCCCGGGTCAGCTCGGTCGGCACCCGGCTGGGGGCCGCGGTGTCCGGCCCGGTCCTCACCCTGTCCTCCGGGGACCTGGTCGTCGAGGCGTACCTCCCCGAGGACAAGAAGCAGCTGCTGCGCCCCGGGATGCCGGCGTTGATCTCCTCCGAGGCGGCCGGCCAGGACATCCGTGCCAAGGTGTCCCTCGTCGCCTCCGAGCGGTCCACCGGGCAGCAGGACCGGGGCGGGGCCCCGGGGGGCTCCGGCGACGGCAAGGACGGCGGGGGCGGACAGGACTCCTCCTCGGGCGGAGCCGCGGGCCCCCCGGCGGGCGTGGGGTACCGGATGCTGGTCCGGCCCGACCAGGCGCTCCCCGCGTCCTTCACCGGCCAGGACGTGCGGCTGACCATCGAGTCCGCGGCCACCGACGGGGAAGCGCTGGTGGTGCCGGTCACCGCGGTGTCCGCGGGCGCCGACGGCAAGACCGTGGTCACCGTGGTGGGTGCGGACGGT
This sequence comes from Streptomyces sp. NPDC043853, assembly GCF_056436025.1. Lineage (NCBI taxonomy): Bacteria > Bacillati > Actinomycetota > Actinomycetes > Kitasatosporales > Streptomycetaceae > Streptomyces > Streptomyces sp. NPDC043853. The sequence continues at coordinate 277,277 of NZ_JBWKDJ010000008.1, forward strand.
TCCCAGCAGCGGGTCGGGGTCCGTACCGGCACGAGCGGCGACGGGTACGTGGCCGTCACCACCGAGCGGGCGGACGCCCTCACACCCGGCGCCAAGGTGGTCATCGGCACCACCGGCGAAGCGCCCCCGGGAGGCGGACGTTGAGCCCGTGGCGGCGCGGGCCGGGCGGCCCGGAAGCCCTGCCGGCCGTGTCGGGCGACGCCGACCCCGAGGCTGATGCCGAAACCAACGCCGACACCGACACCGAGACCGACGCCGTGCCGGTCATCCGCTTCGAGCAAGTCGGCCTCCGCTATCCGGGCCCCCCGCCCGTCGACGCCCTCAAACCGTGTGATCTGACCGTCCACCGGGGCGAGTTCATCACCGTCGTCGGCCCGTCCGGCTCCGGGAAGTCCACCTTCCTCAACGTCGCCGGGCTCCTCGACTCCCCCACCCGGGGGCGCTACCTGCTCGACGGCATCGACACCGGCACCCTCGCCGACCGGGACCGCACCGCGCTGCGCGGGCGCCGTATCGGCTTCGTGTTCCAGTCCTTCCACCTGCTGCCCCACCGCAGCGCCCTGGAGAACGTCTCCCTCGCCATGCTCTACACCCAAGTCCCGCGCGCCGAGCGCATCGGCCGTGCCCGCGAGGCCCTGGAACAGGTCGGCCTGGGCCACCGCGCGGGCGCCGTGCCCGGGCGGCTCTCCGGCGGTGAACGCCAGCGGGTGGCGATCGCCCGGGCCCTGGTCGGCCGGCCCTCGCTGCTGCTCTGCGACGAACCGACCGGCAACCTGGACTCCGCCAACGCCGCCTCGGTGCTGGCCCTGCTGGACGCGCTCCACGGCGCGGGCATGACCGTACTGGTCATCACGCACGACGCCGAGGTCGCCGCACGCGGACAGCGGACCGTCACCATCCGGGACGGCCTGCTGGGAGAGACCGGGTGAGAGCACGGATGAAGGACCCGACCAGCGAACGGATACCGCCCACCCGGCTCAGGCTCCGCGACGCGCTCTCCGAGGCCGTGGCCGGGATGCTGCGCCGGCCCGGCCGCGCCGCGCTGACCGCGCTCGGCACGGTGCTGGGCGTGGGCAGTTTCGTCGCCGTGCTCGGCCTGACGGGCACCATCTCGGCGCAGATCGACGGCAGGTTCAACGTGCTGAGCGCCACGGAAGTGACCATCGAGGACGTGGCCGGACAGCAGGACGAGTTCGCCGGGCCCGGCTTCCCCGCCGACGCGGAGGAGCGGCTGCGGGCGGTGGCCGGTATCGAGCAGGCCGGCGTCCTGTGGCAGGTCCGCGCCGCCTCGGCCGCCGCCGTCGGCACGGTGCCGCCCGAGACCGGCACCGCAGCCGGGCCGGCCTCCGGTACCGGCTCCACCGTCTTCGCCGCCTCTCCGGGCGCCGTCGCCGCGATGGTCCCGACCCTGCGGGAGGGCCGGCTGTACGACGCCTTCGCCGAGCAGAGCCGGCAGCGGGTCGTGCTGATCGGCGGCGGGCTCGCCGACCGCCTCGGCATCGGCTCCCTGTCCACCCGCCCGGCCGTGTTCATCGGCGACCAGCCGTTCACCGTGGCCGGGATCATCGGGGACGTACGCCGGCAGCCCGAGCACCTGATGTCCGTCCTGGTCCCGAAGGCCACCGCCGAGGACCTTTGGGGGCCGCCCGGCCCTACCGAGGCGCGGATGCTGATCGCCACCGATCTGGGGGCGGCGCGGCAGGTGGCCGAACTGGCGCCGGTCGCCCTGCGGCCCGACCACCCCGAGTACTTGAAGGCCGTGCCGCCGCCGGATCCGCGGATGCTGCGGGCGAGCGTCACCTCGGACCTGAGCGCGCTGTTCCTGCTGCTCGCCGGGATCTGCCTGGTGATCGGGGCGGTCGGGATCGCCAACACCACGCTGGTCGCGGTCCTGGAGCGGACCGGGGAGATCGGCCTGCGGCGGGCGCTGGGGGCCCGGGGCCGGCATGTGGCCGGGCAGTTCCTGACCGAGTCCGCCGCGCTGGGTGCGCTCGGCGGACTGGTGGGGACCTCACTGGGCGAGCTGACGGTGGTCGCGGTGGCGGTGGTCCGGGACTGGACCCCGGTGCTCCACCCCGTCACGGTGGCGGGTGCCCCCCTCGTGGGCCTGCTCACCGGCCTGCTGGCCGGCCTCTACCCGGCCTGGCGGGCGGCCCGGATCGAGCCGGCGGAGGCCCTCCGCCGCTGATCCGGGCCTGCCCACCGGATCTCGGCGGAGGGCCGGTCGGTGTGCGCCCCGTGTCAGGTGCCGAGGATGTAGTCGGCGGAGCTGATCTTGTTCTTGAACGTGGCGGATGCGTTGCCGATGTGGCCTTCGGGCAATGTGCCGACCTGGCCGTCCATGTCCTTGTCCGTACCGACCTTCCACGTGAAGACGTCCCGGTTCCAGTAGGACTCGGTGTTGTCGTTGGTGATGCGCTGGTAGCCGGCGTAGCCGGACGGTCCCCAGAACTTGTTGTCGCTGAAGTTCATGTCCTCCTTTCCGAGGTCGAACACGCACCCCGTGCGGTTGGTGCTGTAGTAGAGGCCGAACTCGTCCTTTTCCAGGTAGCCGTCCTTGTTGATGGCCATCGCGGGACTGCCGGAGAGGAGAAGTGCGGCCGCACTGAGTGCCGGAACGAGAGCGCCGACCGCCCACACCCGAAGCTTCTTGTCCATGGAATGTTCCCTTCCAGTAAACGCCTTTCGGGACGGTCGAATCTAAGGTTCAGAACCCGACTGAAGTAAAGGGTCATTCCGGATAGTGGACTCAACAACCTTGATTTTTGGTCACCTTGACGTTGCGCAAGTCCCGTGAATAACATCCGGACCCCGTGGTGGGCGAGACCGTGGCACCTCTCCCGAACAGAACGGGAGCCCAAGACCAAACATCGGGGAAGCATCGTGATACGCATCCGGCTGTGCATTCCGCTGGCATTTGCCGCGACCCTGGCCCTGAGCGGCTGCTCCGGCGATTCAGAGCCCAAGGCGAGTGACAGCCCTTCGCCGTCGGCGGCCGAAATCAAGTACTACGGCTGTCTCAAAGAGCAGGGCCTCACCGTGGAATACACGGACAATGGGACGCCTAAACTGGCCAAAACCGAACCGCCGGAACAGATCGACGCGGCCTCGAAGGAATGCGCTCCTCTGCTGCCCCCCGTGGAGCCTGTCGGCGCCGAGCAGCTTGCCGAGGAACAGCGTTGGGTCGACTGCCTGCGCCGGCAAGGACTGACCTGGGTTCCCGACGTCAATCCGACCACCGGGACGGCACCGTTGACCGCCGAGCAGATGGGCGACTTGAAGAGGCAGCATTCTGACGCGCTGCAGGAGTGCCGGAGCGACTAGGCCAAGAAGCACAGCAACAACGAGTGAAAAGGCCGACGGGGCCCGGCCGGTCACCCGGCCGGGCCCCGTCAGGGGTCATCCGGACCCGTCAGCGCAGGTTCACCCACTTGTCGGCGCTGACCGAGACGTACTGCTTGGTGTCCGGGTCGGTGGTGGAGACCCAGCCGAAGACCGCGAGCCGCTCGGACTTGATGAACGGCGTGCCCGTCTCGGGGGTGTGCACCGTGACCGGCGAGGTCCAGGTGAAGGTCTTGCCCGGGACGCAGTTCACCTGGGTGCGGATGTAGCCCTGGACGAACTTCGGCTGCTCCTGCTTCGCCGAGCCTCCGACGTCGACCTTCACCGGCTTGGTGCAGGTGAGCGTGCCGTTCACGGTGGCCTTGCCGTCCTTGGACAGCTTGCCGCCCGCGTTGACCGTCATGGTCAGGGCGACCGGCTTCGGCGGGGCCACGTTCGTGGCCGTCAGGTAGCCCCTGAGCTCGTCGCGGTCGTCGCAGTCCTGCGCGTAGGAGAGGTCGATCTTCTTGACCGCGGTGCCCTCGCCGAACTCCAGCTCCTTGATCGTGAAGCCGCCGGTGAGGGAGTTGCAGCCGCCGAGGTAGCCGTTGACGAACATGCTGGGCTGGTCCAGGACCACGCCCGGCATCTCCGGCGTCTTCACCGCGTTCGCGTACGAGCCCGGCGCCAGGGTCTGGCCGGCCGGCGCCGCCAGGTCCATGGTCCAGGAGTCGCCGGGGCGGGTGACCGTGACCCGCAGGCTGCGGTGGTCGGCGGAGGCCGTGACGTCGATCTTGTCGTTGAAGACCGGCCCGTACCAGACCTGCCTGTCGGTCTGGCCGTCGCCCGAGTCCCCGGCCCACATGAACTCGGCCGTCGGCATGACGGCGGCCTGAGCGGTGCCGGCGATGGCGAGCGGGACCGCGAGGGCGGCGATGGTGAGCGCGGCGGCCGCGCCTACGGCGGCGCGTGCGGGCATGCGGAATTCCACTGTGTGTACCCCCCGTGAAGAAACGAAGATCAAAAGCGATCGGCGCGAGTCTGCCAAGAGGGGTGCATAAAGGGCAACAGGTGTGCGGCCCGAGGCGGTTCACCGCCTCGGGCGGGCATACGTCAGCCGTCGGCCGTGCGCGTCAGGCGCGCGGGGCCACCTTCGACAGGCCGTTGATGATCCGGTCCATGGCGTCGCCGCCCGCCGGGTCGGTCAGGTTCGCCAGCATCTTCAGCGTGAACCGCATCAGCACCGGGTGGGTCAGACCGCGCTGCGTGGCGACCTTCATCACCTTCGGGTTGCCGATCAGCTTCACGAAGGCGCGGCCGAGGGAGTAGTAGCCGCCGTAGGTCTCCTTGAGGACCTTGGGGTAGCTGTGCAGCGCCAGCTCCCGCTGCGCCGGGGTCGCGCGGGCGTGCGCCTGCACGATCACGTCGGCCGCGATCTTCCCGGACTCCATCGCATAGGCGATGCCCTCGCCGTTGAACGGGTTGACCAGGCCGCCCGCGTCACCGACCAGCAGCAGGCCCTTGGTGTAGTGCGGCTGCCGGTTGAAGGCCATCGGCAGGGCCGCGCCGCGGATCGGCTGGGTCATGTTCTCCGGGGTGTAGCCCCAGTCCGCCGGCATGGACGCGCACCAGGCCTTGAGCACCTCGCGCCAGTCCAGCTCGCGGAAGGCGGAGGAGGAGTTGAGGATGCCCAGGCCCACGTTGGAGGTGCCGTCGCCCATGCCGAAGATCCAGCCGTAGCCGGGCAGCAGCCGGTCCTGCGGGCCGCGCCGGTCCCACAGCTCCAGCCAGGACTCCAGGTAGTCGTCGTCGTGCCGCGGCGAGGTGAAGTACGTGCGGACGGCCACGCCCATCGGGCGGTCCTCGCGCCGGTGCAGGCCCATGGCCAGCGACAGCCGGGAGGAGTTGCCGTCGGCGGCGACCACCAGCGGGGCGTGGAAGGTGACGGCCGTCTTCTCCTCGCCGAGCTTGGCGTGCACGCCCGTGATGTGCCCGGTGCGCGGGTCGCGGATCGGCTCGCCGACGTTGCAGCGCTCGTACAGCCGGGCGCCCGCCTTCTGCGCCTGCCGGGCCAGCGTCTCGTCGAAGTCGTCGCGCTTGCGCACGAGTCCGTAGTCGGGGAACGAGGCCAGCTCCGGCCAGTCCAGCTGGAGCCGCTGCCCGCCGCCGATGATCCGCAGGCCCTTGTTCCGCAGCCAGCCGGCCTCTTCGGAGATGTCGATGCCCATGGCCACCAGCTGCTTGGTGGCGCGCGGGGTCAGACCGTCACCGCAGACCTTCTCGCGCGGGAACGCCGTCTTCTCCAGCAGCAGGACGTCGAGGCCCGACTTGGCGAGGTAGTAGGCGGTGGTGGCGCCGGCGGGACCTGCCCCGACGACGATCACATCCGCGGTGTGTTCGGAGAGGGGCTCGGTCACTGCGGGATCTCCCGAGGGCGCTGGAAACTTCTGCGTGCCGAAGGCACAGGACATGGGCAGTCTATGCAGCGAACAGTGATCACCACCGAGAAGGGCCGCACGATGACCAACGCACCGCTTCCGGCCGTCAGCCTCCGCGTGCCGACCGACGAGGACGCCCACGCCTGGCACCGGGTCTTCGACGACCCGGACGTCATGGAGTTCCTGGGCGGTCCCGCCGAGCTTTCGGCGTACGAGGAGTTCACCGCGCGCCAGCGGCTGCACGACGCGCGGTTGGGCTACTGCCTGTGGACCCTGCTCGACTCGGACGGGCAGGTCGTCGGCTTCACCGGGGCGCAGCCTTGGCCGGCGGAGAAGGCCTGGGGTCCGGTCGGCGAGATAGAGATCGGCTGGCGGCTCGGGCGGGAGCACTGGGGCAAGGGGTACGCGTACGCCGCCGCGCTGGCCACCGTGGACCGGGTGCGGCAGACCGGGCTGCCGCGGGTCGTGGCGATGATCGACGAGGCCAACGAGCGCTCGATCGCGGTGGCCGAACGCCTGGGCATGAGCCTTGAGGAGACGTTTCCGCTGCCGGGCGGCGCCCGCAGAGGGCGCCGGTACGCGCTCGCCCTGAACGGCGGTTCCTGACGCTCCCGTTCCTGTTCCCGGTCCCGGTCCCGCTCCCGGTCCGCCGGGAACGGGAGCGTCAGAAGACGGACAGCCCGGTCAGGGTCGTGAAGCGGTCCAGCGCCGCCACGCCCGCCACGCTGTTGCCCTGCGCGTCCAGCCCGGGGCTCCACACGGCGAGCGTGCAGCGGCCGGGGACGACGGCCACGATGCCGCCGCCCACCCCGCTCTTGCCGGGCAGCCCGACGCGGTAGGCGAACTCGCCCGCCGCGTCGTAGGTCCCGCAGGTCATCATCACGGCGTTGATCTGTTTGGCCTCGCTGCGGGTCAGCAGCCGGCTGCCGTCCGCGCGCAGCCCGTGCCGGGCCAGGAAGCGGCTCGCGAGCGCCAGATCGGCGCAGCTGGTCTCGATGGAGCACTGCCAGAAGTAGTGCTCCAGCAGGGCCGGCACCGGGTTGTCCATGTTCCCGTACGAGGCCATGAAGTGGGCGACGGCGGCGTTCCGGTCGCCGTGCTCCTGCTCGGAGGCCGCGACCTCGGCGTCGAACCCGAGCTCCGCGTTCTGGCTCTCCTCCCGGAGGAAGGTGAGCACCTCGCTGCTCGCGTCACCGGTGAGGGTCTGCAGCCGGTCGGTGACCACCAGCGCACCCGCGTTGATGAACGGATTGCGCGGGATGCCGTTCTCGTACTCCAGCTGCACCAGCGAGTTGAAGGGGTTGCCGGAGGGCTCCCGGCCCACCCGCTCCCACAGGCTGTCGCCGCCCTCGGCGAGCGCGAGGGCGAGCGCGAACACCTTGGTGATGGACTGCGCGGAGAACGGCACCCGCCAGTCCCCCACCCCGTACACCCGGCCGTCGAGGTCGGCGACGGCCATGCCGAACCGGCCGGGGTCCACGGAGGCCAGAGCCGGGATGTAGGCGGCGGGGGTGCCGCTGCCGACGAGCGGTGCGACCTCACCGGCGATCCGCTCCAGCAGCGCCTGGTAGTCCACTACGCGCCCGTGCCGTCCTCGGTTCCCTGACCGCCCTCGGTTCCCTGGCCGCCCTCGACGGCCTTGTAGGCCCGGTGCAGGGCGACGATGCCGCCGCTGAGGTTCCGCCAGGCCGGCCGGCCCCAGCCGGCCTTCCGCAGCAGACCGGCCAGTTCGGGCTGGTCGGGCCAGGCGCGGATGGACTCGGCGAGGTAGACGTACGCGTCCGGGTTGGAGGACACGGCACGGGCGACCGGCGGCAGGGCGCGCATCAGGTACTCGGTGTAGACGGTCCGGAACGGCCCCCAGACCGGCTGCGAGAACTCGCAGATGACCACCTTGCCGCCGGGCTTGGTCACCCGGTACAGCTCGCGCAGCGCGGCGTCGGTGTCCTGGACGTTGCGCAGCCCGAAGGAGATCGTGACGGTGTCGAAGGTGTCGTCGCGGAACGGCAGCTTCGTCGCGTCGCCGGCGGTCAGCGGCAGCCACGGGTGCTTGCGCTTGCCCTCGCGGAGCATGCCGAGGGAGAAGTCGCAGGGGACGACGTACGCGCCGCCGGCCGCGAACGGGAGGGAGCTGGTGGCCGTGCCGGCGGCCAGGTCCAGCACCTTCTGGGCGGGCCGGGCGTCCACGGCGCGGGCGACCTCCTTGCGCCACAGCCGGGCCTGCCCGAGCGAGAGGACGTCATTGGTCAGGTCGTAGTTCGCCGCCACGTCGTCGAACATCGAGGCGACTTCGTGCGGCTGCTTGTCCAGGTGTGCGCGGGTCACTGGCGGTCGGCCTCGCTCGTCTCGGTTCGGGTGCGTCGGTGGTGCCCGGTCCATTCTGGCAGGCGGTTCGGAACGAGAACTTCAGGCCCCGGTGAAACCTGGACCCCTCCTTCACGCATCTACGAAGGTGAATAGTGCATCAGTTCCGCACCCGCACCGACGATCCAGGGGGAAGCCGAGCGGACCGGTTCCGGACGGCGAATGTATGCGCGAGTCACACACCACACGTGGCGGGGAACGCCGCGCCGCCCGGTCGCGAGCCCGCTCCCAGCGCCGCAGACGGCTCCGCCGTACGGTCCTGGGGGTGGTCTGCGTGGCCGGCGTGGCCGCGGTCGCGGTGCTCGTGCTGCGGCAGGACCCGCCTGCGGACGAGGACAAGGCCCCGGCGGCCCTCCGCCCCGCACCGGCCGCGCCGGACCCGGCGCGGTCCGCCGCACCCCGGCCGGCGGCGTCCACGCCCGCTCCCGATCCGAGCCGGGCCTCCCGCAGCGACGTACCGCGCTCCGGGCCGGGCACCTTCACCGCCGCCAAGGTCTCCGCCGGGAAGCACGGCAACGGGACCGTCCGGCGCTACCGGGTGGAGGTCGAGGACGGCTCCGGCCTGGACGCCGACCAGGCCGCCCGCGAGGTGGACGCGATCCTCGCGGACCGGCGGGGCTGGATCCGGGACGACCGGTACGGCTTCCAGCTCGTCGCGCAGGGCACGGTGGACTTCACCGTACGGATCGCCACGCCGCAGACCACCGACCGGCTGTGCGAGGTGACCACGCCGGAGCTGGTCGGCGAGACCAACTGCAGCGCGGGGCACACGGTGGTGGTCAACCTCAAGCGGTGGCAGCAGGGTTCGCCGCAGTTCGACGGGCCGGTCTCGGAGTACCGGGCGCTGATCGTCAACCACGAGGTCGGCCACGAGATAGGGCGCGGCCACGAAACCTGCCCCGGCCCGGGCAAGCCGGCCCCGGCGATGATGCAGCAGCTCAAGGGCCTGCAGGGCTGCAAGGCCAACGCCTGGCCCTATGACCGCACCGGCAAGTACCTCTCGGGCCCTGCGGTCCCCTGACGGCCCCGCCTCCGTGGGCGGACGGCCGCACCCCGCCCCACCCCGCCGGGGGAGGTCAGCGCCTGCGGTGCAGGAGGCGGCCGTTGATGACCGTGGCCACGCAGGTCGTGGCGCCCTCCGACAGGAGGGCGGTCTCGTCCGGGACCGCGAAGGCGGCGAAGCGGGCCGGGGCGCCCGGTTCCAGAGTGCCGTGGTAGGCCTCGGCGGCCGCCGCGCGGCCCGCGAACGGGTCCAGCGAGGCCCCGCCGGCGCCCCCGGCCGGCGCAGCCGGCGGGAGGACCGTCAGGCCCGAGCGGAGCACGGCCGTGCGGACCGCCGGGACGGTGAAGCGGGCCGCCACCGCGACCACCCCCCGCGCCAGCAGCCGCTGCGTGCCGCGCCGGGCACTGTGCCCCCAGCGGGCATCGGTCAGCTTCAGGTCGCCCAGCGCCGCCCCGGTGATCGGTTCCGCGCCGAGTTCGGTGATCTCGTACGGGTCGTCCGGGTAGTACGTGCGCTCCAGCAGCTCCTCGCCGGCCCGCACCAGCAGCCCGGGCGTGAGCAGCCCGGGCCAGCGCCGGGCCCGGGCGTGCGGGTACCGCTCGGCCAGGTCCTCGTACGGGCCGGTCAGGGAGATCCGGTCGCCTTCGACCAGCACCGCCCCGCCGGGCAGCGGTGCGGCGCCGGCCGCGGTCACCAGCAGGTCGGCGGTGTGCAGCGTGAGCATCGGCGGCGGCTCAGTTCGCGGGGATCAGCTTCAGCTCGGGGTGGGCCGTACCGCCCTCGATGGCGATGGAGGAGATGTGCGAGACGACGCGGTGGTCGGCCGGGTCGTTCGCCGGGTCCTCGTGCACGGCGAGGTGCTCGTACGTGGTGGAGCGCTGTGCCGGCACCCGGCCCGCCTTGCGGATCAGGTCGATGATCTCGTGCCGGTTGGAGCGGTGCTTGGCGCCGGCCGAGGAGACCACGTTCTCCTCCAGCATGATCGAGCCCAGGTCGTCGGCGCCGTAGTGCAGCGACAGCTGTCCGGCCTCCTTGCCGACGGTCAGCCAGGAGCCCTGGATGTGCGCGACGTTGTCGAGGAAGAGCCGGGCGACCGCGATCATCCGCAGGTACTCGAAGATCGTCGCCTGGGTGCGGCCCTTGAGGTGGTTGTTCTCGGGCTGGTACGTGTACGGGATGAAGGCCCGGAAGCCGCCCGACCGGTCCTGCACGTCACGGATCATGCGGATGTGCTCGATCCGCTCGGCGTTGGTCTCGCCGGTGCCCATCAGCATGGTGGAGGTGGACTCCACGCCGAGGCCGTGCGCGATCTCCATGATCTCCAGCCAGCGCTCGCCGGACTCCTTGAGCGGGGCGATGGCCTTCCGCGGCCGGGCGGGCAGGAGTTCGGCGCCGGCACCCGCGAAGGAGTCCAGACCCGCGGCGTGGATCCGCTGGATCGCCTCCTCCACGCTCACCTTGGAGATCCGGGCCATGTGCTCCACCTCGGACGCGCCGAGGGAGTGGATGACCAGCTGCGGGAACTCCTTCTTGATCGCGGAGAAGTGCTCCTCGTAGTACTCCACGCCGAAGTCGGGGTGGTGGCCGCCCTGGAACATGATCTGGGTGCCGCCGAGCTCCACGGTCTCCGCGCAGCGGCGCAGGATGTCGTCGAGGTCCCGGGTCCAGCCCTTCTTGGTGTCCTTCGGGGCCGCGTAGAAGGCGCAGAACTTGCAGGCCGTCACACAGACGTTGGTGTAGTTGATGTTCCGCTCGATGATGTACGTCGCGATGTGCTCGGTACCCGCGTAGCGGCGGCGGCGCACGGCGTCGGCGGCCGAGCCCAGCGCGTGCAGCGGCGCGTGGCGATAGAGGTCGAGCGCCTCCTCCGCGGAGATCCGGCCCCCCTCGGCGGCACGGTCGAGGACAGACTGGAGAGCGGCCTGGTCGGTCACCGGTGCGTCACCCTTCGGCGGTGTGTCAAGAGGTCCGGACCGGGCCAGCCTACGCCAGTGCTGTCAAGGCACGCGGGTGAGGTCTCCCTCCGGGTTCCCGGCCGCCGCGTCACCGGACTTGTAGTGCAGGGTGCCGTTCGGGTTGAGGGTGAAGCGCTCGTCGGCGGAACCGCCCGAACAGATCCCGGGGGCCGGGTTGGGTCCGCCGGCGGTGTCGAGGACGAGCGAGGTGTCGGTGGCGGAGGCGAGTTTCCAGTCGCCGCTGCAGTCGGTGCCGATCACGTCGAGGACGGACTTGTCACGGCCGACCACCTCGCCGACCTTTCCCTTCCGGATGGTGATCTCGAAGGCGGAGGAGACGCCGAACCGGGAGGTGGTGACGGTGCCCTTCCAGGTGCCGACGAGTGCCTGCGGCACGTCCTTCCGGGCCCCCGCGCCACTGGGCGCCGGGCTGCCGCTCTGCCCGCCCTTGGGGGAAGCGGTCGGCCCGGTGTCCGACCCCCGGGTGGCGGCCCCGGGAAGCGTGCCGGAGGGGGTCCGGCCGTCGCTGCCGCTCGCCGTGTCCCGGCGGTCCCCTCCGGTGCCCGGCAGGATCCCCATTCCGTACAGCCCGCCGGCGAGTGCGGCGAGCACGGCGGCCGCGGCGACGACCACCGTGCAGCTGTACCGGCGTCCGGCGGCCCGGACGGTCATCTGGCGGCCCTCGCCGGGGGAGGTCGGGGCCGGCTGTCCGTACGGGCCGCCGCCCGAGCCGCCGCCCGAGGTCTGGGTGGGCATCCCGTACGGGCCGCCGGCCTGCCCGCCGTACGACGGGTCGGGCGCGCCGAACCCGGCACCCGGACCGGTGCCCGATCCGGTACCGGGACCCACGCCGGAGCCGGCCGCGGATCCGCCCGCCACGGACTCCGCCGCTCCGGCCCGGCCGCCGTACGTCGGGGTGGCCGCGCCGGGGTAGCCGTACCCGGGGGTGGGTCCGGACACCGCACCGGCGGCGGCCGGTCCTCCCTGGAACCCCTGAGACCCCTGAGACCCCTGGGACGCGGCCGTGAACGGGACGGGCCCGGAAGCCGGCCCGGCGGGGCCGAACGCCCCCGCACCGCCCTCCACGGCACCGGAGGCGCCGGAGCCGTCCGGGGCGTCGGGGGTGTGGGGGGCGTCCATGTCGAGGGCGTCCATGTCGAGCAGCCGGACCGCCGCCCGGCTCGCCTCCTCCACCAGCGGCGCGGGCAGCCAGCCCGGCACCGCGAGCGCGTCCTCCAGGGCCGCCGCGACGGCGGCCGGGGCCGGACGGTCGCCCGGCGCCTTGGCCAGGCAGGCCTCGGCCAGCTCGCGCAGTCCGCCCACCGGGACCGCGCTCAGGTCCGGCTCCTCGTGCACCACCTTGTACAGGAGGGTCGCGGAGTTGTCCCCACTGAACGGCGGCCGCCCGGTCGCCGCGAACACCAGCACCGCGCCCAGCGAGAAGACGTCCGCCGCACCCGTCACGCCCTTGCCGAGGATCTGTTCCGGCGACATGTAACCGGGCGAGCCGATCGAGACGCCGGTCGAGGTCAGCGAGGCCGTGCCGTCCGTGGCCCGGGCGATCCCGAAGTCGATCAGCCGGGGCCCGTCCAGGGTCAGCAGCACGTTCGACGGCTTCACGTCCCGGTGCACCAGGCCCAACCCGTGCACGGCCACCAGCGCCCGCGCCAGCCCCAGCCCGACCGCCCGCACCGCCGCCCCGGGCAGCGGGCCGTGCGAGGCCACCGCCCGGTCCAGTCCGGGTCCGGCCACGTAGCCGGTGGCCACCCACGGCACCGGGGCCTCGGGATCGGCGTCCAGCACCGGGGCCGTCCACTCGCCGCCGACCCGCCGGGCGGCGGCGACCTCGCGCCGGAACCGCTCGCGGAACTCGTCGTCAGACGCGAAGTGCGGGTGCACGATCTTCACGGCGACCGTCCGGCCGCCCTCGCTGCGCCCCAGGTAGACCCGGCCCATTCCGCCCGCACCGAGTCTGCCCAGCAGCCGGTACGCCCCGATGGTCCGCGGCTCCCCGGGCTCCAGCGGCTGCATGACGTCCCCTCCCCCGTACGACGACACTCGTCCGGCACAGTAGCGCCACCCCGGCTGCCACGCCCGGGTACGCGGCAGCGCGACGACCGGGGCGGCCGGGACGACGGCCCGGACGACGGCCCGGACGGCCGCCCGGACGGCCGCCCGGACGACGGCCCCGACGGCCGGTACGAAGGCTGCCCGGGGAATTCCTCCCCCACGCGCGCCAGCGAAACGCCGGACCCTGCGGAACGGCAAATTCCATGGAACGCCGAACCATGGAATTACATATGAAGAATTAACGCAGCCTACGGATTGCGGCTCAGCAGCTCCACCCGCACATCCGCCGGGAAGCCGGTCGTCGGCCCGGTCAAACGCGCGAATTCCCTTACCCCCGCGAGCTGATCCGGACCGAACCGGAAGTCGAGCGTGGTGAAGTAGCGCTCCAGCAGCTCCGCGTCGAACGCCTCCCAGCGGGCGGCCTGTTCGGCCACCTTGGTGACCTCCTCCAGCGACAGGTCACGGGAGGCGAGGAAGGCCTCGTGCACCTTCTCGACCACCAGCGGTTCCCGTTCCAGGTATTCCCGGCGGGTGGCCCACACCGCGAAGACGAACGGAAGCCCGGTCCATTCCTTCCACATCCGCCCGAGGTCGTGGACCTCCAGTCCGAGCCGGGGCGCATCGTGCAGTGATGCACGCAGTGCGGCGTCCCCGATCAGCACCGCCGCTTCCGCTTCCTGCATCATCAGCCCCAGGTCGGGAGGGCAGGTGAAGTAATCGGGTCGTACGCCGTACTGCTCGGCGAGCAGCAGCTGCGCCAGCCGGACGGACGTACGGGAGGTGGAGCCGAGGGCGACCCGGGCACCGTCGAGCCGGTCCAGGGGCACCTGCGAAACGATCACGCAGGACATGACGGGGCCGTCGCAGCCCACGGCGAGATCGGGAAAAGCTACGAGCTCGTCGGCGTTCCTGAGGAACTCCACGAGGGTGATCGGACCCATGTCCAGCTCCCCGTCGACCAGCAGCCTGCTGAGTTTCTCGGGAGTGTCCTTGGTCAGCTCCAGATCGAGCAGCGTGCCGGTCCGGGCCAGGCCCCAGTAGAGCGGCAGGCAGTTCAGGAACTGAATGTGGCCGACCCGCGGCCGGCTGCGATAGGGGTCCACATCGCGAGACTAGCCGCCGGGGCCGCGTCAGCATCGCTCAGGGTCTCAAACGTCCGGGTGACGTGATCTTTCCCTCTGGTCTCCCGAGGACTGTGCGTGCTAGGCTCGCCGCAAGTTGCAGTTTGGTTTCCCTTGCAGTACGGAGCCTGCGGAGCATGTAACCCGCAGGCTTTTGTAGTTTTCAGACTTCTTAGCAGGTTCTGGAGCAGGGCGACCCTTTGGCCCATAGGAGGGCTCATGGCTACCGGAACCGTGAAGTGGTTCAACGCTGAAAAGGGCTTCGGCTTCATCGCCCAGGACGGCGGCGGCCCGGATGTCTTCGTCCACTACTCCGCGATCAACGCGACCGGCTTCCGCTCCCTCGAGGAGAACCAGCAGGTCAACTTCGACGTCACGCAGGGCCCGAAGGGCCCGCAGGCCGAGAACGTCACGCCGGCCTAATCGCCCGGACCGGCCGATCGCGGTTGGATCTAGCAGTACCCAAGGAGCCCCGACGCTTCCGTGAAAACGGAGGCACCGGGGCTCCTGCCCTTTGCCCCGACGCCTTCGGGCCGCCGGGGCACGACGAAGGGCCGTGAGCAGTGCTCACGGCCCTTACGTGTTTCCCGGCCCGGGTTCAGCCCTCGTCGGGTTCAGCCCTTGCTGCTCGCGCTGCCCTCGCCGCTCGCACCGCCGTCACCGGCCTCGTTCGGCGTCACCTTCAGGTCGAGGATCAGTTCGAGGCCCTCGGCGGTGGTCACCCGAAGGTGGTAGGTCACCGGCTGCTGCGGGGTGAGGCCCTTGGTGAGGATCCACGGCAGGGTGACCAGACCCTCCTGGTCGGTGGCGGGCAGCTCCAGGGTGCGGAGCTGCTTGCCGTCCTTGTCCTCGAAGTACGGGCCCTTCGCGTCGTTCGCGACCGGCACCCACGCGCCCTTGTCGTTCTTCTCGACCATGGCGGCGGTCAGCACGGCCCCGGGGACCGGCTTGCCGTCGGCGCCGGTGACCAGCAGCTTCTGCTCGTGGAAGCTGGCGCCCGCGAGCACCTCCAGCGGCTTGTCCCCCACCCGGGCGATCGCCGGCTTCTCGGTGACCTTGCCGTCGAAGGTCACCGAGAACACCCGGGTGCCGTAGAGCTTGGCCCGCAGCGTGTACGTGCCGGCCTCCGGACCCGCCTTGATCTTCGGGACGGCGGCGAAGCCCTCGCTGTCGGTCTGGACGACGAGGTGGGTCTTGCCGTCCTTGGCGAAGACGGTGCCGCCGGTGGTGTCCTTCTCGACCTCGAAGACCACGACCTGGCGGACGGCCGGCTTGCCGTCGCTCAGGACCGCCTTGACCTTCGAGGACGGCTGGAAGACCGTCCCGGCCTCGGCGGACAGGGTGGCGTCGCCGACCGCCTGCAGGCCGCGCACGGTGGCCGGCGGCGGCTTGGGCTTGGACGGCTTGGCCGGCGGCTTGGGCTTGGCGGGCTTGGACGGCTTGGTCTTCTCCGGCTTCGTGTGGGCCGGGGGCGTGTACGGCGGGGCCGGCTGCTGCGGGGTCGGCAGCGGCGCGGTCGGCGGCTGGGTCGGGTACTCGCCGACGGGCGGGTTCGGCACGCTGCCGGTGCCGTCGTCCTGGTACTTCTTCATCCAGCCGAGCACGGTGTTCACGTACTCGCGCGACTTGTTGTAGCTGAGGATCGCCCTGTCGAGGCTCTGCGGGTTCGAGAGGTTCTTGTCCCCGGCGCACAGGTACAGGCCGGCGCCGAGCGCCGCGTCGTAGATGTTGTTCGGGTCCCGCTTGCCGTCGGCGTTGCCGTCGGCGCCCCAGGTCGCCCAGGTGGAGGGGATGAACTGCATCGGGCCGACGGCCCGGTCGTACTCGTGGTCGGCGTCCCACTCGCCCTTGTCGGTGTCCTTGATCTCGGCGAAGCCGTTGCCGTCCAGGCGGGGGCCGCGGATCGGCTTGGTCGTGTAGCCGTCCTCCTTCAGCCCGTAGCCGGAGGCGTGCACCGACTCGACCCGGCCGATGCCGGCGAGCAGCTGCCAGGGCAGTTTGCAGTTGGGCAGGGCGGCCTTGACCGCGGTCTCCGCCCGCTGGTACGCCTCCAGCGCGGTGGCGGGAATGCCGACGCCCCCCTGGCCGGTGCCGGGCGTGTTCCCGGCCCCCGGCTTCTGCGGGTCGGCGACCAGATCGGGCAGGTCGAGGCGCGCGTTGCCGCGGTCGTTGGCCTGCGGGCTGTCCGGCGTGGGCTCGGACTCACCGGCGTCGGCGACCGGAGCGTTGGTGACCACGGCGGCCGTGGTCAGACTGGCCGCCAGCGCGGCCGTGCACAGCACCTTGCGCGAGGTGCTGACTAGGTGTCGGTGAAGAGGCTTCACAGTGCGGCGATCCCCCCAAGACGAGCTGTGAATATCCCCTGTTTATCAGGTGGTCGACCGCGACTCGCCGTCCCCCCGACAGTTTGTGGCAGACGTCCCGCCAACTCGGCCGGTACCGGCCGACCGAGGCTCGCTCCCCGACCATCCGGCGTGCCCGCAATGCCTGTTGGGGGCGGTTATGCGCATGCCCCCGCGGGGCGGCCGACGATGCGCCTGCCCCGGCTGCGGCCCCTCGGCGGTGCGGGCAGCCCGGCCTGCCCCGGCTGTACGGGCAGCCGGTCCACCGCAGGCGCGCCGACCCCTCGGCCGCCGCCGTGGGGGCAGGGCGGCCGGACCCGTCCCGCCGGCCGTGTGGGCAGTCGTGCCGCAGGGCGGCACGGGTGGGCACACGGCACCCCGGTCCCGCGAGGGCTCGCGCAGCCACCCCCGGCCCCGGTCCGGCTGCGGTTCGGACCCCCGTCCGGGCGGAGCTCCGCTCCTGGCGGTGTCGGGTCCGGCGGAGCCACCGCCCTGGCCGGGCGGCGCTGCGGCGAAAGCGCGCCATGGCTTCGGTGGGGCGGGAGCGCTGCCCGCTGGGCGGCGTTCCGGTGTGCCCACCCGTTCCGCCCTGCGGAACGCCTGCCCACACCTCCGGCGGAGGTGCCTGCCCACACCTCCGGCGGAGGTGCCTGCCCACACCTCCAGGGGAAACAGCACCCCCACGGGCAGGGTGGGCACGACCCTGCGGAACGCCTGCCCACACCCCGGCGGAGCCGACCCGCGGAACGCCTACCCCTTCGGCGGGTCCGACCGCCGGAGAGGGGCTATTCGCCGGCCGGGCAAGCGCGCGTACCGCGCGGGAGATCGCCGTCGAGGAGGAAGTCGTTCACCTCGCCGCGTACGCACGCCGAGGACGTGTAGCCGGTGTGCCCGTCGCCCTTGTGGTCCAGGACCACCGCCGCGGAGCCGAGCCGCCGGGCGGTCTCCTCGGTCCACTGGTAGGGGGTCGCCGGGTCGCCCCGGGTGCCGACCAGCAGCATCCGCGGAAGCCCCGGCGGCCGGTCGATCCTCCGGAGGAAATCGCTGCCTCGCGGCCGGCCGTAGCAGGAGAGCACGGTGCTCAGCTGGGCCGGGCCGAAGACCGGCGAGGCGTTCCGGAACTCGTCCTCCATCTTCAGGACCTTCCGCCACAGGGCATCGGGGCTGGTCCTGCCGTCGTCCCGGTCCGGATCGTCGGCGCAGTTGACGGCGGCCAGGGCGGCCAGTCCGTTGTCCTGGGGCACGCCGTCCTCGGCCGGCGGTGTGCCCTCACCGTCACCGTCACCGTCCTCGTCCTCGTCTCCGCCACCGACGAGGTCCAGCAGACCGCCCGGGTCGCGGTAGCGCTCGGCCATCCGCAGGCCCCGGTCGAGGCCGGGCCAGTTGTCCTTCGAGTACAGGGCGACGGCGATCGCGCCGACCGCGTCCTGGCCGGTGAAGTACCAGCCGTGGCCGTCCGGCAGCGGGTGCCGGTCGAGTCGGTTCACCAGCGCGCCGACCTTCTCCCTGGCGGTGCGGGTGTTGGTCCCGTAGACGCAGTCGGTCTGGCGGGCGCACCAGGCGAGGAAGTTGTCCAGGGCCTGCTGCTGGCCCTTCGCCGAGGCGAGGGCCTGCTCGGCGAGCGGTTCGGAGATGGTGTCGACCCCGTCGAGGACCATCCGGCCGGTCCGCCGCGGGTACTGGGCGGCGTACGCGGCGCCGATCCGGGTGCCGTAGGAGAAGCCGAGGTAGTTGAGCTTCCGCTCGCCGAGGGCTTGGCGTATGAGGTCCAGGTCGCGGGCCACGTGGACGGTCCCCATGTAACGGAGGACCGGCCCGGAGTGGCGTGCGCAGCGCTCGGCGACGGCGCGCAGCCCGGCGAGCTGCGCGGCGGCGTCGCTGCGACCACCGGTCTCGTCCTCCGGCTCATCGGGCTCCAGCGAGCCGCCACAGCTGACGGGCTCGCTGTGCCCGACCCCGCGCGGGTCGAAGGTGGCGAGGTCGTACTCCTCGCGGAGGTCGGCGAACTCGTGCTCGTACGCGGCCAGCGTCTCGATGCCGGGGGCGCCGGGGCCGCCGAAGTTCAGCACGAGGGCCCCGAGCCGCCGCTGCCCGGTGGCGGGGAGCACCGCCACGGCCAGCGTGATGCGCTCGCCCCTCGGGCGGTCGTGATCGAGCGGCACGCTGAGCGCCCCGCACCGCATGTCCTCGGGCACGTGGGACACCGGGCACTCGCCCCACCGGATCCGCGGCTGCTCCTGCGCCTGGTGCAGGCGGGGCACGGCCGGCGGCGGGGGCACCGCGGCGGCGGTCCCCGTCCCTCCGCCGAGCAGCGCGCAGCACACGGCCGCGGCGCCGACGGCCCGGCCGCGCGAACGGCCGGCGGAACGAAAGAGGTACACGGCACCTCCCGCGGGTGCCCCCCGCTCCTCCGACCCACCATAGGCTCCGCCCACCGCGTCTGCTCCCCAGCCCGATGAGCGACCGCCGGCCGAGGCGGACGGTCGCAGTCGAGGCGGGCAGTCGCCGCCGAGGTGCGCGGCGGCTCCGCCGGAGGTGTGGGCAGGCGGGGCGGTCCGACGCGCCCGCCCCCACGGCGGCGGGGGCCGGCCGGCACGGGCAGCGCCCGCCCCAACCGCGGCCGGGGCCGGCCGCCACGGGAACCGCGGCCGCGAAGCCGCCGGGGCATGCCCGCGCCGCGGCCGGCGTCACCCTTCGTACAGGGCCTCGATCTCCTCCTCGTAATCGCGGGCGATCGCCGCGCGGCGCATCTTCATCGACGGGGTCAGATGGCCGCGGGTCTCGGTGAACTGGCCCGGCAGGATGGTGAAGCGCCGGATCGACTCCGCCTTCGAGACCAGCTCGTTCGCCTCGTCCACGGCCCGCTGGATCTCCGCCAGCAGCTCGGGGTCCCGGGCGAGCCGCGCCGCCGACAGGCCGTCCTTGCGCCGCATCTGCCGCCAGTGCGCGAGTCCGTCCGGCTCCAGGGTGATCAGTGCGGTGATGTACGGGCGGTTGTCGCCGAAGACCATGCACTGGCCCACCAGCGGGTGGGCGCGCAGCCAGTCCTCCAGGGGTGCGGGCGCCATGTTCTTGCCGCCGGAGGTGATGATCAGGTCCTTCTTGCGGCCGGTGATGGTGAGGTAGCCGTCGGCGTCGAGTTCCCCGATGTCGCCGGTGGCCAGCCACTGTCCGGCCGGCATGGGCTCGGGGTCGTTCCAGTAGCCGGCGAAGACGTGCCGCCCGTAGAGCAGCACCTCCCCGTCGTCGGCGATCCGCACGGCGGTGCCGGGCAGCGGCCGTCCCACCGTGCCCAGGCGTGGCCGTGTGGGCGGGGTGACCGTGCTGGCGCCGGTGGTCTCGGTGAGCCCGTAGCCCTCGAAGACCTCGATCCCGGCGCCGGTGTAGAACGCGGCGAGGCGTCGTCCGAGCGGGGAGCCGCCGCTGATCACGTACCGTACGCGGCCGCCGAGCGCGTCCCGGATCCGCCGGTAGACCAGCGGCTCGTACAGGGCCCGCGCGGCCCGTGCCCCCAGGCCCGGGGTGCCGCCCCCGTCCGCCCCGCCGAACCGCTGCGCGATCTTGGCCGCGCGGTCGAAGGAGGAGGCGCGGCCCATCTTCTCGGCGGTGGCGCGGGCGGTGTTGTAGACCTTCTCCAGGACGTAGGGGATGGCGAGCAGGAAGGTCGGCCGGAAGCCCGCGAGGTCCGTCAGCAGGTCCTCGCCCTCGATGCTGGGGGCGTGGCCGAGCTTGACCCGGGCGCGCAGGCAGCCGATGGCGACCATCCGTCCGAAGACGTGGGCGAGCGGCAGGAAGAGCAGGGTGGACGCCGGGTCCTTGCTCGCGGCCTTGAAGACGGGGTGCAGCAGCTCGATCGCGTTGTCGACCTCCGCGAAGAAGTTGCCGTGGGTGAGCACGCAGCCCTTGGGCCGTCCGGTGGTGCCGGAGGTGTAGACGAGCGTGGCGACGGACTCGGGCGTACGGGCCCGGCGGCGCTCGTGCACGAGCGCGTCGGGGAGGTGCGCGCCGGCCCTGGCCAGCAGGCCGATGGCGCCGGTGTCGAAGGCCCACAGGTGCAGCAGGCCGGGCAGGTCGGCACGGTCCGCGCTGATCATCCGCGCCTGTGCGGTGTCCTCGACCATGCAGGCCACGGCCCCCGAGTCCTGGAGGATGAAGCGCGTCTGGAGGGCCGAGGAGGTGGGGTAGACCGGTACGGTCACCAGTCCGGCGGCCCAGGCGGCGAAGTCGAGCAGGGTCCATTCGTAGGTGGTGCGGGCCATGATGGCCAGCCGGTCACCGGGCTGCAGCCCTTCGGCGATCAGCCCCTTGGCCACGGCGGTGACCTCGGCGGCGAACTCGGCCGCGGTCACGTCCCGCCAGGAGCCGTCCTCCTGCTTGCGGGCGAGCACGGCCTCGCCGGGTGCCACCCGGTCGTTGTCGTAGGGGATGTCCCCGAGTGATCCGGCCATGGGCACCGGCGCCAGCGCGGGCACCGCCGCCTCCCGGACCACACCGCCGAGCACGGTCTTCACGGGCTCTGCAGCCATGGCATCCACGGCGGACCTCCTTGCACTCCGGCACGCCCCCGCCGCACACGAGGGTTACCGCCGGTAATCTACGTACCCGTAACCCGCCCTGAACACCCCTCCTACGGCACGTGCACGCCATGCCCCCCGCTCACCCACGGCACGTCCACGCGAGGTCCACGCCCCGGCATCCACGCCCATGCAACCGCCACCCCACCGTTTGGCGTGAACACATCTGCCGGAACCAGCGATTACGGTCGCGTCCGGACGGCACCGACGGGGATCCGGGACAGGGACCCAGGACAGGGGTCCGGGACCGGCGGTCCAGGACCGGGACGAGGAACATCAGCATGTCGTTCGAAGCGGAATGGGCACGGCAGAAGGCCGACGCCCGCACCAGACTGGCGGCGGGCCCGCCCGCCACCCGGCTGAACTCGGCCGGATCCGGAGGCGGTTCCGGGGCCGGGACGGGCGGAGCGGACAGCCTGGTCGCCGACCGCTCCTCCATCAACGGCAACGCCAACCTGCTCGTCGAGATCGCCGCCCTCCTCCACGAGGGCCGCCCCGACGGCGACGCCGCCACCATGGCCCGCGCCCCCCGCGCCCACGAGGACGTCGCCGAACAGGTCCTCCGCTTCAGCCGGTTCGCCGACGACCAGTACCAGGACACGGTGGCGCTGTTCGCCGCCCTCGGCACCCGCCTGAGGACCGCCGGCACCCACTTCGCCGGCGTCGACGACGACACCGCCCGCACCTTCCTGGACACCCTGCTGTCGTCCGGCCGCTACGTGGCACCGGAGGACCGGTGACCGACGGACTGGCCTTCCGCAAGGACGTCGAGTTCCTCGCCGAGTGCAATCCCCCGCTCGTCGAGCGCAACGCCCAGGAGTTCCGGCGGCTGCGCGACCTGCTCGTCGAGGCCGGCGCGCCCGCCCGCCGCGCCGAGACCGGCACCGTATGGCACAGCGCGCACAGCGGCACCTACACCGGGCGCCTCGCCGAGACCCGGAAGCTCGTCGAGCACATGGCGGAGGGCTTCGACAAGGCGGCGAGCGCCCTCCACGCGTACGCGCTGGCGCTGACCACCGCCCGGGCGCACTACGCCGACGGCACCGACACCGAGCGGAAGCTCGCCGCGCTCATCGCCACCAAGGGCACGGCCGTCACCCGGACCGCGCAGCTGGCCGAGCCCATGCGCCAGTGGGAGGACATGCGGGCCACCACCGGCTTCCTCGACGGGCTGGCCGAACTCACCATGGACGTCGACGACATCCGCGAGCGCGCCGACCACCTGCACGACACCGCAGGCGGGTTCTTCCACCGGGCGAAGACCACCGAGGCCGAGGCCCGAGCGGTGTGCACGCACGCGCTGAAACAGGCGTACGCACTGCTGCCGGAGTTCGCGGTGAAGGGAGCCGGCCCGCGCCCCGACCTGCCCGCGGCGATGGCCGACCTGCGCCGCGAGACGGAGGAGGCCCGGGCGAACCCGCTGACCCGGCTGCCCGGCAGCGGCCCCAAGACCGGAATGACCGGCCCGGTCGGTACGGACACCCTGGTCTCGCCCCGCCTGGAGGACATCCGGACCCGGGTGGCGGGACTGCCCGAGGCGGCCGACACCTTCTGGCTGCCGCCCTCGGGCGACGGGGAGAAGGCCGAGTGGATCTCGAAGAACAAGGAGGTGCTGCGGGCCGCGGCCCGGCACGCCGGACTGCCCGAGGAACTGGTCGCGGGGATCGCCTGGAAGGAGATCGCCGGCAGCCCCGGCTTCGTCGACAACGGCGTGGACTTCTTCCGCCGCTCGGCGGACGCCCCCTGGGGCCTGAGCCCGATCACGGCCCGGAACCTGCCGGGGCGACTGGGCGGCGAGGTGGACGAGACCTCCTTCGGGCCGATCGCGATCCAGCTGCGGCGCGGCGCGGAGGTGCTCGGCTACGACCCGGAGCACATGACGGAGCAGCAGCAGCGAGTGGTACAGCAGGCCCTCCAGGACCCGAAGCAGAACGCCTTCGTCGCGGCGGGCTTCCTGGCACAGATCAAGGCGGAGACCGGCCTGGCGGACGTACCCGCCGACCGGCTGACACCGGACCAGATGCAGGAGATCGCAGCCCGCTACAACGGCGGCCCGTACTGGGAATCGGAGAAGGCCCAGGACTACGGCGATGATTTCCGCGACAACCTCGGCAAGGTGCGGGAGGCCATGCGGTGAGGAAACCGGTACGGAAGGCCAGACGCTGATGCCGCGCGAGAACATCGACCTGCCCGAGGACCAGGGCTGCCTGCGCTGGGTCCTCGGCGTCCCCCTCGCCCTCCTCTACACACCCGCCGTCTACTTCGGCGTCCTCGCCCTGCTCGCCGATCCGGGCCCCCGCGACCACCCGTTCCGGGAGGACGTCCAGGCCCTGGGCGTCCTGTCGGCGACACTGTGCGGGCTCGGCCTGCTGATCACCCTCACCCCGGTGTTCCGCCGCACCATGGGCCTCTGGTGGTACGCCCTCCCCCTGCTCCTCGCGACGGTCGCCCTGGTCCGCGCGGGAACGGTCTGAGCGGCACGCACGGCGGCCCCGCCCGGACGGGGGCGCGGCTGCGGGGCAGGCCCGTAACCGCTCTTGCCGCGATGCAGAGCGGGGTCGGTGAGGGCGAATGCCGCGAGTGCGGGGCCCGTTGAGGGGAGCTCGTCGGCGACGCCCACGACCCCGACCAGGACCACGGCACCGCCCAGCGCAGCAACGGACAGAAGGACGCCGCCCGGTACGCCACGTCGATCACGCAGACCGAGCAGCGGCTCGGGGAGCTCCGCCAGGAGCAGGACCTGCGCAAGACGATGCCCGACGGCCAGCGCCGGGCCGAGGGCCGAGTCCGGTCCGCCGCCGCCCAGCCGCCGTCCCGAAGACGAGGAAAGCCAGCACCGGCCGCCGGTACACCGGAGCCGAGTACGAGCAGCCCGCGCACCTGCGCCCGCAGCCGCCGACCGGGGCCGGGGTCAAGGACTGAGCTGACCGCCGCCGGTGCTGGGGGCCTTCGCCGGCCCTTCCACCACCGGCGGCGTCCCCTTCGGATTCCCCCAGGTCAGGGCGGTGGTCCTCGCCGAGATCGGAACGCACGGAGTCGTCGATGCCCGCCTCGGCGGCTACCACGACGGCGAACGCAGCCTCGCCTACCCGCTGGCCGGCTCCACCGGCCCCGGCGACCTGGTCATCGCCGACCGAGGCTTCTGGTCGGTCGAGTTCGGGCCGGTGCTGAGGACCCGCGCCAAACGCGGCACCGTGCAGCCAGGCCGCTGGGCCCACAACCCGACCGCGAAGCCGAAAAGCACCCGCCGGGCTGGAAGACCAGCACTTAGGACAGGCGACCTCCCTACGATGTCGCCATGACGATCTCTGGACAGGGACAGCCGCTGATACGTGTCCTGCACGACGAGTCCCGACCTGACCTGCGGGATCCGACTCGTCCGCGCCCTGTCCGTCTTTACCTGTGGGAGCCGAGCCGCCCCCAAGCTGCACCGGCTCCACTGGTCATCGTCTCTCACGGCACTGGAGGTTCGGGCAGCAACATGGAGTGGCTGGTACGTCCGCTGCACGAGGCGGGTTTCCGGGTCGTGGCCCTTGACCACCACGGCAACAACTACGTCGACGGCTACGAGCCGGAGGGCTTTCTCCACGTGTGGGAACGGCCCCGGGACGTCTCCTTCGCCCTCGACGCGCTTGCTCGGGAACAGCTCCTTGGTCCGGTCGGTGTGGCGGGTTTCTCCCTCGGCGGCTACACCGCGGCGGCCCTCGCCGGGGCTCGTGTCGATCCGCAGATCCTGTGGTCGGTACTGACGGGGACGGTCCCTCTGCCGGAGATCCCTGAGTTCCCCGGCGCACTGGAGGCGCTGCGGAAGAAGCACCCGCTGGACGAGTCGTCACGACATGCACTGAATGCCGCCGCAGCAGACCTCTCGGATCCCCGAGTGCGGGCGGTCTTCCAGGTGGCCCCCGGAGTCGGCAGTCTCGTGACTCCGGAAAGCCTGGCAACTGTGCGGGTGCCTGTGGGCATCCGCTGGGGTGGAGCAGACACGGTCAACCCGTATGACGTCGACACCCGGCCGTACCTGGAGCACATCCCCACAGCGAGTGGCAGCTCGGCCGGCCCCGACGTCCGTCACGACGACTTCTTCGCCCCGGAACCTGCCGACCCGACTGTCCGCGTTCGGGTCGGCACGGAGGCGGCCGACTTCTTCCAGCAGCACCTGGGCTGACCCCTCGGCGGACACCGTTTCGGCGTAGAGCACGAGGCTGCCAAGCGTTGATCAACGGACACCGGCGCTAAGGCAACAACATTGGCCTTCGCCGGCCCCCAGACCCCTGCTCCGGGCGGCATCCCCCGACGCGAGCAGGTACGCGTCGGCGGACCGCCGTTCGCGCTGGGGGGACACCGCCCACCCGTCCCCGTGGCTGGAGCCGTCCCGCGGCACCGGACGCTTTGCCAGCACGCGAGTTGACCGTAAGACAGGTCCTGTGGCGTAGATCAC
This sequence comes from Streptomyces sp. NPDC043853, assembly GCF_056436025.1. Classification (NCBI taxonomy): domain Bacteria; kingdom Bacillati; phylum Actinomycetota; class Actinomycetes; order Kitasatosporales; family Streptomycetaceae; genus Streptomyces; species Streptomyces sp. NPDC043853. Next base: position 302,906 of record NZ_JBWKDJ010000008.1, read on the forward strand.
TGCGCCGGTCCGGCCTTGCGGCATCCGGTTCTTTCAGCCTGCTTCGTGTACTTGGCGAGAGGGCTCCTTCCCTCTCCTCTGTTGCCGAAAGGAGCCGAGTCCTGATGGCTTGGCAATCCCTCCTGGGCAGCGGGTACCTCATGGCACTGGTTGCACTGGTGTCCGTCTCCGCTGCGGCAAGGGCGCTGTCCCCTACGGCGTCCTTGCTCGTGGTCGGCTGGCTTCAGATCCTCATGGAGCGCGAGCGCCGCACCACGCTGACCATGCTTGCCACTGCCCTGCCGCCCGGCAGTACCGCAGTTGTCCATAGCGGGCAGTCATGGGAGGTCAAGGTGGCCCCGGCCCCCGACCGCCTCCTCGTCGTCCCGCATCGCCCGCACCGGCAGGTGCGATGACCACGCCCAACCCGGTTGCAGGGGCGCCTGGCCAGGCGCCCCTGCCGCGCACCGTCCTCAAGGCCACGGTCGAGGAATACCACCCGGGTCTCCTCAGGTCCGCCACCCGGCACGCCAACGGAGATCCGCACCTGGGCGCTGACGTACTCCAGCAGGCGTACGAAAACGTCCTCAAGAGAATTGCCAAGGAAAAGTCAATCCCCTCGGATCCTCTTGAACTGAAGAAGTACATCCATGTTGCCATCGGCAATGTGGCGAAGGATTTTTACAAATCCCAGGGGAAAAGAGAAATCCCCCAGGGCTTGGAAAATCCGCTCCAAATGGATGAGTCCCAAGAGGGCAATCCCGAGGAGAATGTCATCCTTGAGGCCGCTTATAGCGAAATCGCAATGCAGGTTAACGTTCTCCTCAACAAGCTGCCGGTGAGGCAGCGCGAGGTAGTGAATCTCATGTTCTGGAAGCAGAAGAGTAAGGAAGAGGTCGCCGACGAACTGAAAATAACAGTCGACTCGGTAACTCGCTACTTGCATGCGGCGAGGACGAATCTGAAGAAGGAAGCAACAGAGACCCTGAAGGAGGTGGTCGCGTGAACTACGGGGAACTGCGTCTCGTCGACGAACTGCACCGCCTCGACCGTGTTGCGGCTGAGTTGCTCCGGCTGCTCCTCGATCGGTTCCTGACGGAGAAGGCGCCCCCACGGACGCCGGCAGTAGAAGACGCGAGCGAGAAGGCCGGCCGCCGTATGGCGGCCGGCCGCCCCGGCGTGCCCGTCCCCAGAACAAATGCCGGGAAAGTTAATTCAGCAAGAGAAGAGATTGACCTCTTGCTGAACAGGAAGAAGAGGGCACCGGAAGATCTGCGACGTGTCGCCGAACTTCTCGAAGTAATGGGAGAGGACGACAGGGCGTATGAATGGTGGCGACTGGCAGCCGACAGCGGTGACCCTGACGCTATCGACTATTTTGCACTCTTGAGCGAAGAGCGCAAGAAGAGTCGACTCCAAGCTGAAATGCATCGGCTTCAGCAGCGTGTCCAAGACCTTGAGCTAGAGCTTGAGCGGATTCAAGGTCAAAATTCGATAGTGCAGTCGAATCCTCTGCAGAAGAAAGGTGTTCTTGCTCTTCCAGTTGATACTGCATCCTGGGTTGATATGGAGGCTGCACTGCTGACACAGGGCGGCTGACATTCTCTCTGCCTGGGCTATAGGCAGAACGAAATGACTCAGCTTCGATAGGCGACAAAGGGCGGCCACTCTTGAAGGGGAGGAGTGGCCGCCGAGTCGTTTCTGTCATAGGGATCAGACCAACGACGCCGGGTTGAAGCGGTGAGTGTGCCCCTGCTGCTCCGGACTCATATGTAGGCAGGGGTATGGAGGGTCTCTCGGGTGCACCGGTAGAGCAGGCAGAGCACGGTTGAGCACCCCTCAGCGGAACGCCTGTTCTGGAGGAACGTGGGGATCCATCGGGTCGTGATGCAGGGACGTTTGGGACGCGCCGCGCCTACCGTTGTGGAGCCGCGGGCGCGACATCCGGGAGGGTGGACACGATGGCCAGGCGTGACTACGAGGACGACCCGAAGGCCCCGAAGGCGAACAGCCTGGTGCCGGCGGCGTCGGCCGGCGGCGTGGACGACGACGGCCGGGTGTTGCTGCAACGGCGCACCGACAACGGCATGTGGGCACTGCCGGGCGGAGAGATGGAGTTGGGCGAGTCCATCGGGGAGTGCGCGGTCCGGGAGACGCTGGAGGAGACCGGCATGACCGTGGAGATCACCGGGATCGTCGGGACGTACACCAACCCGGGGCACGTGTTCGCCTATGACGACGGCGAGGTGCGTCAGGAGTTCTCCATCTGCCTCCTGGCCCGCCCCATCGGCGGCACCCTCCGGGTGTCGGACGAGTCCTTCGAGGTCGCGTGGTTCACCCCGAACGAGGTGGATCAGCTCCCGATGGTGCCGAGCATCCGCAAGCGCATCGGCGATTGGCGAGCGGGGACAGGCCCGGTCGTCCGGTAGGCCCCGCCGAAACGGGCCGCGGCCCCCGCCCGGGCGGGGCGGGGGCCGCGGTGAGCGTTTGGTGCCGGGGTCAGGCCGCGGCGGCGGCCGGGGCGGCCTGCGGGACGGTCTCGTCCAGCGGGGAGCCGGAGGCCGCGGCGTAGGCCTCCTTGTCCAGGATGCCCTCGCGGGCGGAGACCAGGACCGGCACGAGCGCCTGACCGGCGACGTTGGTGGCCGTCCTCATCATGTCCAGGATCGGGTCGATGGCCATCAGCAGGCCGACACCGGCGAGCGGGAGGCCCAGCGTGGACAGGGTCAGGGTCAGCATGACCGTGGCGCCGGTGAGGCCGGCGGTGGCGGCGGAGCCGACCACCGAGACGAAGGCGATGAGCAGGTATTCCTTGATGCCCAGCTGCACGTCGAAGATGTTCGCGATGAAGATCGCGGCGAGTGCCGGGTAGATCGCGGCGCAGCCGTCCATCTTGGTGGTCGCGCCGAAGGGCACGGCGAAGGACGCGTACTCCTTCGGGACGCCGAGGCGCTCGGTGACCTTCTGGGTGACCGGCATGGTGCCGACCGAGGAGCGGGAGACGAAGGCCAGCTGGATGGCCGGCCAGGCGCCCTTGAAGAACTGCAGCGGGTTGACCTTGGCGACGGTGGCGAGCAGCAGCGGGTAGACGCCGAACATCACGAGCGCCGAGCCGATGTAGACGTCGGCGGTGAAGGTGGCGTACTTGCCGATGAGGTCCCAGCCGTACGAGGCGATGGCGGTGCCGATCAGGCCGACGGTTCCCACGGGCGCGAGGCGGATGACCCACCACAGGGCCTTCTGCAGCAGCTCCAGGACGGACTCGGCGAGGTTCAGCACCGGCTGGGCCTTGTCACCGAGCTGGAGGGCGGCGATGCCGGCGACGGCGGCCATGAAGACGATCTGCAGGACGTTCAGCTCGGTGAAGGGCGTGATGACGTCGGTCGGCACGATGCCGGTCAGGAAGTCGATCCAGGAGCCGGTCTTCTTGGGCTCCTGACCGTCGGCCGGGGTGAGGCCGGTGCCGGCGCCCGGGTTCGTCAGCAGGCCGATGGCGAGGCCGATGCCCACCGCGATCAGCGAGGTGATCATGAACCAGAGCAGGGTGCGGGAGGCCAGCCGGGCGGCGTTGTTGACCTTCCGGAGGTTGGTGATCGACACCAGGATGGCGAAGAAGACCAGCGGGGCCACGGCCAGCTTCAGCAGCTGGACGAAGATGTCGCCGACCTTCTCCAGGGTGGTGGCCAGCCAGCTGACGTCCTGGCTGCGGGCGAGCCAGCCGAGGAGGACGCCGAGCACGAGGCCGGTGACGATCTGGGCCCAGAACGGGAACTTCAGCGAGGGCCTGGCGGGGGACTTGGGGGGCGTGGTCGCTGTCGCGGACACGGGCACACTCCGGGAATGACGCACAAAAGAGGGGGAAAGGTTCTGCGAGGTGTTGCGGTGCGGCAGCCAGGAAAGCCCGGCCGGGACCGCTGCTGGAAGGCGCGAACGCGTCAGAAACAGCAACAGGCCGCGGACACGCGGCGGCAGAGGTCGACGTGCAGGCGCACCACGAGCGGAGTGCTCATGGCTGTCAGGTGCGCGGCTGTCGTCAACATGCCGATGACGCTAACACTTCTGCTTTGAGAATCTCAAAGGCTTACTTTGAGCAGTGAGTGCGCCGGGACCGCCCAAAAACGCCGCTGCCCCAACGCTGGGGCGGTAGGACCCAGCGTTGGGGCAGTTCGGTGTGTGATGAACCTAACTGGCGCGCGCGGCGTCGTCGGCCGCGTCCTCCTGGCTGCGGTTCTCGGCCAGCTTGCGCTTGGCGCCCTCGACCCGTCCGGCGATCTGCTCGGACATCTGCTCGCGCTGACCGCGGAGCAGGACGAATGACAGTGGCGCGGACAGCACCAGTGCGAGCAGCACGACCCAGGCGAGATTGGCGTCGCCCAGCCCGGCGGGCACCCACCGGAGCCGCACCAGGACGTAGACGGCGAGGAAGCACCCGGCGAAGATGCCGAGCCGCATCGCGGTGTAACGGATGGCTGCGTTCGGCTTGCTGGACACGCTGACCTCTCTCTGTCTGTGTCGGTTATGCCCGTCCAGTGAAGCACGCGCCGCCTACGGGCAGGGGCGCCGGGGGTCCTCGGCGGGCACGAGCCGCAGCGACGCCAGGGGGATCTTGAGCGCGGCCTTCCCCTGCGCGTCCCAGAGGACGGCCCGGCCGTCGGCGTCGCCCAGCAGGACGTACGCCTTGCGGGGGTCCAGCTGCCCGCCCTCCACGGGCACCCTGGCCGGGTCGGTGACGGGGGTCGCACACATCCACTCGGGCTTGATGCCGTAGTACGGCGCTGGCGCCCGCCCGGCTGCGGCATCTGCGACAGCCTGGCGCCCCGCCATCTCGGCTGGCCCCAGGGCAACGCCCCAAACTCCCACAAACAGACACATGGCTGAGACGATGACAAACCCCACGTACCCCAGCCACCGGTCCCGGACCATGTTGTGGAGATGCTTGGCATAGCCGATCATCGCCGGTGCCAGAAGCCACAAGGCCATGCCCGCCATCACCTTGGCAGTGGCTCGAAGCCCATGCATCGCCGGGATCTCGATGTCCTCCAGATTTACATCGAACGCACGCAAGTAGAAGCCGGGCAGCGACAGCCCGAGCGTCGGCAACAGCCCGGGAACGAAGGGCAGCACAGCCGGAAGTAGCCAGGGCAACAGGACGCGCCAGCTGGACTCGCGGACCAGCATGTGCAACCCAGCGAGGACCATGGTCGCGCAGCCCACGAGCACCAATACGAGCGAGGCAACAGGTGCGACAAGCCAGATTGCTGCGCTCACGACAGCAAGGAGCCCGACAAGGATTGCAGCGCGGAGCACGGACTGGCGGAAGGGTTGTTCCGGCGCCCTTCGAGCAAGAAGGATCAGCCCCAGTCCGAATGCAATCACAAACAGGAGACTGCTCAGCAGAAACGATACGACGGTCGCTTCAAAGCCTCCTCCAGCAAGCAAGGCCATCCCAACCGGGACGGACAGGTCCCGGCCGAACATCCGTGACGCGGCAGCCGGGACTCTTCCTCGGGTGGTCAATGAGCGCATGAGCGGGACTGTCGGCGGCTCTTGCTCAACGCCTGGCATCCGCAGCGTGGCAAGGGCCCGCGCAGTCTCTTCGTCCGCGGCCCGGATCAAGCGCGGGCTGTCGACCCGACCGGCGAGAGTGTCGGCGTATCGTCGCGGCCTGCGACCAGGTCGCCCCCGGGAGGTCTCCCAGCGGTCTCGCGGTGGCGATGCACGGTCGACGCGTTCCACCGCCTCCACCGTCAGGGCCAGGCACATGCCGTCGGCAAGAGCTTCGAGCCGCAGGCGTGCACCTTCCGCCGCCCGGAACGATGAACCGGGTATGCGCACCTCGACCAGGTACCAGGCAAGGCCGTCGGCTTCCGCGGTGACCGTGGTGCCGTGCTGTTCCAGAACCGGCCACTCGCGGGCCTCCAGCGCCGCCTCGAAGAGGTCACGGTCGGTCTGCGTACCCCGGAGTTCGACCAGCGCCACCACCCGCTGGTCCCACGCCCCCCTTCCCGCCATCAGGTCAGCGGGAGGAGGAGGGTGACGTCGTCACGGTCGTCGCCCGGGGCGACGCGGATCGCGGCGGGGACGCGGCCGACCTCCGTGTATCCGCAGGACTCGTAGAAGCGTTCGAGGCCCAGGCCGCCGCGGCAGGTCAGGCGGATGGCCTCGATGCCGTCGATGGTGCGGGCCGCGTCGGCGACCGCGGCCATCAGGGCCCGGCCGGCGCCCCGGCCCTGGAGGGCGGGGTGGACCATGACCGTGTAGGCCCACAGCCAGTGCGTCATCAGGCGGTGGGTGTTGAGGGTGAGGAAGGCGGTGGCGAGGACCCGGCCGTCCGCGTCACGGCCGACGACCAGCCGGCTGCCGCCCTCGGCGACCGCGGCGAGCTGCTTGATCAGCTGCGGCCGGACGTCGTCCCGGACCACCGGCGGGACGAAGCCCACGGCGCCGCCCGCGTTGGAGACGTCCGTCCACAGGTCGAGGATGCCCTCGTGCAGGGCGGGATCCACCGACGGGTCCAGGGTGAAGGCCAGGGCCCCGGGGGCGGCAGCGGGCCGGTCGTCGGGCGCGGTGGCGGGCGGAGCGAGCTGCGTAAGGGTCATAGGGGCAGATTATCTATTACCCGGGCTCGGGCGCCACTGGATTCGGTACGCAAAACGCCCTGGTCCGTCGTGCGGACCAGGGCGTCGGAGCAAGCGATCGGGCGGCCGCGCGTCAGACGCGCATCGGCTGCGGCGACTCCCGCAGCGAGGCGTCCGGCCCCGGGTACTCGCGGATGATCTCGTACCGCGTGTTCCGCTCGACCGGCCGGAAGCCGGCCTCGCGGATCAGCTCCAGGAGGTCGTCCCGGGTCAGCTTGTTCGGGGTGCCGTAGTTGTCGGCGTCGTGCGTGATCTTGTACTCGACCACCGAGCCGTCCATGTCGTCCGCGCCGTGCTGCAGCGCGAGCTGGGCGGTCTGCACACCGTGCATCACCCAGAAGACCTTGACGTGCCTGATGTTGTCGAAGAGGAGGCGGGAGACCGCGAAGGTCTTCAGCGCCTCGGCGCCGGTGGCCATGGAGGTCCGGGCCTGCAGCGTGTTGCGGACCTTGCCGTCCTTCATGTCCACGAAGTCGTGCTGGTACCGCAGCGGGATGAAGACCTGGAAGCCGCCCGTCTCGTCCTGCAGCTCACGCAGCCGCAGCACGTGGTCCACCCGGTGCCGCGGCTCCTCGATGTGGCCGTAGAGCATCGTGCACGGGGTCTTGAGCCCCTTCTCGTGCGCGAGCCGGTGGATCCGCGACCAGTCCTCCCAGTGGGTGCGGTGGTCGACGATGTGCTGCCGGACCTCCCAGTCGAAGATCTCCGCGCCGCCGCCGGTCAGCGACTCCAGGCCCGCCTCGATCAGCTCGTCCAGGATGTCGGACGCCGAGAGGCCGGAGATGGTCTCGAAGTGGTGGATCTCGGTGGCCGTGAACGCCTTCAGCGAGACGTTCGGCAGCGCCTTCTTCAGCTCGGAGAGCGAGCGCGGGTAGTAGCGCCACGGCAGGTTGGGGTGCAGGCCGTTGACGATGTGCAGCTCGGTGAGGTTCTCGTTCTCCATGGCCTTGGCCAGGCGGACGGCCTCCTCGATGCGCATGGTGTACGCGTCCTTCTCGCCCGGCTTCCGCTGGAACGAGCAGTACGCGCACGAGGCCGTGCACACGTTCGTCATGTTGAGGTGCCGGTTGACGTTGAAGTGGACGACGTCGCCGTTCTTCCGCGTGCGCACCTCGTGGGCGAGGCCACCGAGCCAGGCCAGATCGTCCGACTCGTAGAGGGCGATGCCGTCCTCACGGGTCAGCCGCTCGCCGGAGCGGACCTTCTCCTCCAGCTCGCGCTTGAGCCCAGCGTCCATGTGCCGGTCGCCTCCTGATCGATGTCTGCCGGTCGCTGTCCGCCGGCTCCCCCAGGCTTCGTTTCCGCCCGGGGTCACTCCCCGCCCCACCGTACTCTCAGTGCTCCTCGGGGAGCTCTCCGACCCGGTTCTCCCACTTGGTGGAGAGCACGATGGTGGTACGGGTCCGGGAGACGCCCTTGGTCCCGGACAGCTTGCGGATGATCTTCTCCAGGCCGTCCACGTCGCTGGCGCGCACCTTGAGCATGTAGGAGTCGTCGCCGGCGATGAACCAGCAGTCCTCGATCTCCGCGAGGTCGCGCAGCCGGCGTGCCACGTCCTCGTGGTCGGCGGCATCGGAGAGCGAGATGCCGATCAGCGCCGTGACGCCCAGGCCGAGGGAGGCCGCGTCGACGGTCGCGCGGTACCCGGTGATGACCCCGGCGGTCTCCAGCCGGTTGATGCGGTCGGTGACGCTGGGGCCGGAGAGACCCACGAGCCGGCCCAGCTCCGCGTACGAGGCACGTCCGTTTTCCCGGAGTGCCTGGATGAGCTGCCTGTCCACCGCGTCCATGTATCTGGACCCTTCTATTGTTCGGCGATCCTGCAAGATTAGGTATAGAATCAAAGGCGCACAGGGTCAACGCCCTGTGAATCTTTCAACAGATCAATGACGATCTTCAGGAGTGGTTCACCGTGTACACGATCGAGATGGCCTACGCCCAAATGCGGCAGCTCCAGGAGCAGGCCAACCGATCCCGTGCCCACCAGCAGGTAGTCGCCGCGCGGCGCGCCGAGAAGAGCACCAAGCCGCGCAACGCCAAGAAGCGCTAACCCGCAGCCCGAGAGCTTCCAAGCTCTCCCTCCCAACGGCGGTACAACCGGTGCGGCACCCCTGCCGCGTCCAGCACCCGCCCCGCGACGAAGTCCACCAGATCCTGGATGTGCGTCGCACCCGCGTAGAACGCCGGAGAGGCGGGCAGCACCACGGCTCCCGCCTCGTCCAGCGCCACCAGGTGCTTCAGCGTCTGGCCGTTCAGCGGGGTCTCCCGCACCGCGACCACCAGCCGGCGGCGCTCCTTGAGCGTCACGCTCGCCGCCCGCTGCAACAGGTCCTTCGACAGTCCGAGCGCCACACCCGCCACACAGGCGGTGGACGCCGGCACGATCAGCATTCCCTTGACGGCGTACGAGCCGCTGCTCGGCCCCGCCGCCAGGTCCCCGGCCCCCCAGTACCGGACGTCCTCCACGGACACCTCGAAGGTGCCCGGCTTCCCGTCGGCCCCCCGGGCCAGCCACTCGGCGAGGTCCTCGCGCCAGTGCGCGTCCCGGAAGGCGATGCCGGTCTCGTCCAGCAGAGTGAGCCGCGAGGCCCGGCTGACCACCAGGTCCACGCTCTCCCCGGCCGCCAGCAGCCCCCGCAGCACCGCCGCCGCGTACGGCGTCCCCGACGCCCCGGAAACCCCGACCACCCACGGGGTGCGCTTGCCGTCAGTCATGACACCGAGACTATCCGGCCACCTCGTCCGGGCACTCGCCAAGGTGTGCCGTACGTTCTCCCTTCGCACGCACCGACCAGGGGGACGCCATGAAGCAGACCGACACCCGCGGCGGAGCCATGACCGACGGCGAGCGCGCCAGGACGGCCGGCCTGCTGATGGCCGGCTGGGTGGCACTGCTGTGGCTGCTCGAAGCCGTGGACACGGCCACCGGGCACGCCCTCGACGCGTACGGCATCACCGCCCGGGACGTGGGCGACCTGCCCTCGGTGCTGTCCGCGCCCTTCATCCACTTCGGCTGGGACCACGTGGCCGCCAACACCCTGCCGCTGCTCGCGCTCGGGTTCCTGACCGCGCTGGGCGGACTGCGCCGCTTCTTCCTGGTCTGCGCGGTGATCATCGTCGCGGACGGGCTGGGGGTGTGGCTGTTCTCCCCGTCCGACAGCAACACCGCGGGCGCCTCGGGACTGGTCTTCGGCCTGTTCGGCTATCTGGTGGTCCGCGGCTTCGTGGAGCGCCGCCCCACCGGGATCATCGTCGGCCTGCTGGTCGCCGCGATCTGGGGCGGCGCGATCCTGTCCGGGATCGGCCCCTCGGACTCCTCGGTCAGCTGGCAGGGCCACCTCATCGGCCTGCTGGCCGGCGCGGCCACGGCCTTCCTCCTCCCGAAGGCCCCGGCCGGGCGGGCGGGGGTCTACGGGTAGGACTACTGAGCGCGGCCGGGTGCGCCGGGGTCCACGGGGAGCCCGGCCGTTTCGATGACGAGCTTGCCAAGGGTGGTTCCCACCGTCACTGGCGTCCCGTACGGGAGGGTATCGCGGCCCCGGTAGCCGTCCGGGCCGGGATTCCACAGGGTCACGCAGTGTGCCTGGTAGGGGTCGAAGATCAGGTAGCTCGGGATGCCGCGCCGCGCGTACGCCCGGTTCTTGATCTCGTAGTCGTTGCGGACACTGCTCGGGGAAACCACTTCGATGGCGAGCTCGATCAGGTCCGGTGAGTAGGCGCTGAGGTTCTTGGCGACCTCAGCCGCAGGAATGAGAGCGAGGTCCGGGCAGAACTCGTTGTCGGCATCGAGCGGGATCGCCACGTCGCTCAGGAACCCCCAGTCTTCGGAGATCTGCGCCTCCAAAGCGTTCCACACCAGCCGAATCGTCTGGGCATGGTGCGGCTTCAGCGGACTCATCACGATGGCGCCCTCGACAATCTCCATCCGGTAGCCCGGGAACATGTCCTCGAACCGGCTGAGCTGTGAGTGCAGGCGCTCGGTCTCCGAGACGGTCACGTCGGCCTCCCTGTCCATGCACTCGATGGTAGGCCGCGGAGTAGCTACACCGTCAGACCCCGCACGGCGAGATCCATCAGCGCACACACGAACAGGGCAATCCCGATGAACCCGTTGACCGTGAAGAACGCCCGGTTCAGGCGGGACAGGTCGTGCGGCTTCACGATCGTGTGCTCGTAGACGAACGCGCCCGCCACCACCGCCAGCCCCGCCCAGAACAGCACGCCCGCGTCCGTCGCCACCGCGTACCAGGCCAGCAGGGCCGTGGTGACGACGTGGCAGACACGGGCGCCCCACAGGGCGGCCGGGACACCGAAGCGGGCCGGGACGGACTTCACGCCCTCGGCGCGGTCCGCGGCCACGTCCTGGCAGGCGAAGATCAGGTCGAAGCCGCCGATCCACACGCCCACGGCCAGGCCCAGGATCACCGCGTCCCAGGACCAGGAGCCGGTCACCGCCAGCCAGGCACCCACCGGCCCTATGGCCTGGGCCAGGCCCAGAATGGCGTGCGGGAAGTCGGTGAACCGCTTGCCGTACGGGTAGACCACCATCGGCACCACGGCCACCGGGGCCAGCGCCAGGCACAGCGGGTTCAACAGGGCCGCGGAGCCCAGGAACACCGCCACGGCGATCCCGGCACCGGTCCACGCGGTCCGCACCGAGACCGCGCCGGTCACCAGCTCGCGGGTGGCCGTACGCGGGTTCCGTGCGTCGATCTCCCGGTCGATGATCCGGTTCGCGGCCATGGCGAAGGTCCGCAGACCCACCATGCAGACGGTGACCAGGAGCAGCTCGACCCAGTGCACGCTGCGGTCCACCGTGAACATCGCGGTCAGCGCGGCGATGTAGGCGAAGGGCAGCGCGAAGACCGAGTGCTCGATCATCACCAGCCGCAGGAACGCCTTGACCTTGCCGGTCGACTGCGGTGCCGGGCCGGGCCCGAGCACCCCGTCGGCGGTCGTCGTCATCCGAGGTCCCTCCGGAACTGTTCGAGATCGGCCAGCAGCTCCACCGCCGGGAGCGCACCGAGCTCCAGCGTCCGGGGGGCTGCGGTGCCTTCCTCCTCGCCCTCGGGCGGGGTGACCAGGGCGGTGACCACCCAGTCGGCACCGGAGGGCCGGGCTTCCAGGCGCAGGAAGTTGCCCGCCTCGACGGTGAACGGCTCGGCCGCGGCCAGGGCCTGCTGCAGCTGCTCCGCGAAGGCATCCGCCTCCGTGTCCCGCGCGCCGGGCAGTTCGAAGCCGTCGCCCTCGCCGTCCACCTCGTACATCAGCGCCCAGACGTCGCCGGGTCCGGCGAACTCCTCCGGGCTCACGCCCGCGTCCCGGGCCGCGACGAGCACGCCGGGCTGGGTCGGGTCGATCAGCGGGCGCACCAGGGCCACGTAGGCCTCGGCGGTGCCGATGCTCAGGTCCGGGCCGCCGATGGCGATCGGGCTCACAGTCCGTACTCCTTCCAGCGGCGGTCCACCAGGGCCGCCGTCGCCGGGTCGGACTCCACCATGTCCGGCCAGCCGCCGTCCCGGGTGTAGCCCTCCTCCGGCAGCTTCTTCGTCGCGTCGATGCCCGCCTTGCCGCCCCAGAACTGCTGGTACGAGGCGTGGTCCAGGTGGTCCACCGGGCCCTCGACCACCGTGAGGTCGCGCGAGTAGTCGGTGTTGCCGAGCGCCCGCCAGGACACCTCGTGCAGGTCGTGGACGTCGCAGTCCTTGTCCACCACGATGATCAGCTTGGTCAGCGACATCATGTGCGCGCCCCAGATGGCGTGCATGACCTTCTGCGCGTGCTTGGGGTACTTCTTGTCGATCGAGACGATCGCGCAGTTGTGGAAGCCGCCCGACTCGGGCAGGTGGTAGTCCACGATGTCCGGGACGATGATCTTCAGCAGCGGCAGGAAGAACCGCTCCGTCGCACGGCCCAGCGGGCCGTCCTCGGTCGGCGGGCGCCCCACCACGATCGACTGGAGCAGCGGCCGCTTCCGCATCGTGATGCAGTCGATCTTCAGCGCGGGGAAGGGCTCCTGCGGGGTGTAGAAGCCGGTGTGGTCGCCGAACGGGCCCTCGGGCAGCATCTCGCCGGGCTCCAGCCAGCCCTCCACCACGACCTCGGCGTTGGCCGGGACCTGGAGCGGGACGGTCTTGCAGTCGACCATCTCGATCCGCTTGCCGGCCACGAATCCCGCGAAGAGGTACTCGTCGATGTCGCCCGGCAGCGGCGCGGTGGACGCGTACGTCACGGCCGGCGGGCAGCCGAACGCGATAGCGACCGGCAGCCGTTCGCCCCGCGCCGCCGCCACCGCGTAGTGGTTGCGGCTGTCCTTGTGGATCTGCCAGTGCATGCCGATGGTGCGCTTGTCGTGACGCTGGAGCCGGTACAGGCCGAGGTTCCGCACGCCCGTCTCCGGGTGCTTGGTGTGCGTCAGCCCCAGGTTGAAGAAGGAGCCGCCGTCCTTGGGCCAGGTGAACAGGGCCGGCAGCCGGTCCAGGTCCACGTCGTCACCGGTGAGGACGACCTCCTGGACGGGAGCGGAATCGCCCTTCACCTTCTTCGGCGGGACGTGCACCATCGAGCCGAGCTTGCCGAAGGCCTCGCGGACGCCGATGAAGCCCTGCGGCAGCTCGGGCTTCAGCAGGCCGCCGATCTTCTCGCTGATCTCGCCGTAGGACTTCAGGCCGAGGGCCTTGAGCAGGCGGCGGTCGGTGCCGAAGACGTTCATCGCCAGGGGCATGTCGGAGCCCTTGACGTTCTCGAACAGGAGGGCCGGACCGCCCGCCTTGTTCACTCTGTCGACGATCTCCCCGACCTCCAGGTACGGGTCGACTTCGGCCTTGATGCGCTTGAGGTCGCCCTCCCGCTCCAGGGCCCGGAGCAGCGAGCGGAGATCGTCGTAAGCCATGGGGGCAAGTATCCGGCACGGACTACCCTGGAGGCGTCACCGGGGCCCGTCGCGGCCCGCCGCCACTGCCTGGGGGTCGGTCCCACACCGTGCTGCGCTACCTGCCGTTCCTGCTGATCATCGCGCTGACCATCTACGCCTTCATCGACTGCCTGAACACCCCCGAGGAAGAGGTCAAGCACCTCCCCAAGGTGGTGTGGGTGATCATCATCCTGCTGTTCTCGATCGTGGGACCGGTGGTGTGGCTGTTCGCGGGCAAGCAGCGGGTGGCCTCCGGCGGCGGGGCCGGGCGCAGCCGCGGCCGCACCCAGTGGGTCGCGCCGGACGACAACCCGGACTTCCTCAACTCCCTCCGCGACGAGCAGCGGAAGAAGCAGCGGCAGGACGACGGCGACCCGGACCGGGACCAGGACGGCCGGGACCAGGGCAAGGACCAGGACCGGGAGTAGCTCCCGAGGTCACCGAGTCGGCGAGGTCACTGAGCCCAGGGCAGGACGCGGGTGCCCTCGGTCCCCGGGACCGAGGCCACCCCGTCGGCGCGCATGGCGACGTACGCCTCGAAGGACTCGACGGCGTGGATCCGGCGCACCACGCCGGGCGGCAGGACCATGGTCTGCCCGGCGGCGACCCTCTCGGTCCGGCCGCCGTCCCAGGTGATCTCCAGCGATCCGGCGGTGAGCGTCCAGACCTGCTCACGGCTGACGGAGTGGTCGGGACCGGTCGAGCCGGCGGCCATGTCGACGTGCCAGGTGCTGAGCTCGGCGCTGCCGCGGCTGGGGGCGGCGAGACCGGTCATGGTGGCGTTGGGGGAAACGGTGACGTGCTCGGGGGCGGGGCTGATGACGCGCAAGAGCTCTCCTCGATATTGGTCAACCTGCTTTACTCGCGACCAAGTAAAGCAGATTGACTCACTCGTGACACCATGTTTCCCATGACGGACGAGAACCCGCCCGGCCCCGAGCTGACCTTCCTGCTCGGGCTGGGGTTCCAGATGATGCTGGCCGAGTTCACCCGGCGGGTCGCCGAGGCCGGGTACCCGGACCTGCGGCCGGTGCACGGCATGGCCTTCCAGATCCTCAAGGGGGACGGCACCACGAGCAGCGAGCTCGGGGAGCGGCTGGGGATGACCAAGCAGGCCGCCGGGCAGCTGGTCGACGACCTGGAGCGGCGCGGCTATGTGCGGCGGGAGCCGCATCCGGCGGGCGGGCGGCGGAAGCTGGTGGTGCTCACGGAGGCGGCGCGGACGCACCTTGCCGTGGCCGGCGGCATCCTGCACGCGCTGGAGGCGGAACTGGCCGACCGGGTCGACGTGCCTTCGCTCCGGGCGGAGCTGACCCGGCTGCTGGGGGCGCTCGGCGAAGGCGGCGCGCTGCCGCCGCTGCGGCCCGTCTGGTAGACGAGCGCGGTCCGGGGCCACGCTGGGCCGGGGCGGGGTACGGCGGCAGAGCGGGGTGTCCCGGCGTGCCCACCCTCCCCCAAGCTCTCGACTTCGCTCGAGCAGGAGGGACCCCCATCGCCCTGCGGGACGCCTGCCCACACCGAGGGTCAGTGCGGCTGGAGCTGTGTCGCGTATTCGGTGCGGAGGGTGGTCCAGCGGGTTTTGGTCCAGGCCGGCCAGTAGGCCGGGCGGCCTTCCAGGTAGTCCTCCAGCAGCAGGAAGTGCTCGTGCCAGCCGGCCAGGCAGTCGAGGGCGTAGGACTCGTTGCCGTGGAGCTCGTTGGTGAAGCGGATCAGGGTGGAATCGGTGCCCAGCGGTTCCAGGTGGAAGCGCATCCGGCCGTGGACCTCGACCGTGTACTCGGCCACCCGTTCCACGTCCCAGGCCGTGATGTGGCCCGAGACCCTGGTGCCCGAGTTCGGCCAGTGCAGGGTGACGGCCCCGCCGAGGCGCCGTTCCAGGATCTCCGCCTCCGCCAGCCAGCCCTGCAGGCCTTCGGGTGTGGTCAGGGCCGGCCACACCGTTTCGTACGCGTGCGCCACGTGCGGCGCGATGTGCAGCAGCCAGTGGTCGGCGTCGCGCCGCTCGCCGGTGCCATGACTCACGGGAGACATGACACCAGCGTCGCACTTGCTCCGGCCGGACGCCTGCTCCGGCCGGACACCCGCTCCGGCCGGATGCCCGCTCCGGTCAGACGCCCGCGTACGAGTGCTTGCCGTTGAGCAGGATGTTCACGCCGTAGTAGTTCCAGATCCAGCAGGCGAACGCGAACAGCGCCAGGTAGGCCGCCTTGCGGCCCTTCCAGCCCGCGGTGGCCCGGGCGTGCAGGTAGCCGGCGTAGGCCACCCAGGTCACGAAGGACCAGACCTCCTTGGGGTCCCAGCCCCAGTAGCGGCCCCAGGCGTCGCCCGCCCAGATCGCGCCGGCCACGATGGTGAAGGTCCACAGCGGGAAGACGGCCGCGTTGATCCGGTACGAGAACTTGTCCAGCGAGGCCGCGGAGGGCAGCCGCTCCAGCACCGAGGTGGCGAAGGAGCCGGGCTTGCCGCCACCCGCGAGCTTGGCCTCGTAGGAGTCGCGGAAGAGGTAGAGCACGGTGCCGGCGGCGCCCACGTAGAAGACCGCGCCGCAGAAGATCGCGGTGGAGACGTGGATCCACAGCCAGTACGAGTCCAGGGCCGGGACCAGCTGGTCGCTGTCGGTGTAGAGCCACTTGGTGGCGATGCCCAGGTCCAGCAGGACGGTGGTGACCAGGATCAGGCCGAGCCAGCGCACGTTCTTCTTGGCCGCGAGCAGTGCCAGGTACACGCCGACCGCCACCGTGGAGAAGGTGATCGAGAACTCGTACATGTTGCCCCAGGGGGCCCGCTGCACGGACATCGCGCGGGCGACGACACCGGCCGCCTCGACCAGGAAGGCCAGGGCGGTCAGCGAGACCGCGATCCGGCCGTAGAGGTCGCCCTTCTCGGTGTCACCGGCCGCGCCGGGGCCGTCCGGGACGTCCCGGGTGCCACTGCCCGACCGGGTGATCACCTTCGGCTTCTCCAGGACGGCCGTACCGCCGCCCTTGGTGCGGACCTGTACGGCGGGCACCGCCGCGTCCCCGCCGGTCAGGGCGGCCGCCGTACGGCCGACCTTGCTGCGGCTGCCGAACACCCATTCGGCGATGTGCGCGAGGAAGGCGAGCGTGTAGACCGCCATCGAGGAATAGATCAGGTAGTTGCTGATCTGCGCCAGGTTCTCGTTGGCCGCGACTGCGAGCGTCGTCGTCATTCGCGCTCTCCTTCAAGGTCTTCTTCGTCGGGTTCGGCAGCGGATTGCGGGGCCGTGGGCACCTTGTCGTGCAGCGCGGCGGCCAGCTCCGCGAGTTCCTCCGCGAGCCGCGCGGACTCGCTGCGGCCGAGGCCCGCCATGCGGACCAGGGTCACACCGCCCGGGAGCGGCTTCACCCGGACCCAGATCCGGCGGCGCTGGATGAACAGGGAAGCGGCCAGGCCCACGATGGCGGCGGCCGCCCCGGCCAGGGCCAGTCCGTTGCCGGGCTGCTGGGACACCTGGAAGGTGGCCCAGCGCTCGATGCCCTCGAACTTCACCGAACCGGCCCCGTCGGGCAGGGTCATCGTCTCCCCGGGCCGGAGCATCTGCTTGAACACCCCGCCGTCCTTGCCGGGGAACTTGTTCATCTTGCGGGTGTCGAGCTGGTACACGTTCTGCGGCAGGCCGGAGTCCACACCGAGGCTGCCGTGGTACGCGCTGAGCGCGAGCACGGGGAAGTCCAGAGCCGGGAACTGGGAGAACATGTTCCCCTTGTTGTGGCCCGCGAAGGTCGGCACGAACCAGGCGGCGAAGCCGAGCTGGGTCTTCTTGCCGTCCTTGTCGCGGTAGCCGTCAGTGACCTTGACCGCGCCGGAGGAGGTGAGGTTCGAGTCCTGCGGCAGCATCGGCACCGCGTCCTTGAAGATCACCTTGCCCGCCCGGTCGGTCACCGAGACGACCGGCGCGTAACCGTGGCCGAGCAGGTAGACCTTGGCGCCGTCGATGTCGAGGGGCTCGTTGACCTCGATCTCTGCCTTGCGGGGCGCACCGTCGGAGCCTTCGCTCACGGTGACGTACGCCTTGAAGTCGCGCGGGGTGCCCTTCTGCGGGCCGGTCTTCTCGAAGGTCGCGTCGAACCGGTCCAGCTTGAAGCTGAACTTCGGCAGGTCGTCGGTGTCGAAGAGGCTGCCGGACTTGAAGTCGTCGTACTGCGGGAGCACGTTCGAGAAGCCCGTGCCGCGCAGGACCAGCTTGCCGCCCTCGGACTTGAAGAGCTGACCGGTTGCGAAGGCAACCAGCATCAGGATCAGGGCGATGTGGAAGGCCAGGTTTCCGGCCTCGCGGAGGTAGCCCTTCTCGGCGGAGACCGAGTCCTCGGCGGTGTCGGTGCGGAACCGGCGGCCGGCCAGCAGGGTCTTCGCGTGGGCGAGGACCTCCTCGGGGGCGGCCCCGGTGGGCCAGGCGACGTACGCGGGCAGCCGGTTCAGCCGCTTCGGCGCGGCCGGCGGGCGACCGCGGAGCTGACCGACGAACTGCCAGGTGCGCGGGACGATGCAGCCGATCAGCGAGATGAACAGCAGCAGGTAGATCGCCGAGAACCAGAACGAGGTGTAGACGTCGAAGAGCTGGAGCTTCTCTGCGGCCGGAACCCAGAAATCGTGGTCCCGCTTCCACTGCTCGACCTTCAGCGGGTCGACCTGGGTCTGCGGGATCAGTGAGCCCGGGATGGAGCCCAGGGAGAGCAGGAGCAGCAGGAGCAGCGCCACCCGCATGGAGGTGAGCTGCCGCCAGAACCAGCGGGCCCAGCCGATCACGCCGATGCCGGGGGGCGCGGTGTCCTCGGCGGGTGCCGTGGACAGCTGCGACCCGGCTTCGCCGAGGCCGCCGTCGCCGGAGCCCGGCTCCGCGGCGTCCGCCGGAGTGGCGGTCTTGGTGTTGTCCGTCGTACTCATGTGCCTGTCGTCCTCAGATCCCGACCGTGAAGCCGCTGGCCCAGCCCTGCATTTCGAACACGATGCTGTCCCAGATTCCTGTGACGAGCAGCAGGCCGGTGAGGATCAGCATGGCGCCGCCGATCCGCATCACCCACGCGTAGTGCTTCTTCACCCAGCCGAACGCGCCCAGCGCCTTGCGGAAGGCTATGGCCGTCACGATGAAGGGCAGCCCGAGGCCGACGCAGTACACGGCGGTCAGCGCGGCGCCGCGGGCGGCGCTGGCCTCGTTGATGGAGAGCGTCACCAGGGCGCCGAGCGTGGGGCCGGTGCAGGGGGCCCAGCCGAGGCCGAAGAGCACCCCGAGCAGGGGCGCCCCTACCAGGCCGGCCGCCGGCTTCTTGTGGAAGCGGAACTCCCGCATCGTCAGACCCGGGATCCAGCCCATGAAGAAGAACCCGAGGAGGATCACCAGGAAGCCCATGACCCGGGAGATGATCTCCCGGTTGCCCTGGAGGGTGGTGCCGAACTGCCCGAAGAGCGCCCCGGTGGAGACGAACACGGCGGTGAAGCCGAGGACGAACAGGCTGGCGCCGAGGAGCATCCGGCCGCGCCGGGCCTCGGCGAGATCGGCGCCGCTGGCCCCGGTGACGTAGGAGAGGTAGCCGGGGACCAGGGGAAGGACGCACGGCGAGAAGAAGGAGACCAGTCCGGCGAGCAGCGCGATGGGCACGGCCAGCAGCAGGCCGCCGCTCATGACGGTCTCGTTGACGCCGACGTCCTGTGCGGCGAGGAGCATCGCGGGGGCACTCACGGGAGCACTCACAAGGGCACTCACGAGGTCACTTCTCCGCGAGCAGCGGGTCGATCATCTGCCGCAGCCGCTTGTCGTCGATCGCGGTGAGGGCACGCGCGGCGATCTTGCCCTCCTTGTCGATGACGATCGTGGAGGGGATGGCCGCCGGGTTCAGGGCGCCCTTGGGGAAGCGGAGGATCAGCTTGCCCGAGGGGTCGAAGAGGCTCGGGTAGGTGATCCCGTAGTCCTTCTCGAAGTTCTGGGCGCTCTGCTTGCTGTTGTCGCGGGTGTTGATCCCGACGAAGGTGACGTCCTTGGCCAGCTCCTCGGACACCTTCTTGAAGTACGGGGCCTCGGTCCGGCACGGGCCGCACCAGGAGCCCCAGACGTTGAGGACGACGACCTTGCCCTTGAGGGTGGAGGTGTCGAGGGTGCCGCCCTCGACGGTCTCGCCGTCGAGCTTGGGAGCGGCCACGCGCTCGCCCCGGGCGACGGTGGAGATTCCGCTCGGTCCGGTGACGTAGTTGCCGCCGGCCGAGCCGGTGGAGTTGCCGCCGCCGTCGGTGCACGCCGTAAGGGTGAGGGCGCTCGCGAGGGTCACCGCGGTCAGCAGGATGGGGGCGCGGCCAGTTCTCATGTGAAAAGTTTCGCATGAGCATATCGGGGATCTTCCGCGCCCCCCGGGGCTCTGCGCAGCCGCAGCTCAGGCAGCTGTGAGGTAGGTCTTCCAGCCGCCGGCCGGGGCCTGGCCGGGCCGGAGGAGGCGCATCCTGGCCAGGACCTTGGGGTCCTGGACGTCGAGCCAGTCGACGAACTGCCGGAAGGATACGAGCCGTACGTCCTTTTTGTCCGACATGGCCTTGAGGGCTTCCTCGACGGCGTCCATGTAGATGCCGCCGTTCCATTCCTCGAAGTGGTTGCCGATGAACAGCGGCGCCCGGTTCGTCTCGTACGCCCGCTTGAAGCCGTTGAGGTAGGTGCCGGTCGCCTGGGTGCGCCAGGCCGGGTAGTTGGAGGGCACGCCCCGGGTGGTGTTCTTCGACTGGTTGGCCAGGATGTTGTAGTCCATGGAAAGGACCTCGAAGCGGTGCCCCGGGAAGGGCAGCGCCTGCAGCGGCAGGTCCCACACCCCGTTCTTCTTCATCGGCCACTGCTGCAGCCCGCCCGGCGAGCTCGCGTCGTAGCGCCAGCCGAGCTTCTGCGCGGTGGGCAGCAGATTGCCCTGGCCGAGCAGGCACGGGGTACGAGCGCCGGCCAGCTCCTTGCGGTAGTCGAAGGGCAGCGGTTCGAGGTCGGTGAAGCCGGTGTTCGTCTTCCAGCCGGTGACGAACGACACGGCCTGGTCTATCTCGCTCTGCCAGTCCTCCGGGGTCCAGCGGCCGACCGAGCCGGCGCCCCCGCAGAAGTGGCCGTTGAAGTGGGTGCCCACCTCGTGGCCGTCCAGCCACGCCTGCCGCAGGTTCTGCAGGGTCAGCCGGACGTTCTCGTCCTTGAGGTAGCCGATGTCGGAGGCACCGACCGGGTTCTTCGGCGGCTTGTAGAGGGCCTTCTTCGACTCCGGCAGCAGGTATATCCCGGAGAGGAAGAAGGTCATGGACGCGTGATGGTCCTTGGCCACCTTCAGGAAGCGCGGGAAGAGCCCGTTGCCCGTCTCCCCCGCCCCGTCCCAGCTGAACACCACGAACTGCGGCGGGGTCTCGCCCGGCTGCAGCGGCACCGGCTTCTCCGGCTGGTTCGGCTGCGGACCGGTGTCGGCCGTCGAACCGTCACCGATCGGCTTGGCCGCGGGCGCGTCGCCCTGCTTCCCGCCCCCACCGCCACCCGACCGGGACTTCCCGCCCCCACCGCTGCCGCATCCCGCGAGCACCGGCGCGGCCGCCGCGCCTATCCCGAGCCCGAGCACACCCCTACGACTGACCTGACTGACCCCGCGCATGTCACCCTCCCCGATGCCGTCACCCGCATCGGGGATTCCCTGCGGACCTGGCGGTTAATGACCCCAAGTCGTAACAGCCACGCACCAAACAGTCACAGCCGGACAGCCGCCCATGGCCGGTATTGAGCCAGGGATACGCGCGGGGCGGGAGGGACTGCGCGCGGACGGGAGGGACTGCGCGCAGGCGGGCGGGACTACGCCCCGAACGCCTTCGACTTCCCCTTCACCGGCTTCGCACCCGCGAGCAGGTGCGCCGGCACCAGGTCCCGGGCCGGCTCGCTGTAGCCCACCGACACCAGCTTGTCCCCCCGGTACGTGAAGGAGGTCAGCGAAGCCAGCGTGCACTGGCGGCGCCGCGGGTCGTGCCACAGCCGCCGCTTCTCCGCGAAGCTGCGCACGATCCAGATCGGCAGCTGGTGGCTGACCGCCACCGCCTCGTGCCCGCGCGCCCGGTCCTTCGCCGCGTCCAGCGCGGCCATCATCCGTACGACCTGCTCGACGTACGGCTCGCCCCAGGACGGCTTGAACGGGTTGGTCAGGTGCTTCCAGTTCCCCGGCTTGCGCAGCGCGCCGTCGCCGACCCCGAAGGTCTTGCCCTCGAAGACGTTCTCCGCCTCCAGCAGCCGCTCGTCTGTCGCGAGGTCCAGGCCGTGGCTCTTCGCGATCGGCGACGCCGTCTCCTGCGCCCGCTCCAGCGGGGAGGAGACCACGTACGTGATGTCCCGGCCCTCCAGGTGCTCGGCGACCCGGTCCGCCATCTGCCGACCGAGGTCGGAGAGGTGATAGCCCGGGCGGCGGCCGTAGAGCACGCCGTCCGGGTTGTGCACCTCACCGTGCCGCATCAGGTGGACGACGGTGATCTCGCCGGAGCCGCCCGCAGGGCTTCCCGTGGCGCTTCCCGTGGCGCTTCCCGTGGTGCCGCTCATGCCGTGGCCTCCGCGGCGGCGCGGGCGGCGGCGGGCAGCGCCGCCGCGATCCGCTCGACGGCACGCTCGTCGTGGGCGGTGGACACGAACCAGGACTCGAAGGCCGACGGCGGCAGGTACACGCCCTGCGACAGCATCGAGTGGAAGAACGCGTTGAAGCGGAAGCCTTCCTGCTTCTTCGCCTCGTCGTAGTTGCGCACCTCGTCCGGGGTGAAGAAGACGGAGAACATGTTGGACGCGGTCTGCAGCCGGTGCGCCACGCCCTCCTTGGCCAGCGCCGCCGTCACCAGGCCCTGGATCTCCTTGGAGACCGCGTTGACCTTGTCGTACGCCGCCTCGTCCAGCAGCCGCAGCTGCGCGAGGCCCGCGGCGGTCGCGATCGGGTTACCGGAGAGCGTGCCCGCCTGGTAGACCGGGCCGGCCGGGGCCAGGTGCCCCATGACGTCAGCGCGGCCGCCGAACGCAGCCGCCGGGAAGCCACCGCCCATGACCTTGCCGAAGGTCATCAGGTCGGGCTTGACCCCGTCCACCCCGTACCAGCCGGCGCGGGAGGTGCGGAAACCGGTCATCACCTCGTCGGAGATGTACAGCGCGCCGTTCTCGCGGCACAGGTCGGCGAGACCCTGGTTGAACCCGTCGAGCGGGGTCACCAC
The DNA here is from genome assembly GCF_056436025.1 of Streptomyces sp. NPDC043853. Classification (NCBI taxonomy): domain Bacteria; kingdom Bacillati; phylum Actinomycetota; class Actinomycetes; order Kitasatosporales; family Streptomycetaceae; genus Streptomyces; species Streptomyces sp. NPDC043853. The sequence continues at coordinate 325,631 of NZ_JBWKDJ010000008.1, forward strand.
GCCCATGTTGCCGGGCGCCGCCTCGGTGATCACACAGGCGATCTCGCCCGGGTGCGCGGCGAAGGCCGCCCGGACCGCGTCCAGGTCGTTGTACGGGAGCACGATCGTGTCGCCGGCCTGGGCGCCGGTCACACCGGGGGTGTCCGGCAGCGCGAAGGTGGCCAGGCCGGAACCGGCGGCGGCCAGCAGCGCGTCCACGTGGCCGTGGTAGCAGCCGGCGAACTTCACGACCTTGGCGCGGCCGGTGAAGCCGCGGGCCAGGCGGATCGCCGACATGGTCGCCTCGGTGCCGGAGGACACCAGGCGGACCTGCTCCACGGGCTCGATGCGGGCGACGATCTCCTCGGCGAGCGCCACCTCGCCCTCACCGGGCGTGCCGAAGGAGGTGCCTCGGGCGACGGCCGCCTGGACCGCCTCGATCACCTCGGGGTGGGAATGGCCGAGGATCATCGGCCCCCAGGAGCACACGAGGTCGACGTACTCACGCCCGTCGGCATCGGTGAGGTACGGACCGGTACCGGACACCATGAACCGGGGCGTACCGCCCACGGCACGGAAGGCGCGGACCGGAGAGTTCACGCCGCCGGGGGTCACGAGGGACGCGCGCTCGAAGAGCGTCTGCGAAACTGGGGCTTCATACGTGTACGGGTAGCTCACACCAGCCATGGTCTCAGAGGCCGCGACTTCGCTTGCGGACGGGCGTTTCACCGCTGCGGCGCGGGGGAGGTCACTGCCATGATGATCAGGCTGCGTGGCGGGGGCCGCGGAGCCGGGGCCAGGGCAGGCGCAGGCGCGGGCAAGACCAGTCGGGTGGAGATATGCAACGCGGTGGTGGACCGGGCGAGGGTACGGACGGCCTCGACCCGAAGCGCGCCCGCGAAGCCCGGGAAGCGCGCCGGCGGGGCAAGCACCGGCGGGCCGCGGCGGAGTCCGCGGAGGCTGCTTCCACGTCCGATCCGGCCGCGGACATCACACCCATGTCGGACATTGGCCCGGTCTCGGACATCACCTCGCCGGTGGCGGACATCACCCCGCTGCCCATCGCGGGTCCGGCTTCGGGCCCCGTCGGCAGGGATTCCGGCGGCAAGATCGTGGGCGGCCGCGCCATGGGGGTGACGTACAAGTACTTCGGCGCCCCGGACGGCGCGACGGCGGCCCGGGTGCCGCAGTCGATGCGCCCCGAGGAGCTGGGCGGCGACGAGCTCGGCATGGGCGGCATGTTCACCAAGATCAAGCCGGAGACGGTGGCCGCGATGGTCCTGACCGGCATCGAGGGCATACCCCTGCACAAGGTCCCGCCGCTGGAGCTGGTCGTCCTGCACCCCGACTACGCGGTGGTCAAGCTGCCGATGACGGTCGTGGACCCGCTGCGGGACATCGGCGAGGAGTCGGTGGGCGCGGCGGCCTTCATCTGGTCCACGGTCCCGGACCGGGGCGGTCCGAGCGACGCGTTCAACGTGTACAGGCTGCTGCACGAGTGGCAGGACTTCTCGCAGCGGCTGCACGAGGCGGGGCACCAGCCGTACTGCCTGGTGTGGGGCTGATCCTTCTCTGGCGGCTGCCGGCCGGCCGCCTGGCGTCTGCCGCCCGATCATGCCCGTGCCGTGCCCGGGCGGAGCCGGGCACGGCACGGTGCGGTGTGGTGCGGTCAGACCCTGCTCACCTGATCAGCTCAGGTGGTCGCTACTTCTTCAGGGCCTTCATGTCCTTGCGCTGATGGTTGGGGTCCATGCCCGGCGTCAGCGGTGCGCCGGCGCGCTGGTTCAGGACGAGCGGCAGCGGCGGGGTGACCAGTACCCAGCCGTTGGTGCAGTTCACCAGGGTGTCGGTGTTGTTCTGGAGCACACACCGGCGCTCGTACAGGGTGTTGTCCGTGGTCAGGACCTGGAACGACACGTCGTTCGCCTGGGACGCGACGGAGATGGAGCAGGCGTTCTCGGGGAGGTCCGCACCGGGCGGCTCGCCGGTGCCGTTGGTCAGGTTCAGCCAGTTCCAGGTGGTCGGGTTCTGAATGGACCGGACGCCACCGACGACGTTGCCGGCGGTCAGGACCGCCTTGACCTCGCTGGAGTTGCTGGGCTCGTAGGCGTCGACGTCCTGGCACGGGCCGGCCGCACCGGTGTCACCGGTGGCACCCGTCGCACCCGTCGCGCCGGTCGCACCTGTGGCTCCGGTGTCACCCGCCGGACCCGTGGGGCCGGTGTCGCCCGTGGCACCCGTGTCACCCGCCGGACCCGTCGGGCCGACACTGCCGGAGCCGCCGGGGCCCGTCGGACCCGTCGGACCGGTGTCACCCGTGGCACCAGTGTCACCCGTAGCACCGGTGTCACCCGTCGGGCCGACACTGCCGGAGCCGCCGGGGCCCGTCGGACCCGTCGGACCGGTGTCACCCGTGGCACCGGTGTCACCCGTAGCACCGGTGTCGCCGGTCGGGCCGGTCGGACCTGTGTCGCCGGTCGGGCCGGTCGGACCGGTGGGGCCGACCTTGCCCTTGTCCTTGCACTTGTCGTCGTGCTTGCCGTCGTGGTCGTGCTTGCCGTCCTCGTCACCACGCGGCTTGCCGGGCTTCGCCTTGTCCGGCCCGTGCGGCTTGTCCGGACGCGGACGGCCGTGGTCGTCCTTGCAGTCGTCACCGCCGCCCGACGGGGTGACCTCGCTGACCGCGACCGACTTCACGACCTGCGCCTGGGCGAGCGCGGGGCCGGCCATACCGGTCAGGACGAGGGCCAGCGACGCGAAGGCGCTCGACGCCGCCCACGCCTTCCGGCGGGGCAGCGGGCCGAGCGATCCGGTCCTGAACTCAGGACTCATGCACTTGCTCCTTTACGGAACCGAATGGAGGGGTGATTCGGTGGAAGACGTACGGACTTCCACCGAAATCATTCGGTTCCGGGCATGCCCGAGCACGGCAGGCACGCGGCAGCTTCCAACCATCGGCGCAGCCCGCTGAGGTCCATGAGGGCGAAACCCGGCGCGCCGCCTCCGTCTTGTGGTCCGCTGAGTCAGAATCCCGCGCACGGCCGCGCGCGGGAGGCAGGGCCCGGGGCATGCGTGTGCCGTGTCCGGCGGGGCCGGACACGGCACACACGGTCAGCTCCCGATCAGCTCAGGGGCGCTTGTTACTTCTTCGGCTTCAGCCTGTAGTTCGCGTCGAGGTTGCTCTGGAGCGGAGGCGGCGGGCCGAACGGCCCGTTCGGCGGCGTCGACGGATACTGGTTCCAATCCACCGTCGCCGGCATGCCGCTGGTGCAGTTGAGGTCGAACTGCCCCGAGGGCCGGTTGCTCACTTCGACGACCAAGCAGCGGACTTCCCACACCTGGCCGTCCGTGGTCAGCACCTGGACCGAGATCGCGTGGTCCGAGTGCAGGCGGCCGACCGCGATCGAACAGGCGTTGTCGGGGAAGTCGGTTGCAGGCGGGGCCATGGGGAAGTTCGCGTTCGGGCCGCTCAGGGAGTGCCAGAAGAACGGACCCGGGTCGGTCGTGTCGCTGTCCAGGTCTCGGATGCCGACGACAGCCTGGCCGTTGAAGAGAGCGGCCTTCACCTCGTCGTTGCCGGCGCTGGGCTCGTTGGAGTCGATGTCGATGCACTGGCTTGCGCCGGTGTCACCGGTGGCGCCGGTCGCACCCGTCGCACCCGTCGCACCCGTGCCACCCGTAGCGCCGGTCGGACCCGTGGCACCGGTAGCGCCGGTGTCACCCGTTGCGCCGGTCCCACCCGTGGCACCAGTGGCACCGGTGCCACCCGTTGCGCCGGTCCCACCCGTGGCACCGGTAGCGCCGGTGCCACCCGTTGCGCCGGTCCCACCCGTGGCACCGGTAGCGCCGGTGCCACCCGTCGCGCCGGTCCCACCCGTGGCACCGGTAGCGCCGGTGTCACCCGCCGGACCCGTCGGGCCGGTCGGGCCGGTCGGGCCGGTCGGGCCGGTGTCGCCACCGCCGGGGCCCGTCGGACCCTGCGGACCCGTAGCACCCGTCGCGCCGGTGTCACCCGTCGCGCCGGTTCCACCCGTGGCACCGGTAGCACCGGTGTCACCCTGCGGGCCGGTCGGGCCGGTGTCGCCGCCGCCGGGGCCGGTCGGACCCTGCGGACCGGTCGCGCCCGTCGCACCCGTATCGCCAGTCGCACCCGTGGCACCAGTCGCACCAGCGGCGCCGGTGCCGCCGGGGCCCGTCGGACCCGTCGGACCCGTGTCGCCCGTGTCGCCCTTCGGGCCGGTGGCGCCCGTGCCGCCGGGGCCGGTCGGACCCGTGTCGCCCGTGTCGCCCTTGGGGCCGGTCGGACCGGTCGGGCCGGTGGGGCCGGTCGGCCCGGTGGCGCCCTTGTTCTTGCACTTGTCGTGGTCGTCGTGGTCGTCGTGGTCGTCGTCCGGGTTCATGCGCGGGACGGCCCGCGACTTGCCCGACGCGAGGGCCATCGCCTCGTCCAGTGCGAACGACGCCCCCTCCGGACCGTCGTGCCAGTCCGACTCATCGTGAGGACGGTCGGGCCGGCCGTGGTGGTCGTCCTTGCAGTCTTCTTCGCCGCCGCCCGACGGGGTGACCTCGCCCGCCGCGGGAGCCGTCTGGACGTTCTGGATCTGGGCGACCGCAGGGCTGGCCACGCTCGTGAGCACAAGGGCGAGCGACGCGAGCGCGCTGCCCGCCAGCCAGGCCTTCCGGCGGGGCAGCGGGCCGAGCGAGGATCGTGTCCTGAACTCAGGACTCATGCACTTGCTCCTTTATGGAACCGAATGGGGGGTGGTCCGGTGGAAGGGCTTCAACTTCCGTCGGAATCATTCGGTTGCGTGCACGTCCGATCCCCTCAGGCTCGCGGCAACTTCAACACAACGGCGCACCTGAGGCGGTCCATGAGAGGGAAATCGCGGTGTGGCGCCCCCAATCCGGCGGTCAAATGCGCCTGTGCCGCGCCCCGGTGCTCCCCGACACGGCACAGGCGGTCAGGCCCTGCTCAACCTGATCGGCTCAGCCGCGCCGGTCATTCCTTGGCCTTGTGGTTCACGGCCTTCTCGGGAGCGGCGCTCTTGTCGAGGTCTTTCCGCTGGTGGTTGGGGTCGGTCGGAACCACCGACGGAGCCCCGGCTCGCCGGAGCGGCGGAGGCGTCGGCAGCACTGGAGTGGCTTGCGTCCAGCCAGTGCACATCACCAGGGTGTCGGTGGGGGTGTTGTAGCTGCAAGTCGCCTGGAACAGCGTGTTGTTGGTGGTCAGGACGTTGAACTCGACGCTGTTCGCCTGTGATGCGACGGAGATGTGGCAGGCATTCGCGGGGAAGTTCGAGCCTGCCGGGTTCAGGAGCGTCCAGTTCCACGACGCGGACTGACTGCCCCTGGCGCCGCCGATGGCCCGGCCGTCGGACGTCAGGATCGCCTTGACGTGGGCCGAGCCGCTGGGGTTGTAGGAGTCGACGTCCTGGCACGGACCCGATGCGCCGGTGGCACCGGTGGCACCCGTCGGACCGGTTGCGCCGGTGGCGCCGGTCAGACCCGTCGCACCGGTGGGGCCGGTGGGGCCGGTGGGGCCGGTGGGGCCGGTATCACCCGTATCACCCGGCGAGCCCGTCGCACCGGTCGGGCCAGTCGGGCCGGTGTCGCCCGTGCCACCCTGCGAGCCCGTCGCACCGGTCGGACCAGTCGGACCGGTGTCCCCCGTGTCGCCCTGCGGGCCGGTCGGGCCGGTGTCGCCCGTCGCACCAGTGTCGCCCTGCGGGCCGGTCGGGCCGATGTCGCCCGTCGGGCCGACACTGCCCGTCCCACCAGGGCCCGTCGGACCCGTCGCACCCGTCGGACCGGTGTCACCCGTGGCACCGGTAGCGCCCGTGCCGCCCTGCGGACCCGTCGCACCCGTGTCACCCGTAGCGCCCGTGTCGCCCTGCGGGCCAGTCGGACCGGTGTCACCCGTCGGGCCGACACTGCCCGTCCCACCAGGGCCCGTCGGACCCGTCGGACCGGTGTCACCCGTAGCGCCCGTGCCGCCCTGCGGACCCGTCGCACCCGTGTCACCCGTCGCACCGGTGTCGCCCTGCGGGCCGGTCGCACCGGTGTCGCCCGTCGGGCCGACACTGCCCGTCCCACCAGGGCCCGTCGGACCCGTCGCACCCGTCGGACCGGTGTCACCCGTGGCACCGGTAGCGCCCA
>NZ_JBWKDJ010000008.1:331863-383446 GCF_056436025.1 Streptomyces sp. NPDC043853
TGTGCCGCCCTGCGGACCCGTCGGACCGGTGTCACCCGTCGGGCCGGTGGGACCCGTCGGGCCGGTGGCGCCCTTGCCCTTCCCGTCCTTGCACTTGCCGTGGTCGTCGTGACCGTCGCCCGGCTTGAGGTGCGAGACCGCCCGGCCCGGCTCGCCGGCCTTCGCCGCAGGCGAGCCGTGCGGCCGGTCGGGACGCGGCCGGTCGGGACGGCCGTGGTCGTCCTTGCAGTCCTCACCGCCGCCCGACGGGGTGACCTCGCCGACCGCCGCCGCCTCCTTGACCGCCTGCGCCTGGGCGACCGCGGGGCCGGCCACGCCCGTCAGGACGAGGGCCAGCGAGGCGAACGCCCCGGACACCGCCACCGCCCTCCGGCGGGGCAGCGGACCGAGCTGCGATCGTGTCCCGAACTCAGGACTCATACACGTGCTCCTTACGCCGGACCGAAATCCAGACAGGGATGATTCGGTGTAAAACGTTCAAACTTCCACCGGAATCATTCGGCCCCGCCCAAGCCCGAGCCCGCCAGGCACGCAACGGCTTCCAACCTTCGGCGCACCCCGGGCTCGTCCATGCGTACGAAACCCGGCGCGCCGTCCGTCCCCCTGGCAGCCTGGGGGACACAATCCACGCCGGTCAGGGCGTCAGGACGACACGGCCCCGCAAGCCGCCCTCCGCCAGCCGGGCGTGCGCCTTGGCCGCGTCGGACAGTGCGTACGTCTCGCCCACCCGGAGCGTCAGCACGCCCTCGTCCACCAGCGCCGCCAGCCGGACCAGGAGCGCGCCGTCCGCCGCCACCTCCTGGTCGACCACCCGGACACCCCGGACCGGCGCCGGGCCGACGCCCGGGTGCAGGCCGACGTACGAGCCGCCGTCCCGGGCGAACGCCAGCGCCGCCTCGCCGAGCCGCGCCGCGTCCAGGACACCGTCCACCTGCCCGGCCGGTTCCGACCCGCGCGGCACGAAGTGCGCCGCCCCCAGGCCGCGTACGAGCTCCTCGTCGGCCGCGCCCGCCAGCGCGGTCACCACCAGGCCGGCCCGTGCCGCGAGCTGCACCGCGAACCCGCCCACCACTCCGGCCGCGCCGGTGATCAGCACCGAGGCCCCGGCCTTGAGCTCCAGCAGGTCCAGCGCCCGGGCGGCCGTCAGCCCGCCCAGCGGCAGGACCGCCGCCGCCACGTCGTCCACGGTGGCCGGGGCCGCCGCCAGCGCGTCCGCGTCCAGGACGACGTACTCGGCGTGCGTGCCCAGCACCTTCACCGGCCCGTAGTGCAGGGCTATCACCCGCTCGCCGGCGGTCCAGCCCTCGACGCCCTCGCCGAGCGCGTCGATCTCCCCGGCGACGTCCCAGCCGAGGCCGAGCCGCTCCCCCTCACCGCCGAAGACGCCGACGCGGGTCGCCCCGTCGACCGGGTTGAGACCCGCCGCCCGGACCCGGACCCGGACCTGGCCGGCCGCCGGCCTCGGCACCGGCACCTCAGCGACCTTCACGACCTCGGGACCGCCGAAGCCCTCCACCACCACCGCGCGCATCGTCTCGTTGCCCATCGGACCCTCCCTCGGTTCGTCACTTCGATTCGTGACTTCGGTTCGTGACATCGGTTTGTCACTTTCGGCCGTCTCGTCCTGCCGACGAGCACTAACTTAGGGAGAGTTACTTTCCTTTCGTAAGGACGCACTCGGAAGTGCGTACCCCACCCGGAAGTGAGGACCCATGGCCACGCAGACCGCCGCCGCCCGCCGCGCCGACGCCCGCGCCGCCTACGACGCGTTCCTCCAGGAGTGCCCGACCAGCCACCTCCTCGCGCGGATCAGCGACAAGTGGGTCGGCATCGTCGTCGGCGTCCTGCGCGACAGCGGGTCCGGCGGCCTCCGCTACAGCGACCTCGGCCGCGCCATCCCCGGCGTGAGCCAGAAGATGCTCACCCAGACCCTGCGCTCCCTGGAGCGCGACGGCCTGGTGACCCGCACCGTCACCCCCTCCGTTCCCGCCCGCGTCGACTACGCCCTGACCCCGCTCGGCGACAACCTCGCCTGCCTCCTCGGCAACGTGCGGACCTGGGCCGAGAACCACTTCGACGAGGTCCACGCGGCCCGCACCGCCTACGACGAAGCGGCAGCGGCGTCGCACGAGCCCGCGTAGCCCGCGGCGGGCCGCCGCGGGCCGGCACCCGCAGGACGCCGAAAACCCGTCCCGCCCGCGCCCCGAGCGATGGCATGCTGGGCCCGTGAACGGACCCGACATCCACCTCACCCTCGCCCCCGAGCTGCGGCTCTTCGCCCCGCCGGCCCGGCGGTCCGACCGCATCCCGACGCCCACCGACGGCTCCTCCAGCCTCGGCCACGTCGTGGAATCCGCCGGCGTGCCGCTCACCGAGGTCGGCCGGCTACTCGTGGACGGCGAGGAGGTGTCCGTCTCGTACGTTCCCCGGGCCGGACAGCACGTCGAGGTCTGCGGGGTCACCCGGCCCCAGGAGGTCCCCGGCGCCCCGCTCCGCTTCCTGCTCGACGTACACCTCGGCACGCTCGCCCGCCGGCTCCGCCTGCTCGGCGTGGACGCAGCGTACGAGAACGAGGACATCGGCGACCCCGCCCTCGCCACCCGCTCGGCCGCCGAGCGCCGCGTGCTGCTCTCCCGGGACCGCGGGCTGCTGCGCCGCCGCGAGATCTGGGCCGGCGCGTACGTCTACAGCGACCGGCCCGACGAGCAACTCCGGGACGTGCTGGGCCGGTTCGCGCCCCAGCTCGCCCCCTGGACCCGCTGCACGGCCTGCAACGGGCCGCTGCACTCCGCGGACAAGGCGAGCGTCGGCGACCGCCTGGAGAGCGGCACGCACCGCTCATACGAGGTCTTCGCCCAGTGCTCGGAGTGCGAACGCGTCTACTGGCGCGGCGCGCACCACGCCCGCCTGGAGCGCATCGTCTCCGAGGCCGTCGAGGAGTTCGGCGGCCTGGGCATCACCCGCCAGCCCACGCCGTAGCGCCGCGCCGCCTCAGAAGTCGTAGGCGTCGGAAGTCGTAGGCGTCAGAATTCTTCGGTGTCAGACGCCGCGGACGTCAGAAGGCGTAGACGTCGCCCGTGTCCAGGGCCAGCACGGCGTGCTCGTTGTTGGCCAGGTTCCGGTCGGTCGCACCGCCGTTCCACCAGGTGTCGACCCGCACGGTGACCTCCGACGGGCGCTCCTTGAGCCCCAGCACCAGCGCGATGTGCCGGCCCCGACCGTGCGGGGGCAGGGCGCCCGTCTCGCACACCACCACGCGCGGCCCCGACCGCGCGCAGCCCTCGGCGAAGGCCTGCTCGGCGGCCAGGTCGGCCGACAGGCGCAGTCGGAGCGTGGCCGCGGGCACCGCGGCGGGCCCCTCGTTCTCCGGGATCAGCAGCACCGCCAGCCTGCCCTCGGCGAGCGAGACCCGCCCGTGGTACGCCACATCGGCCTCGGGCGCCGCCCCGGCGGCCCCGGCGCGCGCGGGCCCGGCGCCGTCACGCCCGGCACCGTCGGGCCCGGACGCCGCTGCCGCCGCCCCGGCCGGGAGCGCCATGGCCGTCACGGCCACCGCCCCGGCCACCACTGCACTGCGCACGACCCTGCGTACGGCCCTCCGTACGGCTCGACGAACGCCCACCGCGACCACCTCCACCCGCGGACGCTAACCACCGCTCCGGTCGTCTCATCGGACCGTCACACGAACGAGGGCAGGCCGTTGCACCATCCGGACACCCCTCGCACCCGTCGCGCCACCGCGGCCATGGCAGTGTTTCCGCCATGCTGATCCTCCGCTCCGCCGCCCTGTTCCTGCTCGCCGCCCTCCTGGAGATCGGCGGCGCCTGGCTCGTCTGGCAGGGCGTACGGGAACACCGCGGCTGGGCCTGGATCGGCGCCGGCGTCATCGCCCTCGGCCTCTACGGCTTCGCCGCCACCCTCCAGCCGCAGGGCGACTTCGCCCGCGTCCTCGCCGCGTACGGCGGGGTCTTCATCGCCGGCTCCCTCGCCTGGGGCGCGGTCGCCGACGGCTACCGCCCCGACCGCTGGGACGTGACCGGCGCCCTGATCTGCCTGGCCGGCGTGACGGTGATCATGTACATGCCCCGCGGCCGCTGACGCCCGGCCCGTACCGCGCGCCTATCCTGGCCGGGACAGACACACCAGGACCGCACACGCGTACGGGGCCCACAAGGCCGCGCGGCACGGCCACGGCCACCACCGAGGAGCGAGCACATGAGCACGGCCACCCGGACCGCAGTAGTCACCGGCGCGAGCAGCGGCATCGGCGCGGCCACCGCCCGGCAGCTCGCCGCCGCCGGCTACCACGTCGTCCTCACCGCCCGCCGCAAGGACCGCATCGAGGCCCTCGCCGAGGAGCTCCGCACCGCCGGCCACTCCGCCGCCGCCCACCCCCTCGACGTCACCGACCGCGCCGCCGTCGACGCCCTCGCCGCCTCCCTCGACCGCTGCGACGTCCTGATCAACAACGCCGGCGGCGCCATCGGCGCCGAGCCCGTCGCCACCGGCGACCCCGCCGACTGGCGCACCATGTACGAGACCAACGTCATCGGCACCCTCAACGTCACCCAGGCCCTGCTCCCCGCCCTGGACGCCTCCGGCGACGGCACCGTGGTCATCCTGTCCTCCACCGCCGGCCACGCCACCTACGAAGGCGGCGCCGGCTACGTCGCCGCGAAGAACGGCGCCCGCGTCCTCGCCGAAACCCTCCGCCTGGAGATCGTCGGCCGCCCGGTCCGGGTCATCGAGATCGCCCCCGGCATGGTCAAGACCGAAGAATTCGCGACCACCCGCTTCCGCGGCGACACCACCAAGGCAGCCAAGGTCTACGAGGGCGTCGCCGAGCCGCTCAGCGCCGACGACGTCGCCGACACCATCACCTGGGCGGTCACCCGCCCCAGCCACGTCAACATCGACCTCCTGGTCGTCCGCCCCCGCGCCCAGGCCTCCAACACCAAGGTCCACCGCGAGCTGTAGACCCCTTCCGGGGCGGAAGCCGGGGCCGGGCCCTGAGCCCGAGGCCGGGGGCCCTGCGCCCGAGCCCGCCGCCCGGGCCGGCCACTCGCCCCCAGGGCTTCCGCGCGGAGCATGGCCGCGGCCCGGACCGACCCCCTGGATCGGTCCGAGCCGCGGTGTCGCGGGCGGGCGCGCGGTCAGACCAGCCCGGCCGCCTTCAGGTGCGGCATCAGCGCGGCCGGCTTCAGCCCGGCAGCCTTCGCTGCGTCCAGGGCGCGCTGGAGGTCGGCGCCCAGCGTGGGCGTGAAGTGCAGCAGCACCACGTCCCCCGCCTTCAACTCCGGCGTGGGCGGCGGGACATCGCCCCAAGTCGTGAAGTCGTGCGTCCAGGTCACCAGCGCCTTCACCCCGCACGCCTTGGCGGCCAGCCTCACCTCGTCGTTCACCGCCCCGTACGGCGGGCGCAGCAGCTTCGGCGCCCGCCCGAAGGTCTGCTGCAACTGCTCCCCCGCCCCACACACCTCGGCATCCTTTCCGGCCGCGTCCAGTGTGGTCAGATCCGGATGGTTGACGGTGTGGTTCTCCACCGTCGCCCGCCCCTCCTCCGTCAGCCGAGTGAAGTACTGAGTGTCGTACGAGGTAGCGCCGGGCAGCAGGAACAACGAAACCGGCACCCGCTTCTCGACCAACGTCTGTGCCACAGCCGGATCGTGATACCACCCGTCATCGATCGTGATGAACACGACCTTCTCCTGAGTCGGCACCTGCGACACCGCCGGCGGCAACCCCACCCCGGCCTGCGCGGACCCAACCATCCCCAAGCTCAGCGCCCCGGACGCGAGCACAGCAACAACCACACGTGATCTCCGCATGTGCCACACCATTGTCTAGACCAATCGGCCGGTCAACCCCCGTACTTCAAGAGGAAGTTGCCACTCCGCACCACCTCAAGCCGGTATGGGTGAATGCGCGCGAAATGCCGGCGGCCACGGCTACGCCGCCGAAAGCGTGAGTAGCCGTGACTACGATCACGGAAGCCGCAGACCGCCTGTCCAATGAACTCCCCGGGTACCGAGTGGAGATCCTCCAGGGCAGACTCACCGCGGCCCCACACGCCGACGGAACGCACGCACTCGTGCTGACCAGGCTCATCGTCGACTTCCACAGAGCCGGCGCCCGCACCGCAGGCCTGAAATACCTCCAGGCCATTGGCCTCTGGCTGCCGACCGGACCGCATGACTACGCCGTCCCGGACTTCTCACTCGTCGAGGCCGACTTCAAGAACGCCCACATCGAGCGGAACTGCCACGCACCACACGCCTTCCGCCTGGTCGCCGAGGTCACGGGTTCCAACTGGTCCGACGACCTGGGCACGAAGGTCGAGTGCTACGCCCGAGCAATCATCCCGGCCTACCTGATCGCCGACCGGCACCACGACGAAGTCGTCCTCTACACCGACCCCGTCCACGGCGCGTACCGATCCCGCCTGACCTACCGACGCGGGACATCCGTCCCACTCCCCAAGCACATCGGCGTCACCCTCGACCTCCCGGTCGACCGCCTCCTGGGCGAAGGCGAGGACGACTGAGCCGCGGAACGGCGCACACCCTCACTCACTCGGGTGAACTGCCCACGAACGCCCATATGAGCCGCACATCAGACCTAACGTCGAGCACAAGAACGGCCCGCGCCGGGATGGCAGTCCCGGCGCGGGCCTCATCAGCGAAGGAAGAGGAGCTTCCTCATGGCTGTGCACGACCCTAGCGAGCCAACTCGCTTCATGGACCTCCGGGACCCGAACTACGCGTACATGTTCGGCTTCATCCAGGCCGATGGACACCTCGCTAAAGGTGCGGGCCAAAAGGGCAAGCTCTCTGTCGAGCTCAACGTCCGCGACATCGACATCCTGAACAGGTTTCAGCAACTCACTCCGTACAACAGCTCCATCACAGAGCGTGTGCGCGCAACAAACTTCGCAGAGCGGGCTCACTCTGCGACCTGGACGGTGTGCTCACTGGAGGCCCGGACCATCATCAATGAGTTGGGGGTCCCATACGGCAAGAAGTCATTGCGTATCGAACCTCCCAAAGGAGAGTTCTCACGTCGCGACTACCTGCGCGGAATCATCGACGCGGATGGTTCGCTCGGTTGGACCGCCCAGGGCTGGCCTTTCCTGGCACTGACCTCGGCCAGCACGGCCATTACCGCCTTTCTCTGCGCCTACGCAGAGAACCTCACGGGGACTGTCCGGCAGCCGTCACGGAACCAGCGCGACCGCGTCTACAACGTCGTCTACTTCAAGGAGACAGCGCAGCGGCTTGCGGTCCACCTCTACACCGAGGGCTGCCTCGCGCTCGCGCACAAGCAGGCAAACGCCGAAGCGCTCCAAACTTGGGTGCGCCCGGCGGAGATGAAGGTTGCCCCACCACGTCGGCGCTGGACACCTGCCGAAGACCTCCAGCTGGCACGCATCGGTGATCCGGGCGCGGCATCCGTAGCGCTCGGGCGGACAAAGCAGAGCTGTCAAATGCGTCTTTGGCGAATTCGAAGCGGGTATCTGGGCGCTCCCACGCTGTAGCTCATAGGCCGCAGACAGGCAGCGCCCGAGTGCGCTCGCGGAGGAGCCCGGACCGCGTGATGGTCCGGGCTCCTCCGCTCCCCCGACAGGTACGCCCTGCCTGTCAGCCCTTCACGCAGATGACCTGCTTGAGCTTGGCCACCACCTGCACCAGATCCGTCTGCTGGTCGATGACCTGGTCGATCGACTTGTACGCGCCGGGGATCTCGTCCACGACGCCCGCGTCCTTGCGGCACTCCACGCCCCGCGTCTGCTCCGCGAGGTCCCGCGCGGAGAACCTCTTCTTCGCCGCGGTCCGGCTCATCCTCCGGCCCGCCCCGTGCGAGGCCGAGTTGAACGACTTCTCGTTCCCGAGGCCCTTCACGATGTAGGACCCCGTGCCCATCGAGCCCGGGATGATCCCGTAATCACCACTGCCGGCCCGGATCGCGCCCTTACGGGTAACCAGCAGGTCCATCCCGTCGTAGCGCTCCTCCGCCACGTAGTTGTGATGGCAGTTGATCTCCTGCGTGAAGGCCACCTTCGCCTTGCGGAACTCCCGCCGGACGACCTCCTTGAACAGGCTCATCATCACCGCACGGTTGTACTTCGCGTACTCCTGCGCCCAGAAGAGGTCGCTGCGGTACGCGTCCATCTCCGGCGTGGCGGCGAGGAACACCGCCAGGTCCCGGTCGATCAGGCCCTGGTTGTGCGAGAGGCCGCGGGCCACCGAGATGTGGTGCGAGGCGAGTTGGTTCCCGATGCCCCGGGATCCCGAGTGCAGCATGAGCCACACCGAATCGGACATATCGACACAAAGCTCCACAAAATGGTTGCCCTGCCCGAGAGTTCCCAGCTGCCTCAGCGCCCGATCCCGCCGGAACTTGACCTCCTCCGCCAGGTAGTCGAACCGCGTCCACAGGTCGTCGAAAGCCGCCGGCCCGAAGCCGTACAGCCGCGCCGGGTCCACCGCCTCGCGGTGCATGCCGGTGCCGACCGGGATCGCCTGCTCGATCTTCGAGCGGAGCTTGGACAGGTCGCCCGGGAGGTCGTTCGCGGTCAGCGAGGTCTTCACCGCCGACATGCCGCAGCCGATGTCCACGCCCACCGCCGCCGGGCAGATCGCGTCCTTCATGGCGATCACCGAGCCGACCGTCGCACCCTTGCCGTAATGGACGTCCGGCATGACCGCCAGGCCCTTGATCCACGGGAGGGTGGCCGTGTTGCGGAGCTGCTGCATGGCCTGGTCCTCGACCGTGGCCGGGTCCGCCCACATCCGGATCGGAACCTTCGCCCCAGGCACCTCTACATACGACATATCGTCCCCACAGCCCTTAAATCCCCATGAATCAAAGATAGATCTGATTACGCAAAAAGCCTCGCTCTTGGCCCCAAAAGAGACAGGGGACCGGCGTCAGCGCCAGCGCGTGCGGTAGACATTGTGTCCAGCCGCCGCCTCACCGCGGCAACGGATTTTCCGACCGAGGGAGCCACAGGACGTGCAGCGCAAGGCAGTACGGCTGGCCCTGCCGGGCCTCGCGATGCTCACCCTGCTCACCGCCGGGTGCACCGGGGACGGCGGGAGCAAGTCCGGCAGCGGGGACGCGAAGAGCGGCGCCAAGGCCCCGGCGCCCGCGCCACCCGGCAAGTACCGGATGCTGCCGATGCCGTGCAAGGCCGTCGACGGCAAGCGCCTGAAGGTCATGCTGCCCCCGGCGCCCACCCTCACCCAGGAGGAGAAGGACCAGCTCTACGCCGGGGTCGCCGACACCTCCTACGACAGCGACCGGCGCGTCGGCTGCCGCTGGAAGGCGGAGGACGCCGACACCACCCGGCTGCTGTTCGTCGGCTTCGAGCGGGTCGTCTCCTATGACCGCGCCACCCACAGCGACGACGACAAGGCGCACCAGGTCTACGAGCGCCTGCTCGTGGGAGCCGGCCTGCCGGCCGCTTCCACCCCGACCCCGGGCGCACCGACCCCGAGCGCCCCCGCGCCGACCGCCCCGACGGGCGCGACGGGGACGGCGGCCGGCAGCGCCGCGGGCACGTCCCCCGGCACGAAAACGCCGCCCGCCACCGGCGCCCCCGCCCCCGGGTCCGCCACGGGCACGGCCCCGGGCGCCGGCACTCCCGCCACGCCCGGCGCCACGCCCGGCACCGGCGCGGCTCCCGGATCCCGCCGCCTCGACGACCTCGCCGGCGAGGCCTTCCTCGACGACCGGCTGGCCCCGGCCACGGGCGCCGCGACCCCGCAGTCCCGTACCGTGCGGATCGTTTTCCGCACCGCGAACGTCATCGTCACGCTCGACTACAGCGTCCAGCCGACGACCCCCGGCGCCGTCCCGTCGAGCGAGGAAACCCAGGAACTGGCAAGGGAGTTGGCGGACGCCCTGGCCGACCGGTTCAGCGACTGACGACCCCTCCGGCAGCCCCCGGCGTGACGGCGCGCACAGCATGCGGTCACCCGGTCGGGCTACCGTTGCGGGGTCCCGCCGACGAGTCATTGAAGGAAACATGCACCGATCAGCCTCGCGCCTCACTCGCGTTCTCGCCTGCGCAGCCGTCCCGGTGATCCTCACCGTGGCAGGCTGTTCCTCCGATTCCGACAAGGGTTCGGGCTCCGGCGACGAGAAGAAGAAGTCCGGTTCGTCCGCTTCCTCCTCCGCCGCTCCGGGCGGCGCCAAGGCCTCCGCCGAGCCGAAGCTGGAGAAGGCGGCGTTCGACAAGCTGCCCGAGCCCTGCAAGGTGGTCCAGGCGAAGACCATCGAGACCCTGGTCCCCGAGGTCAAGGACAAGAACGGCGCGGCGACCAAGTCCAACGACCTCGCCAGCCGCGGCGGCTGCTCCTGGAACGGCCTCGACGAGGACGGTCTGAAGGGCTCGGACTACCGCTGGCTCGCGGTCTCGCTGGTCCGCTACGACTCCCAGGCCACCCTCGGCAGCGGCAACAAGCGCGCCGAGGAGCAGTACGGGAAGCAGGTCGAGGCGGCGAAGGCGTCCGAGGGCGCGCAGAACGTCAAGGCCGAGGCGGCCGCCGGTGTCGGCGACCAGGCGACGAGCGTCATCTACACCACGAAGAAGGACGGGGTGGACTTCTTCAACACCACCGTGGTGGTGCGCACCCAGAACGTGGTGATCTCCCTCGACTACAACGGCGCCTCGTACGAGGGCGCGAAGGCTCCCGAGCACGCGAAGCTGCTGGAGGGCGCGGTGACCGCGGCGAAGGAGGCCGTGGGCACGGTCGGCAGCGCGAACCAGCAGCCCCAGCAGTAACTCCTGGCGGTCACCCGTACTCTGGCCCCTGCCAGAGCTCGTTTCAGCGGATAGGGAAGGGGAGCGCGGGTGGCCGCGATGCAACTGACTCGGACCCACCGAATACTCATCGGTGTGGTGATCGCCGGTGCGGTCGTCATCGCGGGGATCGGTTTCGCCGGTTCCTACGCCGCGGTCCGCGCGCTGGCGTTGAAGAAGGGCTTCGGCGCCTTCTCGCTGGTCTTCCCGATCGGCATCGACGCGGGCATCTGTGTGCTGCTCGCGCTGGACCTGCTGCTGACGTGGATCCGGATCCCGTTCCCGCTGCTGCGCCAGACCGCGTGGCTGCTGACGGCCGCGACGATCGCGTTCAACGGTGCGGCGGCCTGGCCGGACCCGTTGGGCGTCGGTATGCACGCGGTGATCCCGGTGCTGTTCGTGGTCACGGTGGAGGCGGCCCGGCACGCGGTGGGCCGGATCGCGGACATCACCGCGGACCGGCACATGGAGGGGGTGCGGATCACCCGCTGGCTGCTGTCCCCGGTCCCGACCTTCAAGCTGTGGCGCCGGATGAAGCTGTGGGAGCTGCGCTCGTACGAGCAGGCGGTCGGCATGGAGCAGGACCGGCTGATCTACCAGGCGCGTCTGCAGGCCCGGTACGGCCGGGCCTGGCGGCGCAAGGCCCCGGTGGAGGCGCTGATGCCGCTGCGGCTGGCCCGGATCGGCGTCCCGCTGTCCCAGACCGCCCCCGAGGGCCTGGCGGCGGCCGGCATCGATCCGGTGCTGCTGCCCCCGGCCCCGACCCGTCCGGGTCTGCCGTCGGGCGGGGTGCCCGAGGCCGGCGGGGCCGAGGCCCTGGCTGTGGCCGAGGTGCAGGCGTCGGGGACGTCGAACCAGGTGGCCCAGGGTGGCCCGGCGGCAGCGCACCCGGGTGCGCAGGGCGGGCAGGCGGCTCAGGGCGGGCAGAGCGGGCAGGGAACGCAGGGCGCACAGTCCGGCCCGCAGGGCCCGTACCAGGGCGCCCAGGACCCGCAGGCCGCGTCCGCGGCCGCGTCCGCGGCTCAGCAGGCGGTGGCCGCGCAGGCGGCCCAGCAGGCCCAGCAGGCCCAGGGAGCTCAGGAAGCCCAGGCAGTCCAGGGCGTTCAGGGGGTCCCCGGCGCTCCCCAGGCTCCCCAGGCTCCCCAGGCTGCCCAGCCCCAGCAGGGCCAGCAGAGCCAGCACCCCCACCCGGCCCCGTTCGCCGTCGACCCGACCGCCATGCCCGCGGCCCACGACAGCGCGTGGTTCGCCGGGCCGAAGGCCCCGCAGGCGGGGTACCAGGGGGGCTACAACCCGCAGTACGTCGAGGGCCTGGAGCCCATCCCGGTGGCGCCTCCGGCCGGCCCGGCCGAGGAGCCGGAAGGAGTGCCGGCGGCCCCGCAGCCGGTCCAGGCCGCCGGGGCGGCCACGGGCGAGCAGCAGCAGCTGCCCATCCCCGGCCCCCGCGCCGAGGACGAGCCGGGTGCGATCAGCGAGCGGGAGTTCGGGGAGGCGGCGTACAAGGTGCTCCGCACGTTCCTCGCCGAGCACGGCAACTTCCCGACCCCCGAGGCGCTCGAAATACACCTCGCGGACGGCTACGGGGTCACCCACCCGCGGAGCTCTTCGCTGCTCCGCCGGATGATGCCGGAGCTGCGCCACCGCTACGAGCGCGAGGCCGAGGCCGAGCACATCGCCTGACGCCGGGCCGGGCGCGCCCTACGGCCATTCCGGCGACCTCGCGCATACCTGCGCGCCGCCCCGGGGAGTCCGTTCCCGGACAGCGCAGCCAAGCGCGGAAGCGCGGGAAAGAGGGCAGACAGGTGCAGGCAAGCGTGGGCGACCGGCTGTTGGTGCACGGCCGGATCGTCGGACAGCACGACCGGACGGCCGAGGTAATCGAGGTGCTCGGCGCGGACGGCGGCCCGCCGTACCGGGTGCGGTTCGAGGACGGCCACGAGACGTTGATGTCGCCGGGTCCGGACACGGTCGTCCGCCACTTCTCCGACGACGGCTGACGCCGACGCGCGCCGCCGACAGCCGACGCGCGCCACCGACCACCGGCGACCGGCCACCGGCGACCGACCCCCCGGCGACCGACCGCCGGCCACTGACCGCCGGCGACCGACCGCCGAACGCGGTGAGGACCCGCACCCCCGTCCGGGTGCGGGCCCTCATGCGCAGCAGGCCGAACGGTCGGACCGCTCCGGCCGGTCCGACCGGCCCGGCCCTCCGGCCGCGGTTACGCGGCCAGGAGCTTGCGTACCCGGTCCGCGCCCACGGCCAGCAGCAGCGTGGGCAGGCGCGGCCCGGTCTCCCGGGTCACCAGCAGCCGGTAGAGCAGGGCGAAGAACTCGCGCTGGGCGACCTTCAGCTCCGGCGTCGGCTTGGCGTCGGGCTCCAGGCCGGCCATGACCTTCGGTACGCCGTAGACCAGCGTGGTGAGGCCGTCCAGGGACCAGTGCGAGTCCAGTCCGTCGACCAGCAGCTCCAGGGAGCGGCGGCCGTCCTCGTCGAGCGAGGCGAGCAGCTCGGTGTCGGGCTCCGCGCGGACCAGGGTGCGCTGGTCGGCCGGGACCTGGGTGGTGATCCAGTTCTCGGCGCGGTCCAGGCGCGGCCGGACCTCGTCGAGGGAGGCCAGCGGGCGGTCCGGCTCCAGGTCAGAGAGGATGCGCAGGGTCTGGTCCTCGGCACCGGCGGTGATGTCGACGACGGACGCCAGGGTCCGGTACGGCATCGGGCGCGGCGTGCGGGGCAGCTCGTGCGAGGCGACGCGTACGGCGCGGGAGTGCGCGGCGGCGTCGGCCGGCAGCACGCTGCCGTCGGCGACCTTGGCCTCCAGCTTGTCCCACTCGTCGTAGAGCCGCTGGATCTCCTGGTCGAAGGCGATCTTGAAGGACTGGTTGGGCCGGCGGCGGGCGTACAGCCAGCGCAGCAGCTGCGGCTCCATGATCTTCAGCGCGTCGGCCGGGGTGGGGACCCCACCCTTGCTGGAGGACATCTTGGCCATGCCGCTGATGCCGACGAAGGCGTACATCGGGCCGATCGGCTGCTCTCCGCCGAAGATGTGCACGATCTGGCCGCCGACCTGGAAGGACGAGCCGGGCGAGGAGTGGTCCACGCCGGACGGCTCGAAGACCACGCCCTCGAAGGCCCAGCGCATCGGCCAGTCGACCTTCCAGACGAGCTTGCCGCGGTTGAACTCGGACAGCTTGACCGTCTCGGTGTTGCCGTCCTCGGTGCAGACGTAGGTCATCTCCGTGGTCTCGTCGTCGTAGGACGTGACCTGGGTGAAGTCCTTGTTGCACGCGCTGCAGTACGGCTTGTACGGGAAGTACTCGGTGCCCTCGGCGCTGCCGTCGTCCTCGGACGCGGCGCCGGAGCCCTCGGCGGCCTCCAGCTCGGCCTCGTCGACCGGCTTCTGCGACTTCTTCCCGGCCTTGGGCTTGGTCCGGTACTGGGCGAGGACCGCGTCGATGTCGCCGCGGTGCTTCATCGCGAACAGGACCTGCTCGCGGTAGGCGCCGGTGGTGTACTGCTCGGTCTGGCTGATCGGGTCGTACTCGACGCCCAGCTCGGCCAGGGACTCGACCATGGCGGCCTTGAAGTGCTCGGCCCAGCTGGCGTACTCGGAGCCCTCGGGCGCCGGGACGGCGGTCAGCGGACGGCCGATGTGCTGGGCGTGCGACTCCTCCGTCACGCCGGGGATGCCCTTCGGCACCTTCCGGTAGCGGTCGTAGTCGTCCCAGGACAGCACGTGCCGGACCTCGTACCCGCGGCGGCGGATCTCGTCCGCGACCAGGTGCGGGGTCATGACCTCGCGGAGGTTGCCCAGGTGGATGGGTCCGGACGGGGAGAGGCCGGACGCGACGACGACAGGTTTGCCCGGCGCACGCCGCTCCGCCTCGGCGATGACCTCGTCCGCGAAACGGGAGACCCAGTCGGTCTCGGTGGTGCTCTGGGCGCTCTGAGCCACGACACGTCCTTCTATCTCGAATGCTGCTTCAAGCATTCTCCCAGACGGATGGTGCCGGTCGGGGGTTGCTCCCCGCTGCTTCTTTACGCCTCGGGTGCTTCGGGCTTTGCCTCGCGGGGGGCTTCGGGTTTATCCCGCGGGGGCGGGGGCCTCCGCGTGGGATACTCGTCTTTCGTCAGAACAAACAAGGTCCGGGTCCGCCCGCTGACCCGCGTACCGACCTCACAGGAACGGCAGCCCATGGCCTCGGTCCCTTCCCTCGCTTCGTCCGTCAATCAGCGCGTCGCCGCCGCCCTCGTCTCCGCGCTGCCGGAGGCCGGTGCTGCCGACCCGCTGCTGCGACGAAGCGACCGGGCCGACTTCCAGGCCAACGGCATCCTGGCGCTCGCGAAGAAGGCCAAGGCCAACCCGCGCGAGCTGGCGACCACGGTGGTCGAGGGTCTGGACAAGGGCGGGGTCATCGAGGAGGTCGAGGTCTCCGGCCCCGGCTTCCTCAACATCACGGTCTCCGACCGGGCGATCGTCGAGACGCTTGCGGCGCGCGCCGCGGACGCCCGCCTCGGCGTCCCGGTGAACGAGGACGCCGGCGTCACGGTGATCGACTACGCGCAGCCGAACGTGGCCAAGGAGATGCACGTCGGCCACCTGCGGTCCGCGGTGATCGGTGCCGCGATGGTGGAGATCCTGGAGTTCACCGGCGAGCAGGTGGTCCGCCGGCACCACATCGGCGACTGGGGCACCCAGTTCGGCATGCTCATCCAGTACCTGATGGAGCACCCGCACGAGCTGGACCACAAGTCCGCCGAGGAGTCGGTGGAGGAGTCGGGCGAGGCGGCGATGTCCAACCTCAACCGCCTCTACAAGGCCTCGCGCGCGCTCTTCGACGCCGACGAGGAGTTCAAGACCCGAGCGCGGGCCCGGGTGGTCGAGCTCCAGGCGGGCGAGGAGCAGACGCTCGCGCTGTGGCAGCGGTTCGTGGACGAGTCGAAGATCTACTTCTACTCGGTCTTCGACAAGCTGGACATGGACATCCAGGACCCGGACATCGTCGGCGAGTCCGGCTACAACGACATGCTGGTGGAGACCTGCCGGCTGCTGGAGGAGTCGGGCGTGGCCGTCCGCTCCAACGGCGCGCTGTGCGTGTTCTTCGACGAGTACAAGGGCCCGGACGGCCAGCCGACCCCGCTGATCGTGCAGAAGTCGGACGGCGGTTTCGGCTACGCGGCCACGGACCTGTCGGCGATCCGCGACCGCGTGGGGAACCTGAAGGCGAACAGCCTGGTGTACGTGGTGGACGCGCGCCAGTCCCTGCACTTCAAGATGGTCTTCGAGACGGCCCGCCGGGCCGGCTGGCTGAACGAGGACACCCACGCCTACCAGCTGGCGTTCGGCACGGTGCTGGGCGCCGACGGCAAGCCGTTCAAGACCCGTGAGGGCGAGACGGTCCGGCTGGTGGACCTGCTGGACGAGGCGGTCGACCGGGCGACGGCCGTGGTCCGCGAGAAGGCCGGGAAGGTGGGGCTGACCGAGCAGGAGATCGTGGAGAACGGCCAGTACGTCGGCATCGGCGCGGTGAAGTACGCCGACCTGTCCACGTCCGCGGCCCGCGACTACAAGTTCGACCTGGACCAGATGGTCTCGCTGAACGGCGACACGTCCGTGTACCTGCAGTACGCGTACGCCCGGATCCGGTCGATCCAGCGCCGGCTGGCCGAGGTGACGCCGGTGGCGCACCCGGAGCTCCCGCTGGCCCCGGCCGAGCGTGCGATGGGCCTGCACCTGGACGGCTTCGGCGAGCTGATCGCGGACGCGGCCAAGGAGTACGCGCCGCACAAGCTGGCCGCGTACCTGTACCAGCTGGCCTCGCACCTCACCGCGTTCTACGACCAGTGCCCGGTCGCCCAGGCCGAGACGGCGGAGCTCCAGGAGAACCGCCTCTTCCTGATCGACCTGACCGCCCGCACCCTGAGCAAGGGCATGTCCCTCCTGGGCATCCGCACCCCCGAGCGCCTCTGACGAGCCGCCGCGCACAGCGGCACATCGACGCGAAAGACCCCGGCAGCACGGCTGCCGGGGTCTTTCGGGGTTGGGGGGAGGGGTTGGGGCGGAGCCCCCACGGGGCTGGGGCGGAGCCCGGGGAGGGGGCTGGGGCGGAGCCCCGGGGAGGGGGCTGGGGCGGAGCCCGGGGAGGGGGATGGGGCGGAGCCCCGGAACGGGGACTGGGGCGAAGCCCCGGAACGGGGACTGGGGCGAAGCCCCGGAACGGGGACTGGGGCGAAGCCCCGGAACGGGGACTGGGGCGAAGCCCCAGTCTCGGGAAGGGGCGGGGTGGGGAAATCGCCCCGCAGGGATCTCTGCCGCGCGCACGCAGCCCGCTCCGGCGAAGCGGGAGCGAGGAGCTCCGGGGGCTGCCCGGCAGTCCCAGTGTCATTACGTGCCGCCCGCCGGCGTCAAGGGCGCTCCTTCGTCGCGTCGGCAAGCCGATGGCCCTTCGGGCCACCCTTGACACCGACGACCGTCACGCAACGACAAGGACTGTCGGGCCGCCCCCGGGGGATGGCATGGAGGGACCGAGGCCACATTCGCTCTGGCGTTGGCGGGCACGGGCAGCGGCTCGCGCTCGGTCAGCCGCCCTCCGGGCGGGACGCGGAAGTGAAGTGGATCAGATCTACGTAATCCGAGCCGGTCCGGGCGCACCAAATCGCTACGCGCTTCTGCCCGACGGCGGGTGCGGGCCGCCGGTGGCCGGACATAGGCCGCCACCGATCGCTACGCGCTCCCGCCGGAACGGCGGCCGTCAGGCCGACGGGGCTGATGCAGGCAGAGGAGTGCGGACGGCGGGACAGGCCGTCGGATCAGTCGCCTCCGCCGCCGCAGGACGAGCCGCACGACGAACCACCGTCGCCGATGTCCCACGAGATGGAGCGCCGCCGCTTCTTCGCAGGCTTGCCGTGTCCGCGCAACACCTGCACGAGGATCACGACGAAGACGACCCCCAAGAACGCGAAGTGTTCCATTTCTTCAGCCTCCGTTCGGCTCGGTTCGGTTCTGTGAGGGGGATGCCCCACCCGCCCGTCGCCCCAAGCGCATTTTGAGCAACACCAGAGCTTCCGCTGCACGCAGCAGCCCCGTCGCCGCCGGCGTCACCCGCCCTCCCCACCTATCAGCCCCATGGGCCGGTCAGCCGGCGAGAAGCCAGGAACACGTAGCGCACGCGGGCGGCGCTTCCGCCCGGCCGCCGACCACCCGCACCCGCCGGCATACCGAAGCGCGTAGCGATCGGTGGCGGTCTATGTCCGGCCACCGGCGGCCCGCATCCGCCGAGAAAGAGGAGCGCGTAGCGATTTGGTGCGCGCGGATCGGCTCGGATTACGTAGATCTGATCGACTTCGATCCGGCTTCCCGCCCGGAGGGCGGCTGACCGAGCGCGAGCCGCTGCCCGTACCCGCCAACGCCACAGCGCAAGGATCCGAAGGCTCCTCCCATGCCATCCCCCGGGGGCGGCCCGACAGTCCTTGTCGTTGCGTGACGGTCGTCGGGGT
The DNA here is from genome assembly GCF_056436025.1 of Streptomyces sp. NPDC043853. Lineage (NCBI taxonomy): Bacteria > Bacillati > Actinomycetota > Actinomycetes > Kitasatosporales > Streptomycetaceae > Streptomyces > Streptomyces sp. NPDC043853. The sequence goes on from NZ_JBWKDJ010000008.1 coordinate 350,165, forward strand.
CAAGGGGGGCCCGAAGGGCCATCGGCTTGCCGACGCGACCAACGGGAGCGCCCTTGACGCCGGCGGCCGGCACGTAATGACACTGGGACTGACGGGCAGCCCCCGGGCACCTCCCTGATTCCGTCCAGGCGAAGCCCCGGAAACCCCGACCCCACCCCCGCTCCGCAGGCCGATCCGCTTCAGGCGAAGCCCGCTCGCCGCCTCATCCTCCTGGCGGCCCAGCCCCGTTCAGTCGAGAATGCGGCGCACTGGCTGTCCGGTGACCCTGGCGATCGTCTCGAAGTCGGCGTCCTGGTGGAGAACAGTCAAACGATGGTGCTGCGCCGTCACGGCGACGAGCAGGTCGACGGGACTGGCGCACTGGTGCGCCCCCACATCAGCGAGCTTTCGCTGAAGCGCGGCTGTGTCCTGCCACGCCGAATCACGCGCTGTCCAGTACGGGAACGTCTCCCGAAGCAGGTTGTCTGCCTCGTAGTAGGCAGGACGCCCGCCCGCAGCCCGCAGAAACTCCTGCCGCACCGGCTCACACAGCCCCACGAGTCCGGCCGCCACAAGCTGATCCCATTCAGATCCGGCCTGCCCCCGGTAGAAGCGCACCAGTGCGCTTGTGTCGATCAGGAAGCTCTCGCTCACGCAGCGGATGGCCCTTTCTGTACACCCGGCGATTCGTCCGCGTCGTATCCGATCGCGCCGAAGTCGATCTCACCGTTGGCAACCATCTCGCGCATGCGCTCCACGGCCGCAGCCCTGCGCCGGCGGTCGGCGATCTCTCGAAGGGCGGCGTTGACGGTGTCCTTCTTCGTGGTGGTCCCGAGATGGCGGGCTGCCTCAGCGAGTGCTTCGTCGTCCAGATCGATCACGGTTCTGGTCACGGCCGCCTCCAGCCTGCTCGTATATACGATTTCGAAATAGGATATCTCAACGCCGACTCCCCCGTCTGCACCCCTCCTGTACCCCGGCCACGCACCATGCACCGCGCACCGCCCGCCGCCCGCCGCCCGCCGTTTGCGATTCGTGATCCAGGGTCCCCTATGCGGTGCCACTCCTTCCGCATAATCTGACCGCGTTCAAAACACTGGGGTGGGGTGGGCCTGTGGGCCCACAGTGATGCACGTTATGGGAGGGAAACCCAAGTGAAGTTCAAGCGCGTGGCCCTGGTGGCCGCGGCTGCCGTGGCCGGTCCCACGGTCCTCATGTCTTCGCCGGCGATGGCGGTCGACCAGCCGGCCGTCGTGGTTCCGGACGCGGCTCCGCAGGACGATGCAGCAGGCAACGGCACCGCGCCCGCGGCGTCGGCAAAGCCCAGCGCCCCGGCCAAGCCGGAGGTCCCGACGGCGGAGACGCCCGCCGCGACGAAGCCCGCCGGCACGAAGCCCGCCGCGAAGTCCGCGCCCAAGGCGGACAAGCCCGAGAAGGAGCGGCTGGACGCCGAGGACGGCCCGGACCTGTCCGACCAGGGCATGATCATGGGCCCCGAGGTCTCGGTCCGGGGCGTCCCGAAGGAGGGGTTCAAGCCCGGAGGGGACTGGACCCGGCTGACCGTCGAGGTCGACAACGGCGGCCACATCGCCGTACCCAAGTTCACGCCGAGCCTGAACGTCGTGCAGTGGGACGGCACGTTCAAGGCCTCGCAGGTCAAGGTCGAGCGGCTCACCAAGGACGGCTGGACGCCGGTCAAGGCGGTCACCAGCGAGGAGATGGGCCCGGGCTTCCAGTACCCGCTGGGCACCACCGCGTCCGTCGCGGCGAACCAGGTCTACACCGTCGACGTGCGGATCAAGTTCACCGCTGACATCCCGGTGGAGCTGTTCCAGCTCTACACCGACGGCACCAGCCGCAACGGCGGCAAGACCAACCACTCCCCCGCCTCCTGGTACGAGACCCGGATCATCGGCGCCAAGGGGGACCCCGAGACCCCCACGGTCATCGAGGGTCCCGGCCTGACCGTCAACGGCGTCCCGAAGAACATCGTCGCGGGCGGCGGCTGGACGAATCTCTCGGTCCGTGTCGACAACTCCGGCAAGGACGCGCTCAAGCGCTTCGACGCCGGTCTCCTCATCGCGCGCCCGGACTGGGTGCAGATGAAGCCCTCGCAGATCAGCGTCGAGGTCTTCAGCACCGACAAGCAGGGCAAGAAGGCCTGGCACAAGGCCGAGGTCCACTCCGAGGAAGAGGGCTACTTCTTCGGAATCGACCTGGCCGGCGGCGCCATCCCAGCGGGCAAGGCTTTCGACATCCAGGTCCGGGTCAAGTTCGCCGCGAACACCAAGCCCGGTGACCTGACCTTCCGCGCCTTCGGTTTCGCGGAGGACGACCCGGACTCCAACACCTGGGTGCAGTCCGAGTCCAAGGGCGTGCTGGCAAAGCTCCTTCCGGCGGGCACGGACACCGACCCGAACCCGGACCCGAACCCGGACCCGCAGCCCAACCCGGACCCGGACACCGACACCGACACCGACACCGACACCGACACCGACACCGACACCGACGGCAACGACCCCGTCCCCAACGGCGGCGGCCCCGACACGAACGACGACAACGGCGGACAGCTCGCCGCCACCGGCGCCGACCCGGCCACCAGCTGGGCCCTCGGCGGTGCGGGCGTCGCCGTCGCGCTCGGCGTCGCCCTGGTCGCCGGCACCGGCCGCCACCGCCGCCGCACCACCGCCTGACGCACCGGCCCCGCCACCCGCCCGGGTGGCGGGGCCTCCCGTTCTCCCTACAAGCGGCAGCCAGGCAACTATCGTGGGACGCGTCCGATCCCAGGAGGACCTGGAACAGCTTCGCACCACACCACCTTCCCCGGGGACCTCGGCACGGCCCCCCAGCGGTCCGCGAGCGCCGCGACGATCACCAGCCCGCGCCCGGCACCGAGGCGGATCCGGGACAGACCCGGACCGCTGTCGTGGACCTCCGCGCGTACGCCGCCTTCGTACGCGAGCAGCCGGACCAGGTAGCCGCGGCCGGGCGGGACGCCGTACCGGAGCGCGTTCGTGGCCAGTTCGCTCACGCAGAGCAACATGTCGTCCCGGCGGTCGGCCGCGTCCCACACGTCGAGGGTCTCGGCGGTGAACTCCCTGGCCGAGCGGACGGTCTGACGGCAGCGCGGGAACAGCCGCTCCCTCATCAATGCGGGTTCAGTTCGCAGGATCACGACCGGATCGTTGCGTTCCGTCACTAGCGTCGGACAGTGACCCGACCCGTACCAATCGATTGGTACGGGTCGGTACGAGGTACAGCTGCGGCGCAGGTGGGGAGTGCTGGAACATGCCGCCGAGGAAACGCGTACCGAGGAACGGCACCGCCCTGAAGATGATCGGGGTACAGGTGGCCGTCCTCCGGAGTCGGAAGAACCTGACACAGCGCCAACTCGCCCAAGAGGTGAGGTTGGACGAAGAGACCGTCGCGTCGATCGAGCAGGGCAGGCGTGCCCTGATGCCGGACGTGGCCAGGCGGATGGACGTGGTACTCGACTCAGGCGGCGTTCTCGCGGCGGCAGTCGCCGAGATGCCTGCGGTGGACAGGATCCCAGCGTGGGCCGAGCAGTACATGGCCTGCGAGCGTGAGGCCATCGCAATCTCTTCCTACGAGAACCAAGTCATGCCCGGACTGCTCCAGACCGACACCTACGCCGAGGCGGTCTTCCGCAATCGCGTGCCCGCTTTGGATGAGGATGAGATCGTCGGCCGATCCGCAGTGCGCTCCCAGCGGAGGGAAATACTGCGCCGCAAGGCGCCTGTCACGCTCAGCTTCATCGTGTGGGAGCCAGTGCTGCACGTCAGGATCGGCGGTCCGCAGGTTCATCGGGCACAGATTGCACACCTGCGTGAATGCTCGGAACTGGTGGGAGTGACCCTCCAGGTCTATCCCTTGGAGCACACCCTGCATCCGGCCCTCGACGGACCCTTTGTGCTCATGGAGACCCCCGATTACCAGCGCCTCGGTTATACGGAGAGCCAGCGCGGCAGTCAGCTCATCTCCGACATGGATGAGGTAAGCATCCTGGAGCGCAAGTATGCGATGCTGCGGACTCAGGCCCTCAATCCCGAGGAAACAAAGGGCCTGTTGGACCGCCTGCTAGGAGAGCTATGAGCAGCACCGCACTGAAGTGGTTCAAGTCCAGCTATAGCGGCAGCGAGGGCGGTAACTGCATCGAAGTCGCCTTCGCCTGGCGGAAGTCCAGCTACAGCAGTGAGCAAGGTGGCGCCTGCGTCGAGGTCGCCACCTGCCCCACCACCATCCACGTCCGCGACTCCAAGGTCACCGGCGGCCCCGTCCTGGACCTCGCCCCCGCCGCCTGGGCCGCGCTCACCAGCTGGGCCGCCGACAGCTGACTCACCCGTTCGGCCCGATTTCGGCCTCCAGGCCCGGGTAGGGGAGGGCCCGTCCAATCCCCCTCCCCACCCCCTGGAGGCACCGTGGCCGTCATGTCCGGCCAGTACCGACCCGGCACGCCCTGCTGGATCGACCTGATGGTTCCCGACCAGCAGGCAGCCATCGACTTCTACTCCGACCTGTTCGGCTGGCAGGGCGAGGTCGGCCCGCCCGAGTTCGGCGGCTACGCCGTCTGCTCGCTCAAGGGGCAGCCCGTCGCCGGGATCATGAAGGCGATGAACCCGGACGGGAGCACGCCCGACCCGATGCCGCCCGCCGTGTGGACGACGTACCTGAGCACCCCGGACGCCGACGCCACGGTCAAGGCCGGCACGGCGGCCGGCGGGAAGACGGTCATGGGGGCGCAGGACGTCGGCGACCTCGGGCGGATGGCCGTGCTGGCCGACCCGACCGGGGCGGTGTTCGGGATCTGGCAGCCCAAGGAGTTCCAGGGTGCCGGGATCGTCAACGAGAACGGCGCGGTGACCTGGAACGAGCTGGCCACCAACGACACCGAGGCGGCGGCCCGCTACTACGGGTCGATCCTCCCGATCACACCCGCCCCGTCCTCGATCCCGGGTGCCGAGGGCTACACGGAGTTCAAGGTCAACGACCGCCACGTGGGCGGGATGATGGGCCTGGACCAGCACCCCGAGGGGACCCCGCCGCACTGGCTGACGTATTTCCTGGTGGACGACGCGGACTCCGTCCAGGCGGCGGCGGTGCGGGCCGGAGCGACCGTGCTCGCGCCGGCCTTCGACATGCCGGTCGGGCGGATGGCGGTGCTCGCGGACCCGCAGGGTGCCCCGTTCGCCGTGATCAAGACGAACGACGCCCCCGATCAGCCCGACCCGCTGTAGTGGTGCGAGCGTAGTGGTGTGACGCGGACCACAGGGAACGTTCTCCCTGTGGGCCTCCTCCTCGGGGTGTCGGTTCTTCACCAACACCCCGGGGAGCACTCGTGGTTGACATCAACAGACGGCGTTCGCGGCGGGCCGGGCGGGCGCTGGCCGGACTGTTCGCCGTGGACGGGCTCGTCCACCTGTACTGGGCGACCGGGCTGACCTGGCCCGCGCCCGACGAGCGGGCGCTGTCGCTCGCCGTGCTCGGCGGGGAGGTGTCCTTCGCCCCGCGCGTGGTGCTGCCGCTCGCCCTGCTCGGGCTGGTCACCGCCGTCACGCTGTACCTCCGGGGGCGGGGGCGCGGCGGGTGGTTCGGTGCCGTGGCCGCGTGGGTGGTGACGGCGGGGCTGCTGGGGCGCGGGGCGCTCGGGCTGCTGTGGGCGTTCGGGGTCGGGGACCCGTTCGCCGGGCCGGCCTTCCACTGGCTGAACCTGGTGCTGTACACCCCGCTGTGCCTGGGCTTCGGCTGGGTGGCCGCGGCCGGGCTGCTCGGGCCGGTGCCGCGGCGGTTGCTGGCGGTGCCGCTGGCGGTGGTGGCGCTGCTCGCGGGGACGGCGTACGGGTACGAGCCGCCGGAGGCGCGCGGCTACGCGGCGCCGGCGGACTCGCAGTGGCTGGAGACGCCGGTGGCGCGCTTCCACTACGTCCGGCGGGGTTCGGGCGGCTCGCCGGTGGTGCTGCTGTCGCCGGGGGCGTCGTGGACCTTCGCGTGGCGCGAGCAGGTCGCCGTACTGTCCCGGACGCACACGGTGTACGTGGTGGACCTGCCGGGGCAGGGGTTCACCGAGGTCAGGGACCGGTCGCTGACCTGGGACCTGGACGGGATGACGAAGGCCGTCGGGAGCTTCCTGGACGGTGCCGGGATCGAGCGGGCCGCGCTCGCCGGGAACTCCTGGAGCGGCGGCTGGGCGCTGGCCTACGCGCAGCGGCACCCGGAGCGGGTGTCCCGGCTGGCGCTGCTGGCGTCGTCCGGGCTGGACGAGCGGGATCCGGAGTTCTGGGAGGCGCTGAAGCTGCCGCTCGCCGGTGAGCTGCTGACGGGGCTGGGGGCGGGGCGTTCGGTCACCGAGTCCTCCGTACGGGGGCTGTTCGTGAACGGGGACCGGGTCACCGAGGAGGTGGTGGACGCGGCGTGGGCGCCGGGTACGCGGGAGGTGAACCGGCGGGCGGTGTACCGGCTGGAGCGCGGGCTGGACTGGCGGGAGACGGAGGCCGGGCTGCGGTCGACGCGGCTGCCCGTGCTGGTCCTGTGGGGGCGTCAGGACTCGGTGCTGCCGGCGTGGCACGCGGGCCGGTTCGGTGAACTCCTCCCGGACGCGCGGGTGAAGGTCCTGGACGGCTGCGGGCACGCGCTGACCCTGGACTGCCCGGACCGGGTGGGGGCGGAGATGGAAGAGTTCCTGAAGTGACCAGTGAGAGCGGCAATGGCAGTGACGGCGGGGGAACTGCCAGACGGGACCGGGGGGTGGCGCTGGCCCGGGCGGCGCGGGGCGGGGACACGCTCGCGCTGCACGAGCTGCTCGACCACCTCGCCCCGTACGTCGCCCGGATCTGTGGTCCCATCGCCCTCGCCGACGGTCCGGACGCCTCGCAGGAGACGCTGCTGGCGGTGTTCCGGTCGCTGCGGTCGCTGAAGGACCCGCAGGCGCTCTACGGGTGGGTGCGGGCCATCGCGGTACGGGAGGCGGTGCGGGTCGCCCGGCGGGCGGCGCGGGACCGGCCGGCCGAGCCGGCCGACGTACCGGGGCGCGGGGATCCGCAGCTGGCCGCGGACATCGCGGACGTGCTGGACCGGCTCTCGCCCGAACACCGGGCCGTACTCGTCCTGCGGGACGTGGAGGGCCTGGACGAGGAGGCCGCGGCGGCCGTCCTCCGCATTCCGACCGGCACCGCCAAGTCCCGGCTGCACCGGGCCAGGATGAGTTTCCGAAAGGCATGGTCCGCATGACCGACGATCCGATGATCCCGACGGCCGGCCTCGACCCCGTGCGCCGGCTGCACGTGATGGCGGCCGGGGTGCGCGGTGCGCGCGTCGCCGAACACGTGCTGCCCGCGCCCTTCGAGGAGGCCTGGGAGGCCATGTCCGGCCTGGACTTCCTCCCCGACCTGGAGCGCATCCGGATCCTCCGCGCCGACGGGGACCGGATCGAGGCACTGGCACGCAGCAAGTACGGCTTCCGCGCTCATCTGCGGGGCTACCGGCGGCCCGGCTGGTGCTGGCTGCAGAGCCGGTTCCTGATCGCGGGCGTGGCGGCCGCCCCGACCGCGGACGGCACCGCCACCCGGATCGCCCTGACCGGCGGCGTCCGCATCCCCACCCGCGCGGCGGTGGTGCCCTTCGGCACCCTCCGCGAACTGGACGAGGCGGCCCGCCGTCTGGCCGCCCGGGTGGGCGGCGGTTCCTAACGGGCCGGGCGGCTCAGGGAGTCGAACCAGCGGACCGCCTGCGGTGCCGAGCGCAGCGCCGTCACCGTGTGGTCGGCGTCCGCGCCCTGGTCGACGGTCTTCGCCCGGACCCCGTGGGGGGCCAGGTCTGCGGCGCAGGCCCGGGCGTTGCCGATGGGTACGTCGGTGTCGGCGGCGCCCGCGTAGAGCCGTACCGGGACGGCGGGCTTCCAGTCGCAGGCGTCGTCGTTGGCCTTCAGCGCCGTGAGCAGGGCGCCCCGGGGGTGGCGGACGTTCTCGGCCCAGGCGGGGGTGAGCAGCTCCTCCGGGGTCTGCGGGAGGCCCTGGAGGATCTCCTCGAAGGAGTGGTTGCCGTCGAAGAGGCCCTCGACCGTCTGTGCGTACGGGGCCCGGAACACCTCCGCGGGGTCCCGGTAGAGCGGGTGCAGCCGGTTCTGGGCGGTGAGGAAGTAGGAGAGGTAGAAGACGCCGGAGACCGGTGCGACCCGGCCGTCACTGATCGCGGGTATCTCGGTCCCGGTCAGGTCGTACGGGCCGGCCATCGGGGCGAGGGCGCGCAGCCGCAGGCCGTCACGGCCGCGGGAGAGCTCGCGGCCCACCGCCATGGCGACCTGGCCGCCCTGGGAGAAGCCGGTGGCGTACACGTCGCGGGTGACGGGCCGGCCCAGCCGGTGGGCGGCGGTCCGGGCCGCCTTCAGCATGTCGACGGAGGCGGTGACGGACGAGCCGGTGTCCATGTAGGGGTGCGGGCCGGGGCCGCCGCCGAGGCCCAGGTAGTCGGGGGCGGCGACCGCGCGCCCGGCGGAGGCGTGCAGGTAGGGGGTGAGCCTGTTGTATCCGGGGCCCCCGGAGGGGGCGTCGTCACGGGTGACGACGGTGCCGTGGGTGTCCGAGACGTACCCGGCGATCTACGCGGCGTCGTGGTCGGGCACGTTCCCCCGCTGCTCCCCCGTGCGGGGCAGCAGCAGGTGCGCGTGCGGGACGCGGGGTCCCGCACGCGCACCGCCCTCACCCCACTCCCCTTCCTCTCCCCGTCCAGGGGGCGCTACGGCTCAGCGGGTCAGCGGGTAGGAGTGCCTGCCCGTCGCCTCGTCGATTTCGCCGTGCGCCTTCGAGAGCAGCTGGGACGCGAGGTCCATCAGCGCCCGCGCCGCGGAGATCTCCTCACCGACCCGCAGCTGCTCCGGGTCGGAGGGGTGGCGCATGGCGTAGCCGCGCGCTCTGAGCTCGGCACCGTCCGGAAGCCGGACCAAGGCCGCCGCACTGGTGCGGTGGCCCTCCTCGGAGAACTCCAGTTCCACGTGCATCCCGGCGAGCGTGGCCATGATGCATCACCTCCAGGGTCACCCTTTCCTCCCAGGGTGCTCCCCGCGCCCCGGGAACGCGACCTCAGACGGCGCGGGCTCGGACGGCGCGGGCTCGGACGGCGCGGGCTCGGACGGCGCGGGCTCAGGGGAGGAGGGCGTTGAGCCAGTTGCCCACGGCGAGCAGCAGCAGCAACACGACCCCGGCCGCGGACCAGCGGAGGTCCCGGTGGCGCCGGGCCGCCTTCACGCACTCCCCGATGCCGTGGAACGCGGCCAGCGCCCCGAAGCCGCCGATCACCGCGGCCGCCACGGACACCCAGGTCCGGTCGGGCAGCACCCTGAGCATCAGGAGTCCGACCGCCAGCGGCACCACCGGCCACACGTACCCGCCCACCGGCTCCTTCTGTCCGGTCTCCTCGACGGCCGTTCCCTTCTCCACCCGTTTCCCCCTTCTCGTGGTCGCGTCCTGCCGGAAGACGCGGCGCGGGGCGTCCGGGTTGACGGCTCCCCCGGCGCCGCGGCCCGCGGCACGGGTGCTAGGTCGTGCCCGAGGCGAGCTGGCCGAGGTGGGCGAAGGAGTCCGCGAGCTGGCCGGAGAGCCGCTGCGCGACGGTGTCGGCGGTGCCCAGGGTCGGGGACGGCGCGACCCGGGCCAGGTCCGCGTCCGGTGCGGCCGCCAGGTACTCCTCGATCATCGCGTGTACGGCGTCCAGGTAGCCGGTCAGGAGCGCGGCCCCGACGGGGCCTGCGAAGGCCGCCGCCCCGGCCTCCGCCTCCGCCTCCGTGTGCCCGTACCCGGTGTCCGCGGGGTCGGCGGGCCGGCCGGACCGTCCGGCCCAGCCGCCGGCCAGCCACACCTGCTCGGTGCCCGCCACTTCGGAGAGGTTGCGGTCCTGGCCGCGGGCGATGTGCCAGATGAGCCAGCCCACCCGGTTGCCGCCCGCCGCGACCCGGGCGAGCCCGGTTTCCCCGGCCTCCGCCAACGTCCGCACGAGCTCCGCCCGTACCTGCCGGAACATCGTCAGCGCCAGGCCCTGCCAGCCGTTCTCCACCGCGTCGGTCGTCATGCGCACAGTCATGCACCCAGTCAACTGCCCCGCATTACCCGGCAGGTAATCGATTTCCCCGGCCCCGGCGGAGAACCTTGATCCATCGAGCGATCGAGCGATCAGCGGCCGGGCCGCCGAGCCGCCGGTCGAACCATCAAGAACGGGGATCCAGACATGAACGCGCACCGCCGCACCCGCACCGGACTGCTCGCCGTGGCCACCCTCCTGGCCGGCCTCACCATCGGTGCGCCGGCCGGCACCGCCACCGCGACCGCCGAGGGCGGCGAGTGTGCCGAGGTCGCCGGGAAGGTGGACCGGCTCGAAGGGCGGATCACCCCGAACGCCTGCGCCTTCATGAAGCGGCAGATCGCCTTCGGTGAGACCCCGAGCGTGCGGACCTACCTGGACGTCTTCGACGAGGACGCCAGCCTCTGGGAGGCGGGCAGCGCCCCCCAGCGCGGCCACGACGTGATCGGCACCTCGATCGCCCGCTCGCTCGCCCTGGCCCCGGACCTGCGCTACCGCGGCACCGATGTGGTCACAGAGGGTTCGGTGATGATGTTCGGCCAGCAGAACACGGTCACGCTCAGGGGCCGGAAGGTCAGCTACCCGCAGATCGCCCGTAACGTCCTCGGCGACGACGGCAAGACCATCCAGGCCCGCCGCTACTACGACCGCCACGAACTGTTCCGGGTCCTGCCCGAAGCGCAGCGGCCGCGCCCGCTCTTCGCGGGCATCGCCGACCCGGCCGCCCCCGCGGGAACCGCCGGCCGCGGCACGGCGGCCGGACACGCCCCCGACCGGTTCCGCGCCCAGGAGATCCCCTCCCGCCTCGCCGACTGGAACGCCGGGGACGCCGCCGCGCTGGCCGCCCGTACCGGAAACGCCGGGCTGGCCGGGCCCGGCCTGGACCGGCCGCTCACCACCCAGGAGGGCAAGACCGCCTACCTGCGGCGGCTGTTCGAGAACGCGGACGTCGAGTTCAAGGCCGGCCAGGTCGCCTTCGGCCGGACCGTCACCTACGTCGAGTGGCACGGCACGATGACCAGCAAGACGGGCAAGGGCGAGGACATCCCGTTCGGCATCGTCGAGCGCATCGGGCCGAAGGGCGAGTGGGAGCTGTACTTCGACACCATGCCGGTGATCCGTACGCAGGACGAGATCGGTGGGCTGTTCCGGGCACTCGCGACCCCGTAGCGGGCCCGCCCGGGGACCCTAGACGGCCGGCCGGCAGTTCCGCCCGGTGACGGGCGGGACGGTCGACGTGGCCCCGGCGGATCCGGCCGCCCCGGCGGATCCGGCGAATCCGGCGGCGGGCCCGTCCGGGTCCGGGCTCAGCGACCGCCAGATGCTGTCCGGGAGGTACCGGGCGGCCTCGTCGATGTCCATGCAGTACGTGCTGGACAGCCAGCGGCGCGCGGCCTCGGTGACCGGCCCCATCACCATGATCTCCACCAGCGGCACCGGCAGCGGCGCGATCTCGCCCTTCGCCATCCTGGTCCCCAGCCATTCCATCATCGGCGCCAGCTGGACCAGCTTCGCCGCCTGGATCTCCTCGGCGTGCCCGGCCAGATAGCCGGAGTAGGCGGAGGCGTGCAGGAACAGGGCGGCGTCCCGCTGTTCCTTGGTGAACCGGAAGTACGCGTGGACCAGGGCGCGGACGCCGGTCCGGGCGGTCCGGGCGCGCTGCACCGCGGCGGTCAGGTCCTCGAAGAGCCGTCCCATGCACCGGATGTAGAGGGCGGCGGCCAGACCGTCGAAGTTGCCGAAGTGGTGGTAGAGGCTGCCGAGGCTGACCCCGCTCTCCTTGGTGACCGCGCTGACCGTGAAACCCTGCTGGCCCTTGTCGGCGTACACGCGCAGGGCGGCGGTCAGGAGTTGGTCGATGGTGGCCTCGCCACGCTGCTGCTTCACCATGCCCCGAGCGTAGAGCAGAACGGTGAGCCAGGCTCTCTAGAAGTATCTTCTAGAAAATCGCTTCAACCCGGCGGCAGAATCCGTCACACTCGTGGCACCGGAACGCGCCGCCCCGGGGGCACAGGGGACCCCCGGGGCGGCGCGGGCCGGGCACGAACGCCTGCGTGGACGGCGGCTCAGCGCTCGTTGCGCAGCCAGCCGGCGACCTCGGTCGCCCAGTAGGTCAGGATCGTGTCGGCGCCCGCCCGCTTGATGCCGAGCAGGGTCTCCAGGATGGCGCGGTCGCGCTCCACCCAGCCCTTCTCCGCGGCCGCCTCGATCATCGCGTACTCGCCGCTGATCTGGTACGCGGACACCGGCACGTCCACGGCCTGCGACACCCGGTAGAGGATGTCCAGGTAGGGGCCGGCCGGCTTGACCATCACCATGTCGGCGCCCTCCTCCAGGTCCAGGGCCAGCTCCCGCATCGACTCGCGGGCGTTCGCCGGGTCCTGCTGGTACGACTTCCGGTCACCCTGCAGGGAGGAGGCGACGGCCTCCCGGAACGGCCCGTAGAACGCGGACGAGTACTTCGCCGTGTAGGCCAGGATCGACACGTCCTCGTGGCCGGTCTCGTCCAGCGCGTCCCGGATCACGCCGACCTGGCCGTCCATCATGCCGCTCGGGCCGACCACGTGGACGCCCGCGTCGGCCTGCACCTGGGCCATCTCCGCGTACCGCTCCAGCGTGGCGTCGTTGTCGACCCGCCCCTGGGCGTCCAGGACCCCGCAGTGCCCGTGGTCGGTGTACTCGTCGAGGCAGAGGTCCGACATGATCACGAGGTCGTCGCCCACCTCGGACTTCACGTCGCGGATGGCGACCTGGAGGATGCCGTCGGGCTCGGTGCCGGCGGTGCCCAGCGCGTCCTTGTTCTCGTCCGTCGGGACGCCGAAGAGCATGATGCCCGCGACGCCCGCCTCGACCGCCTCCACGGCGGCCTTCCGCAGCGTGTCCCGGGTGTGCTGGACCACGCCCGGCATCGCCGAGATCGCGACCGGCTCGCTGATGCCCTCGCGGACGAACGCCGGGAGGATCAGGTCCGACGGGTGCAGCCGGGTCTCGGCCACCATGCGCCGCATCGCCGGGGTGGTCCGCAGCCGGCGGGGCCGCGAACCGGGGAAGGATCCGTACGCGCTCATCTTCAGTCGCCTCTTCGAGCTCGGTCAGCAGTCGCCTCCAGCCTAGAGCCCGCCGGGGGCGCGTCCGCGCGGGGCCGCGCCCCCGTTCCGACCCGTACTCCTCGATGAGTACGGGTCGGTACGGGTGTCACCCGGTCGTGAGCGGGGAGGTTCGGTCCATGCCACCACGGAAACGGACGCGCCCCAACTCGACGGCTATGAAGATGGTCGGTGAACAAGTCGCCGCCGGTCGCGCTGCCAAAGGAATGACTCAGCGTGCCCTCGCCGAGGAACTGGGCCTGGACCCCGAAACGCTCGCTTCGATCGAGCAGGGCCGACGCGCCCTCATGCCCGATATCGCAGAGAACCTGGACCGTGTTCTCGGCTTACCGGGCGTCCTGGCGATCGCAGCGACACGAATGCCTCAGGTGGACATGGCACCGGCCTGGGCCGAGGAGTACGTCGAGTGCGAGGCCCAGGCCATCGTTCTGTGGGTCAAGTCCAGCTACAGCGGCAGTGAGGGCGGTCAGTGCCTGGAAGTGGCCGTCGCCTGGCGGAAGTCATCCCACAGCGGCGACGAAGGCGGCCAGTGCGTCGAGGTCGCCTCCTGCCCCTGCGCCGACACCGTCCACGTGCGGGACTCCAAGGTCCCGCACGGCCCGGTCCTCGCCCTCGCCCCCGCCGCCTGGGCCGGCCTCACCCGCTGGGTCCGCCGCTAGCTCAGCCGATCTGGGAGTACGCCTTCCACGCCTCGCCGTAGGTGTTCCAGCCCTTGCCGATGTTCTGGCGGGCGGCGAAGGCGGCGGTGCCGGAGCCGCCCGTGCCCCGGTAGACGTACATCGTCCCGGCGCTGTCGCGGCCGACGAGGTCGGCCCGGCCGTCACCGCTCTGGTCGCCCACCACGGCGATGGCGTTGTAGGTGTTCCAGCCGCCGCCGACCCACTGCCGTGCCCCGAACGGCTGGGCCGCGCTGCCCGTGCCGGGGTAGAGGTAGAGGTTGCCGCTGCCGTCCTTGGCGACCAGGTCGGGGCGGCCGTCGCCGGTGATGTCGCCGCCACCGGTCACGGCCGTGTAGCCCTGCCAGCCGGTGCCGACGGCGGTCGGGGCGTTGAAGCCCAGGCCGTCGCCGCGGCCCGCGCGCAGCCACAGCTTGCCGGTGGTGTCGCGGGTGAGGAGGTCGCCCTTGCCGTCGCCGGTGAGGTCGCCGGGGCCGGCGACCAGGTTCGTCGAGGCGAAGTCCCCGGTGACGTTCGTCTTCTTGGTGAGGTGCGTCAGGGTGCCGTTGCGGAAGGCGTACGCGGTGGCCAGGCCGGTGCCGTCCACGCCGGTCGCGACGACCAGGCGAGAGCCCTGCGGCAGCACGGGCGCGCCGTCTTCGGGGTGGTCGTAGGACGGGTCGAAGCCGTCGGTGCGGTTGTAGTGCGTCCAGATCCGGCCCTCGGCGTCCACGCCGGTGACGCCGGTCTTGCCGTACACGGGCGTGGTGGCCTGGCCGACCACGAGGGCGGCGGAGTACCAGTTCTCGTGCCACTCCTCGCGGGGGTAGAAGGCGCCGTTGCCCTTGGAGGCGTACTCGTAGGGGCGGGCGGTCCGGTCGGCGAAGGCCAGGATGTCGTCCTCGGGGCCGTAGTCCTTGTCGCCCTCCGCGACGAGCTTGGTGTAGATGTTCCAGCCGCTGCCCACGAGCTTGCGGGCCGCGAAGGGGGCGGCGGCGGATCCGCTCCCCTTGTAGTAGTAGAGCTTGCCGGTCCGGTCGCGGGCCAGCAGGTCTCCCTTGCCGTCCCGGTCCAGGTCGCCGGCGCCGAGCAGCTGGTCGTAGATCTGCCAGCCGGGGCCGATCTTCACCCGGGAGGCGAAGGGCTCGCCGGTGGCGCTGCCGGTGGCCCGGTAGAGGTAGAGGTCGCCGGCGAAGGTGCGGGCGAGTACGTCGGGGCGGCCGTCCCCGGTCAGGTCGCCGGTGGCGGTGACCCGGTTGTAGATCTGCCAGCCGCTGCCCGTCCAGGTCGGGGCCTGCGTCCCGGTGGTGGTCGCGGTGTGCAGGGACAGCCTGCCGTCGTGGGTGAGCTGGAGCAGCTCGGGCCGCCAGTCGCCGCGCACGTTGCCCAGCGTGATGACGTCCATGGGGCGCGTCTGCGGCTCGCCGTGGAACCGGTAGTCCTGCCAGGCGAGCGTCTTGTTCGACCACCAGAAGCCGTGGCCGGAGGGGGTCCGGTAGACGTACTCGGTCCACCCGTCGCCGTCGATGTCGAGTCGGGTCTTTCCGGTCCCCGCGGCCACGGCCGGGGTGGTGGCGACCGTGGTGAGACCGGTGGCGGAGAGGGCGAGGGCGGCGGCGCAGACCGCGAGCCGGCGCAGGGGCCGGCGGCGCGCGGACGAGAACATGTGGTCCTTGACTGGGGCTGGTGGGACGGCGATCAGTCGGACACTACTGACGGGGCGACCGAGACAGAAGTGGTTCGCCGTACAACCTTTTCCCGGGTGGAAAAAACGATTCCGCTTAGCGCTGCCAGATCGGCCCGCGGGTCAGCGGCCGCGTGCCCGGTCGACGACCTCCCGCACGGCCTCCGAGACCAGGTGGGGCTGCTCGACGGCGATGCCGTGTCCGCTGCGGGTGTCCTCCACCTGGCGGGCGTGGAGTTCGGCGGCGAGGCGCTGCTGGGCGGCCAGCCATCCGGGCCAGGTCGATCCGCCGTGTCCGACCTCCAGGTCCCACGGCCGGTCGGAGGTGAGCACGACGGCGGGCGGCGGGTGCCGCAGCGGGGGTGCGGTGCGGATCTCACGGACGGCGGTCTCGTAGTCGGGCACCTCGGCGCCGTCGTTCGAGCCCATGGCCTCGATCTTGCGCATCCAGGCCGACCACTGCGCCGGTGCCAGGGTGTCGCGCAGGTGCACGGAGGCTCCGTCGACGGTGACCAGGCCGGCCACCTTAGGGGCGTCGGTGCGGGCGAACAGGCCGGTGATCATCGCTCCCCACGAGGCGCCGACCAGCACGTACGGCCCGTGCTCACCGGCCGCGGCGAGCGCCGCCCGCAGATCCTGGGCGCCCGCCCGTGCCGAAGTGGGCTGCCGGACCGGGGTCGAAGGGGTCGGCGATCCGTCCGCCCGCGTGGTGCCGGGCCGGTCGTAGGCGCACACCCGCGTGAACGAGGCGATCCGCGGCAGGACCGCCGAGGTACTCGGCTTCGGCGCGGCCTTGGGATCGCCGGGATCGGACAGGTGGGTCCACTCGTCCGCGGCGCCTCCCGTGCCGGACACCAGGACCACGGTCGGGGATCCGGTGCCGCGGCACTCCAGGTACACGCGGCGGCCGCCGCCGATGCTCACCGGGCGAACGGAGTCCCCCGGGGAGGCCGTGGCCACGGGTGCCGGCTCCGCTCCGTCGGCGGCGTCGGCCGGGGCCCGGCCGACGGTGACCCCGGCGGTCACGGCAACCCCGGCGATCACGGTGGCGACGGCGACGGCAGCCGTCGGCAGCCGCCGCCGGCCGGCCGGGCCCCGGCGCGCCCTGACCGCCCCCGCAGGTTTCTTCCCCACCGCCGGGGCCCCGCGCTCCGCCCGCATGCCTCCAGTCTCGGCCGGGCGGCCGCCTCCCGCCTCTCCCGCTCCCCCGCCCCAGGGCGTGCCCGGGGTGCCCGGCCCGGCGGCCCCGCCCTCGTACGCGTGAGGGCCCGGGCGCCGAAGCGCCCGGGCCCTCCACCCGTTCTGCCGGTCCGGTGCCGGCCTAACCCGCTCACGTCGTACGACGCCTGCGCGCACCCGGACGGCGCTCGCTCGGGCGGGCCACCGTCTCGCCGGCCGCCTTCGCCGCCTCGCGGCGGGCCGCGCCGTACTCGGCGAGGGCCTCGGCCAGCTTCGAGACCGACGGCTCCGGCGAGAGCACGTCGACCCGCAGGCCGTGCTCCTCCGCCGTCTTCGCCGTGGCCGGGCCGATGCACGCGATCACCGTCACGTTGTGCGGCTTGCCCGCGATGCCGACCAGGTTCCGCACCGTCGAGGAGGACGTGAAGAGAACGGCGTCGAAGCCGCCGCCCTTGATCGCCTCACGGGTGTCCGCCGGCGGCGGCGAGGCCCGCACGGTCCGGTAGGCCGTGACGTCGTCGACCTCCCAGCCCAGCTCTATCAGGCCCGCGACCAGCGTCTCCGTCGCGATGTCGGCACGCGGCAGGAAGACGCGGTCGATCGGGTCGAAGACCGGGTCGTAGGGCGGCCAGTCCTCCAGCAGCCCGGCCGCGGACTGCTCGCCGCTGGGCACCAGGTCCGGCTTCACACCGAACTCCACCAGCGCCGCCGCGGTCTGCTCGCCGACGGCCGCGACCTTGATGCCCGCGAAGGCACGCGCGTCGAGCCCGTACTCCTCGAACTTCTCCCGCACCGCCTTCACGGCGTTGACCGAGGTGAAGGCGATCCACTCGTACCGGCCCGTCACCAGGCCCTTCACCGCGCGCTCCATCTGCTGCGGGGTGCGCGGCGGCTCCACGGCGATGGTCGGCACCTCGTGCGGCACCGCGCCGTAGGAACGCAGCTGGTCGGAGAGCGAGGCCGCCTGCTCCTTGGTCCGCGGCACGAGCACCCGCCAGCCGAACAGCGGCTTCGACTCGAACCACGACAGGTCCTCGCGGCGCGCGGCCGCCCCGTGCTCGCCGACCACGGCTATGACCGGCCGGGCGCCCTCGGGCGACGGGAGCACCTTGCCCTGCTTGAACACCTGCGCGATGGTCCCGAGCGTGGCGCTCCAGGTCCGCTGCCGGGTCGTCGTGCCGGCCACGGTCACCGTGAGCGGGGTGTCGGGCTTCCGCCCGGAGGTCACCAGCTCCGCGGCGGCCGCCGCCACCGTCTCCAGGGTCGCCGACACCACGAGGGTGCCGTCGCTGCTGCCCGCCTCGATCCAGCACCGGGCGGTGGCCGTGCGCGCGTCCACGAAGCGGACGTCCGCACCGGCCTTGTCGCGCAGCGGCACACCGGCGTACGCCGGGACACCCACCGCCGTCGCGACCCCGGGCACCACCTCGAAGGGGATGCCCTCGCCCGCGCAGGCGAGCATCTCGTCGGTGGCGCTGCCGTCCAGGCCGGGGTCGCCGGTCACCGCACGGACGACCCGCCTGCCGGAGCGCGCAGCCTCCATGACAAGATTGGCCGCGTCCCGGATCACCGGGACCCCGGCGGCTGCTGACACCTCGTCAGCCACCGTCAGCTGCGGCGTGTCCACTCCCACGCGCGCATGCGTCCGTACGACGTCGAGCACCTCGGGCTCCGCGATCAGTACGTCCGCGGCCGCCAGGGCCTCGACGGCGCGCAGCGTGAGCAGGCCCGGGTCACCGGGGCCGGCACCGAGGAAGGTGACGTGCCCGTGGGCGGCGACAGCCGGAAACGCGGAAGGGCTGGGACTTGAGGGGTTCAAAGCGATCGCTCCCCCATCAGACCGGCCGCGCCCTTGGCCAGCATCTCGTCCGCGAGTTCGCGGCCGAGCGCCATCGCCTCGTCGTACGACTGGGGCACGGGACCGGTGGTGGACAGCTGCACCAGCGTCGAGCCGTCGAGGGTTCCGACGACGCCGCGCAGGCGCATTTCGTTGACAGCCTGCCCGTCGGCCAGGAGGTCGGCGAACGCGCCCACGGGTGCGCTGCAGCCGGCCTCGAGGGCGGCGAGAAGGGACCGCTCGGCGGTCACGGCGGCCCGGGTGTGCGGGTCGTCGAGCTTGCCGAGGGAAGCGATGAGCTCCGCGTTGGACGCGAGGCACTCGACCGCCAGCGCCCCCTGGCCGGGAGCGGGCAGTACGTGGTCGACGGAGAGGAAGTCGGTCGCCTCGTCCGCGCGTCCGATCCGGTTCAGACCGGCGGCGGCCAGGACGACGGCGTCCAGCTCACCGGCGTGCACGAATCCGATACGGGTGTCTACGTTGCCCCGGATCGGCACGGTTTCGATGGTCTTGCCGAGGTTGCGGGCGTAGGCGTTCAGCTGCGCCATGCGGCGCGGCGAACCGGTACCGACCCGGGCCCCGTCCGGGAGCTGCTCGAAGGTCAGGCCGTCCCGGGCCACCAGGGCGTCCCGGGCGTCCTCGCGCGGCGGCATGGCCGCGATCACGAGCTCCTCGGGCTGGGCGGTCGGCAGGTCCTTCAGCGAGTGCACGGCGAAGTCGACCTCGCCGCGCAGCAGCGCGTCGCGCAGCGCCGTCACGAAGACACCCGTGCCGCCGATCTGCGCGAGGTGCTCGCGCGAGACGTCGCCGTACGTGGTGATCTCCACGAGCTCCACCGGGCGGCCGGTGATCCCGCGTACGGCCTCGGCGACGTGCCCGGACTGGGACATGGCCAGCTTGCTGCGCCGCGTGCCGAGCCGGAGCGGCTGGTCGAGACGTGTGTTCATGATGCCCGTCCTGAGTCATCGGTCTGGTCGGCCCGGCTGACGGAGGCAACCGTCTGCGGGTCGAGGTCGAAGAGTTCGCGCAGCGCGTCCGCGTAACCGGCGCCGCCGGGTTCGCTGGCGAGCTGTTTCACCCGCACCGTGGGCGCGTGCAGCAGCTTGTCGACGACCCTGCGTACGGTCTGGGTCATCTCGGCCCGCTGCCGGTCGTCCAGTTCGGGGAGCCGGCCGTTGAGGCGCGCCACCTCGGCGGTGACGACCTCGGCGGCCATCGCCCGCAGTGCGACCACTGTGGGCGTGATGTGCGCGGCACGCTGTGCGGCGCCGAAAGCCGCCACCTCATCCGCCACGATCCCACGCACGGCGTCCACATCGGCAGCCATCGGCGCGTCCGCGCTGGCTTCCGCCAGGCTCTCGATGTCGACCAGGCGCACCCCGGGGATGCGGTGCACGGCCGCGTCGATGTCCCTGGGCATGGCGAGGTCGAGCAGCGCCAGGCGTACCGGCACCGCGCCGTCGACCGCCGCCCGGCCGGCCCGCTTGGGCTGCCGCTGCGCCACGGCCTCGCCCTGGTCGGCCCAGGCGCCGTGCAGCTCCAGCGAGTTCGCGTCCACGCCGGTGAGCGCGGCCCGCCCGGCGGCGGGCGTGTCCAGTCCGACCGGACACGCTTCCGGCTCCTCGACGGGGACGAGCGTCCGGGCGGCCCCGCCGTCGGCGATCCGCCCGAGCTTCTCGGCTGCCTGCGCGAGCCGGGCGATGACCTCGGCACCCACGAGCCCGGCCGCCGCCTGCGCAGCCGGGTCCAGGGGCGCGGCTCCCCCGCGCGGCGCGGCCGCGTGACCGGGCGCGTCGGGAAGCGGCTGAGCGGGGAGGGAGGCGCCCGCAGGGCAGCCCACCGCGTCCTGCACGTCGTCGGCGGTGAGCACCAGCCCGGTCGCGCCGGTGCAGGAGACCACCACGTCGACTCGTGTCAGCTCGTCGGCGACCTCACCCATCGCCACGACCCGCGCCCGTGCGCCCGACTCGGAGAGGATCTCCGCGAGCCGCTCCGCCCGGGCCACGGTCCGGTTCGCCACGACGATCTCGCCCACGCCCACGCGTGCCAGCGTCGCCGCGGCCAGCGAGGACATCGACCCGGCACCGATGACCAGCGCCCGCTTGCCCGCGGCCCACTTCTCCACCGGCTCCCCGCCGGGCAGCGCCAGCTGCTCCAGGCCGAAGGTCACCAGCGACTGCCCGGCCCGGTCGATCCCGGTCTCGCTGTGCGCCCGCTTGCCGACCCGCAGCGCCTGCTGGAACAGGTCGTTCATCAGGCGCCCGGCGGTGTGCAGCTCCTGCGACAGCGCCAGCGCGTCCTTGATCTGGCCGAGGATCTGTCCCTCGCCGACCACCATCGAGTCCAGTCCGCACGCCACCGAGAACAGGTGGTGCACGGCACGGTCCTCGTAGTGCACGTACAGGTACGGGGTGAGCTCCTCCAGCGCCACCCCGCTGTGCAGCGCGAGCAGCGTGGACAGCTCGGCCACACCGGCGTGGAACTTGTCCACGTCCGCGTACAGCTCGATCCGGTTGCACGTGGCGAGCACCGCCGCCTCGGTCGCCGGCTCCGCGGCGAGGGTGTCGTGCAGCAGCTTCACCTTGGCGTCCGCGGTCAGCGCGGCCCGCTCCAGCACGCTCACGGGCGCGCTGCGGTGGCTCAGTCCTACGACGAGCAGGCTCATGCCGGCATCACCGCCGGGACGTCTCCCTCGGGGCCGCCCTTGCGCTGCACGGCGCCGCGCGCCGTCGGCGGCACGGGGGCACCGGCGCCGGGCGCACCCGAGGCGCCCGTGTCTCCGGCGGCCGGACCGCCGGCAGCCGCGGCCGGGGACGCGCCCGCGGCACCGCTCGCCGCTTCCTCCCCGGCCTTCCGCTGCTCGTGGAACGCCAGGATCTGCAGCTCGATGGACAGGTCGACCTTCCGCACGTCCACGCCCTCCGGCACGGAGAGCACGGTCGGCGCGAAGTTCAGGATGGAGGTCACGCCCGCGGCGACCAGCCGGTCGCAGACCTGCTGCGCGGCGCCCGCCGGAGTCGCGATGACACCGATCGAGACGCCCTGGTCCTCGATGATCTTCTCCAGCTCGTCGGTGTGCTGGACGGGCATGCCGGCCACCGGCTTCCCGGCCATCGCCGGGTCCGCGTCGATCAGTGCCGCGACGCGGAAGCCGCGCGAGGCGAAGCCGCCGTAGTTCGCGAGGGCGGCGCCGAGGTTACCGATGCCGACGATGACGACCGGCCAGTCCTGGGTCAGGCCCAGCTCGCGGGAGATCTGGTAGACGAGGTATTCGACGTCGTAGCCGACGCCGCGGGTGCCGTAGGAGCCGAGGTACGAGAAGTCCTTGCGCAGCTTCGCGGAGTTCACTCCGGCGGCCGCGGCGAGCTCCTCCGAGGACACCGTGGGGACCGATCGCTCGGAGAGCGCGGTGAGGGCCCGCAGATACAGCGGGAGCCGGGCGACGGTGGCCTCGGGGATGCCTCGGCTGCGGGTCGCCGGTCGGTGATTTCGGCCAGTTGCCACGATGCTCCTGCGGGATGAGCGGGGCTGCAGGCGGCACCTTGTCCCAGGACCGCCCCGTCGAAAGCAGGCTATGCCTTTGTGAACGCGTGCACAAAGATTGTGTCCGCTTTGTCCGAGCAAAGTGATCGGGGTCACGCGGTCCGGGTGCCGAAGGGCGGAACCCGGCACACGCCGAACCCGT
This sequence comes from Streptomyces sp. NPDC043853, assembly GCF_056436025.1. Classification (NCBI taxonomy): domain Bacteria; kingdom Bacillati; phylum Actinomycetota; class Actinomycetes; order Kitasatosporales; family Streptomycetaceae; genus Streptomyces; species Streptomyces sp. NPDC043853. The sequence goes on from NZ_JBWKDJ010000008.1 coordinate 372,378, forward strand.
TCAAATCCCGAAGGGGGCAAAACCGCACACTCTCCTCAACGCTATGCCCCCGAGTCCCCGCAAATCGCCCACGAATGGTAGCGCCCGAAGGGATCAGCCCTCCAACGCCCGCCGCAGCCGGTCCGGGTTCACCCGCCAGAAGGTGTGCTGTTCGCCGTCCACCAGCACCACCGGGATCTGCTCCCAGTACGAGCGGTAGAGCTCCTCGTCCTGCGAAATATCCTTTTTTTCCCACTGTGCGCCCGTTTCGGCGCACACCTTCTCGATCACTTCCTGGGCGTCGTCACAGAGGTGGCAGCCCGGCTTCCCGATGAGCGTGACCATCCGCTCACGGGGACTCTTCTTTTCCTTGCGGCGCAGCAAAGGGCTCATGCCCCCATTCTCCCGCGCCGCCCCGCACCGGCCGCGCCCCTCTCGGCCACGGGCCCCGACCGAGAAGTTCACACAGCCGTTTCCCCGCGGTTCGGGGTGGACCGAACACAGTGGCTATGCTCGCGTCATGGCCGCTCTCGGATGGCTCACCCCTCGCAGGCGTTCGGCGACCGCGCGCAGCGTGCTCGCGGGCGAAGCCTCGGCCGAGGCCGCCCGGAAGACCGCGCAGGCCGCGGAACCGGAGGCCGTCGAAAGCATCGCGGAAGCGGCCGCGGAGACCGCGCCGGAGGATTTCCCGGTCGCCGGCGACGACCTCGCCGCCGCCTTCTTCGACCTCGACAACACCGTCATGCAGGGCGCCGCGATCTTCCACTTCGGCCGCGGCCTCTACAAGCGGGAGTTCTTCCAGCGCCGCGAGCTCGCCCGCTTCGCCTGGCAGCAGGCCTGGTTCCGGCTGGCCGGGGTCGAGGACCCCGAACACATGCAGGACGCCCGCGACAGCGCCCTCTCCATCGTCAAGGGCCACCAGGTGTCCGACCTGATGGCGATCGGCGAGGAGATCTACGACGAGTACATGGCGGAGCGCATCTGGCCCGGCACCCGCGCCCTGGCCCAGGCCCACCTGGACGCCGGCCAGAAGGTCTGGCTGGTCACCGCCGCACCCGTGGAGACCGCCACGATCATCGCCCGGCGGCTCGGCCTGACCGGAGCCCTGGGCACCGTCGCCGAGTCCCTCGACGGGGTCTACACCGGCCGCCTGGTCGGCGAGCCGCTGCACGGCCCGGCCAAGGCCGAGGCGGTGCGCGCGCTGGCCGCCGCCGAGGGGCTGGACCTCTCGCGCTGCGCGGCGTACAGCGATTCGCACAACGACATTCCGATGCTGTCGCTGGTCGGGCACCCGTACGCGATCAATCCCGACACAAAACTGCGCAAGCATGCCCGGGCGAACGACTGGCGGCTGCGCGACTACCGGACCGGTCGCAAGGCCGTGAAGGTCGGCGTACCGGCCGCCGCCGGGGTCGGCGCACTGGCGGGCGGCGCGGCCGCCGCGATCGCGCTGCACCGCCGCCGCCGGTAGCCCAGGCGCATTCCCGCAGCCCTACCCGGCCTTGCCGGACGGCACTCCGGCATGCCCGACTCGGCCACAACAGGCCGTGGAAGCATCCATTCCGGGTGCGATTTCGATCACCAATCGATCACCGCCTGCGACCGAATATGCCCTCGACACGCAACAGAAGTGTCGGAAGCGATTGTTTTCGCAACTGGGTGTAGTGCTGCCTGTACGAAGCGTTATTCTCCTCAGACGCATGCCACCGCCCATCTGTCGCCACGACGGGTGAACGGTCACGCACTGCACGTGATGGAAGCTCTGCCTCTGGGAGTCCCGTGTACCCACCTGTCGGGGTTGACGCCTCGGGCCTGGCTACGCTGCGCGCAACGGTCCTGGACCACCTGCGCCGGTTCGTCCCCACCGCGTACCCGGTCCCCGCCTTCGCCACCGCGGTCCCCGCCGGCCTCGGCCCGGCCGGGCCCTGCTATGCCCTGACCGACGGCGGGGCGACGGTGGGCAGACGCGGTCGTACGAGCACCACCGCGAGCACCTCCGGCGGCACGGGCACCCAGGCCGCCCGCCGCCCCACCGCGGACAGCGACAGCGCGCGCATGATGGAACTGGTCGAACGCGCCCAGGCCGGCGAGGCCGAGGCCTTCGGCCGGCTCTACGACCAGTACAGCGACACGGTGTACCGCTACATCTACTACCGGGTCGGCGGCAAGGCCACCGCGGAGGACCTCACCAGCGAGACCTTCCTGCGCGCCCTGCGCAGGATCTCCACCTTCACCTGGCAGGGCCGCGACTTCGGCGCCTGGCTGGTCACGATCGCGCGCAACCTGGTCGCGGACCACTTCAAGTCCAGCCGCTTCCGCCTGGAAGTGACCACCGGCGAAATGCTGGACGCGAACGAGGTGGAACGGTCCCCCGAGGACTCCGTACTGGAGTCCCTCTCCAACGCGGCCCTGCTGGAGGCCGTACGGAAGCTCAATCCGCAGCAGCAGGAATGCGTGACCCTGCGCTTCCTGCAGGGCCTCTCGGTCGCCGAGACGGCCCGGGTGATGGGGAAGAACGAGGGCGCCATCAAGACCCTTCAGTACCGGGCGGTCCGGACCCTGGCCCGGCTCCTTCCGGACGACGCCCGCTGAGTTCCGTCATGCGGCTGTGGTCCGATCATCCTTCGTCCGTAACCCAAGTGCCGCGCCGCTCGTTGTGCGGAATGCAGGCTCCCTGTGGACACGCCATGCCCGAAGCCGCTCACCCGAAAGGGTGGACGCGCGGAGGGAAGGCAACCATCCGGACACCCTGGGGAGTCGATCGTCATGACGAGAGGAGGTGCCGCCAGTGATCGCGAACGTTTCTCCCCACCGGCGGGCGAACGCCTTCGCCCAGGCCCTGGAGGATCGGACAGAGTCCGACCTTTCGGATCCCGAGCCGGCGGCCGAGCAGTCCGAGGCACCTGCCGAACCTGCCGACCACGACCGGCTGTTGGCCCTGGCGAGTGCGCTCGGCGAACTGCCGCGCCCGCAGATGGACGCCGACGTCAAAGTGGTGCAGCGAGCCCAGCTCGTTGCCGCCATGGAGGCCATGGTGATGGAGGAGAGGGCCGGGGGCGGTGCCGCCTCGGACCCTCAGGTGCCCGAACAGCGGACCGCGCGGGGCGCCCACCGGGCGACCCCGCTCCGGAAATTGCGACCGCGCTCCCGCTGGTCCAAGGGCATCGCAGCGGGAGGCCTCACCGTGGGTGTGGCCGCGGGGGCCTTCGGCGGAGTGGCCGCTGCCAGTACCAACGCCCTGCCGGGTGACTCCCTCTACCCCGTGAAACTGGGCATGGAGGACCTCAAACTCGGCATGGCCGACGACGACGCCGACAAGGGCAGGCTCTACCTCGACCAGGCCTCCACCCGGCTCTCCGAGGCCCGTCGGCTGATGGAGCGCGGCAAGGCCGGCGACCTGGACCACGAGTCGCTCGGCGAGATCCGGCGTGCCCTCGCCGGCGTCAGGCACGACGCGGCGGAGGCCCACCGGCTGCTCCAGTCGGCCTACGAACGGGACGGAGAGATCGGCCCGATCCAGGACCTGACCTCCTTCTCCCGCTCGCACCGGGACGGCTGGACCAAGCTCCGGTCGAACCTCCCGCCCCAGCTCACCGATGTGGGCGACGAGGTCTCCACGGTCTTCCAGGCCATAGAGGACGACGTGGAACCGCTGCAGAGCCTGCTCCCGAAGCCTCCCGAGCAGACCCGCGGCGGCACCGCCCCCTCGGCCGGCCAGCCCAGGCCAGGCCACAGCACCGGCCGTACGCCGTCCGGCGCGCCCGCTGCCAAGCCAGGCGGCGGCACCCCGGCACCGGCGGCACCGTCGGCCGGCCGGACCCCGGGCTCGAAGCCCGGCCTGCTGCCCGGCACCGGCGACCTGCTCAAGCCGCCCGCCGAGCAGACCAGCCCGTCCCCGGCCGCCCCCTCCACGGAGGCGAACCCGGACATCACCCTCCCGCCGCTGATCCCCGGCCTGCTCCCTGGCCTGGGCATCAACCAGGAGGACGCGGGCTGAGCACACCGATGGGGCGGACCGCGTGTGGCGGTCCGCCCCATCGGCATGTCAGAAAACGACCCACACCGACCCCGAACAAAACGAGCCAGAGCAGAACGGGTCAGGACAAGACGGGTCCTAACAGCACGGTTCAGGACAACACGGGTTCAGAACACGACTCAGAAGAACACGGACCGCCGCTGCACCAGCAGCTTGTAGAGGGTGTGCTGGATCTGCTCCCGCACCTGGTCCGTGAGGTTGAACATCAGCATGGGGTCCTCCGCCGCCTCCGGTGCGTACCCGTCCGTCGGGATCGGCTCCCCGAACTGGATCGTCCACTTCGTCGGCAGCGGCACCGCCCCCAGCGGGCCCAGCCACGGGAACGTCGGCGTGATCGGGAAGTACGGAACCCCCAGCAGCCGCGCCAGCGTCTTCGCGTTGCCGATCATCGGGTAGATCTCCTCGGCCCCGACGATCGAACAGGGCACGATCGGCGTCCCCGCCCGCAGCGCCGTGGACACGAAGCCGCCCCGCCCGAAGCGCTGCAGCTTGTACCGCTCGCCGAACGGCTTCCCTATCCCCTTGAAGCCCTCCGGCATCACCCCGACCAACTCCCCGGCCTCCAGCAGCCGCTGCGCGTCCTCCGCGCACGCCAGGGTGTGCCCCGCCTTGCGGGCCAGCTCGTTGACCACCGGCAGCATGAAGACGAGGTCCGCGGCCAGCAGCCGAAGGTGGCGCTGTGCCGGGTGCCGGTCGTGCACCGCCACCTGCAGCATCAGCCCGTCCAGCGGCAGCGTCCCGGAGTGGTTCGCCACGATCAGCGCGCCGCCCTCGGCCGGGATGTTCTCGATGCCCTTGACCTCGACCCGGAAGTACCCGTCGTACAGCGGCCGCAGCAGCGACATCAGGACCTGGTCGGTGAGCTCCTTGTCGTACCCGAACTCGTCGACCTCGTAGTCGCCGGTGATCCGCCGCCGCAGGAAGGCCAGCCCGCCCGCGATCCGGCGGTCCCAGTCGCCCCGGGCGGCCGCACCGGCCTGCGCCGTCTCCGCGGCGCCTGCCGGCTGTTCCGCGGGGGCCGGCCCCGGACCCGCCGCCTCCGGCGAGACCGCCGGCTCCGGTACCACCCGCACCCGCCGGCGGGGCCGGTCCTCGTCGAACGGAATGACCTTGGCGTCCGCCACTATCGGTTCGCTCCCTCGTCGTCCGCGCCGTAGCCGGCGTACACGTCCTCCGCGTCGCCCGCCGCGCCCCTGGCGCCCGTACGGCCCGCCTGCACGTCCAGCAGCCGGGCCACCCCGTCCACCGCCCGCCCCATCAGCTCCGGCGGCAGCAGCCCGCTCCCACGGCTCCGCGCGAAGTCCGCGAACGCCTCGGCGGTGGTGTAGAGCGGTTCGAACCCCAGCACCTCCCGCATCTGCGCGGTCTCCACGACCCGCCCGTGGGTCATCAGCCGGATCTGCTCCGGGGAGAACTCCGTCACCCCCACCGCCCGCAACGCCGACCCCACCCAGGTGACGGCCGGCAGCAGCAGCGGCACGGTGGGCCGTCCCAGCCGCCGCGAGCACTGCGAAAGCAGCAGCACGCCGTCACCGGCGATGTTGAAGGTCCCGCTGTTCAGCGTGCCCCGGCGGGGCTCCTGTGCCGCCAGGGCCAGCACGTCCAGGACGTCGTCCTCGTGCACGAACTGCAGCCGCGGGTCGTAGCCCAGGACCGTCGGCAGCACCGGCATCGAGAAGTACTCCGCCAGCGGCGAGTCCGCGAACGGACCAAGGATGTTCGCGAACCGCAGCACGCACACCGCCACGTCCGGTCGGCGCCGCGCGAAACCCCGCACATAGCCCTCGACCTCGGCGGCGTCCTTCGCGAAACCGCCCGACGGCAGCGCCTTCGGCTGCGCGGTCTCCGGGAACACCGCCGGGTCCCGGGCCGTGCCCCCGTACACGGCGGTGCTCGACTTCACCACCAGCCGCCGTACGGTGGGCGACTTCTGGCACGCCCCCAGCAGCTGCATGGTGCCGATGACGTTGGTCTCCTTGACGGTGCTGCGCGTCCCGCCGCCCGCCCCGGCGCTCCCCCCGGTGACCGCCAGGTGGACCACCGTGTCCACCGCGTGCTCCGCGAGGACCCGGGCGATGGCCGACTGTCTGATGTCCGTACGGACGAACTCGGCGGCACCCAGCCGGTACGGCGGCCGCACCGAGTCCACCGCGATCACCCGCTCCACCCCGGGGTCCCTCTGCACCCGGCGGACGAAACGGGCTCCCAGCTGCCGGGCAGCCCCGGTCACCAGCACGACCTTCCCCACAGCCCCGCGCCTCCCTCGATCCGCACCCGATGACACCGCAGCCCCCCCACCATGATGGTGGAGGGGCTGCGGAGAACACGTACAGCTGCCGCTTACTTCTTGTTACGGCGCTGAACGCGGGTGCGCTTGAGCAGCTTGCGGTGCTTCTTCTTGGCCATCCGCTTGCGCCGCTTCTTGATAACAGAGCCCACGACTACCCTCGCTCACTTCGATTCACTCGGTGCGGGGCGTTGGGCCCACACGACCTACGTCGGCCTACGATACCGCCCAGAGCATCCTGCTAGTAATCCGAGGGCCATCGGGAGTCCGCTCTCAGGCTGACTCCACCCCCACATAGGACTCGCGTAGGTATTCGTGAACCGCGTTCTCGGGGACCCGGAAGGACCGGCCCACCCGGATGGCGGGCAGATGGCCGTTGTGCACCAGGCGGTACACGGTCATCTTCGACACTCGCATCACCGAGGCGACCTCCGCCACGGTCAGGAACTGAACCTCGCTGAGAGGCTTCCTCTCGCCTGCAGCCATGACACACCTTGACCTTCCGCGCATGACGGGGCACCGGCTTCCCCTCCGGTTACTCCACGTCGTCGCACGCTCACTCCCCAGACTAGGGGCGGGTGGTGCGAGTGGGGAAGAGGTGTTGCAGCCACCGAGGTCCCCCCTCCGCTACCCGGACAGACGCGCCCGATCGAGTACATACCGGATCAACGGCAGGTAGTAGTCCGATCGCACCGCATCATCCAGCGGAACCGCCACCGCCACCGTCCCCTCGGCCTCGCCGACGAACAGCGCCGGATCATCCGTATCGGCCAGCCCGATGGCATCGATACCCAGCTGACCTGCCCCGCAGACCCACCCGTGGTCCCCCACCACCAGCTCCGGCAGCGGCCCGCCGGCCTCCGCGAGCGCCCCCAGCGCCACCCTCACCGGCAGCGGCGAATGGGAGTGTGCGCCGGTGGTATCCCCGCGCGCTCGCGCGCCGGGCTCCCGCACCATGGCGACCCCCCGTACGTAGTCGAGGGTGTGGGTGCGTACGCCGAACCTCGTCGCCACGTCGACCCCGCACCCCTGCGCCGGAGTGAGCACGGCGCAGCCCGCCGCCGACAGCGCCCCGGCCAAACTGGCGTAGAACGCCAGGAGACGGTGCGGATGACCCGTGCCGAACAACACGGGTGCCCGCGTCTCGACCGCCCCCCGCAGCCGCGCCGCAAAGGCCTCCAGCCGGTCCAGGGTCCGCTCCGGATCGATCACGTCCGGTCCGCTCACCTGCAACGGGTTCGCCGATACCCCGCACTTGTCCGCCATCAGGCGCAACACGTCGGGCACCGCCCAGTCCTCCGGGTCCAGCCCCAGCAGCACCCTCGGGTCCCGGGCCGCGAACAGCCGGTAGCTCCGCAGGCTCTCCTCCCGGGACGTGGCCACGGGCCCGGCCAGCCGGGCCGCCAGCAGATGCGCACGCAGGGCGCCGGTGCTCAACACCCTCCGATGCTGCCGCAGCCCGCTCCGGCGAACACCAATTCCCGGGAACAGCCCCACAGTTGGCCTAACAACGCCTTTACCGGACGGGCCGTCAGGTGAACGGGCCACGGCTGGGGTGCCGGCTCTCAGACCAGCAGGCCGCGCAGCGGGAACACCGCCCGCCGGGTCGCCAGCACCGCCTGGTCGAGCCGGTCCGCCGGGTCGTACCCGGCCTCCCAGTCCCGCCACTCGGGGCTCCGGCCGTCCGTCATCCGGAGCGGGGCCGACTGCCGGGTCCGCGCGTACACCTCGTCCCGCCAGGAGTCCGGCACCATCGCCCCGGGATCCACCGGCCGGTGCGCGGCGATCGCCACCAGATGCGTCCACGACCGCGGTACGACGTCCACCACGGCGTACCCGCCGCCCCCGAGCGCCAGCCAGCGCCCGTCCGCGTACTCGTGCGCCAGGGCGTGGCAGGCCTCCTGTACGGCCCGCTGCGCGTCCAGCGACACCGCGAGGTGCGCGAGCGGGTCCTCGAAGTGCGTGTCGGCCCCGTGCTGGGTCACCAGCACCTGCGGCCGGAAGTCGGCGAGCAGCTCCGGCACGGTGGCGTGGAAGGCCCGCAGCCAGCCCTCGTCACCGGTCCCGGCCGGCAGGGCCACGTTGACCGCGCCGCCTTCGGCGGCCGGCCCGCCGGTCTCCTCCGGCCAGCCGGTCTGCGGGAACAGCGTGCGCGGGTGCTCGTGCAGGGAGACGGTCAGCACCCGGGGGTCGTCCCAGAACGCGGCCTGCACGCCGTCGCCGTGGTGCACGTCCACGTCCACGTACGCGACCCGCTCGGCGCCCAGCTCCAGCAGCCGCGCGATGGCGACGGAGGCGTCGTTGTAGACGCAGAACCCGGCGGCCCCGCCCGGCATGGCGTGGTGCAGGCCGCCGGCGAAGTTCACCGCGTGCCCGGCCTCGCCCCGCCAGACGGCCTCCGCCCCAGCGACGGACTGCCCGGCGATCAGCGCGGACGCCTCGTGCATCCCGGCGAACGCGGGGTCGTCGAGCGTCCCGAGCCCGTACGAGCCGTCCGCAGAACCGGGATCGGCCGAGACCGCGCGTACGGCGGCCACGTAGTCCTCGCGGTGGACCAGCCGCAGGGTGGAGTCCCCGGCAGCCCTGGCGGCCCGCACCTCGATCTCCCGGTCCAGCCCGAAGGCCCGGACCAGTCCCATGGTCAGTGCCAGCCGCACCGGGTCCATCGGGTGGCTCGGCCCGAAGTCATACCCCGTGACCGCCTCGTCCCACATCAGCAATCCGCGCCCGCTCATGCCCGCCACCGTAGCGGGCGCCTTCCGCGGTGCCGAACGAGCGGGCCTGGAGCAGGGTCACCAGGACGAGGAGCATCGGCACCAGCATGGCCCCGCGGTAGCTCCAGGCGTCACCGAGCGCCCCGACCAGCGGCGAACCCACGAGGAAGCCCACGTAGTTGAAGATGTTCAGCCGGGCGATCGCGCTGTCGGAAGACCCGGGGCCGTAATTCTCGAAAGCGAGCCGCCCGGCGGCGGCGAAGGTCTGCGGCACGATCACGCACAGCCCGAACCCGAGGAGCGTGAACCCGGCCATCCCCACCCAGGCCCCGGGCGCGACCGCCACCACGGCGAACCCGCCGGCCGCGACCAGCGTCCCGCCCCGCACGACGCCCGCGGCCCCGAAGCGCCGCACCCCGAGGTCCCCGACGGCGCGCCCCAGCAGCGTGGTCACCATGTAGACGTTGTACGGAACGGTGGCCAGCTGCTCGGAACTCCCGAGCATGTCCTGCAGGTACTTGGCGCTCCAGTTCGCCACCGTCGAGTCCCCGATGTACGCGCAGGCCATCACCAGACACAGCGGCCACAGCAGCGCGAACTTCACCGCCCCGGTACCGCCGGCGGCATCGGCCGCGGACGGGGATCCGGCCGCCGCGTCCTGGTCGACGTAGAACCGGCTCCCCGCGGCCGCCAGGGGCAGCAGCAGCGCCACGGCCGGCAGGTAGGACACCCCCAGCCCCAGGTGCCAGTGCGCCCCGAGCCAGGCGGCGGAGGCGCCGACGATCCCGCCCAGGCTGTAGGCGGCGTGGAAGCCGAGCATGATGCTCCGCCCGTAGGCCCGCTGCAGGCTGACCCCGAGCATGTTCATGGACGCGTCCAGCGCGCCGACGGCCAGCCCGAAGGCGCCGAGTGCCACGGCCACGTGCCAGAGCTCGCTCCCGGCCCCGACACCGAGGAGCGCGAGCAGCACCACCGGCTGCGACCAGCGCAGGACGGCGCTGGGCGGCACCCGTTTCACCACCCGTTCCGTCACCACGCTGGAGACGCCCGCCAGGACGGGCACGGCGGCCAGGAAGAGCGGCAGCAGCCCGTCGGATATCCCGTACCGGTCCTGGATGGCCGGGATCCGGGTGACGAGCAGGGCGAAGGTGACCCCTTGCACGAAGAAGCTGAACCCGAGCGCCCCGCGCCCGCGCCGCATCTCCGTGGTGGTCATGGCCATGGTCATGGCGGCACAGCGTAGGGCCGGTGACTACCGGTGGGTAGAGATCAGACCGAGAAGTTCCTTCATCTCTCCGAACAGCCCGGTGGACCCGGCGAGTTTCGCGGGCCCGGTCATCGCGGTGTACCCGTAGACGTCCATCCCGGCCGCGAGGGCGGCCCGCACCCCGAGCGGGCTGTCCTCGACGACCACGCACCGGGCCGGCTCCACGCCCATCTCCCGTGCGGCGTGCAGGAACAGGTCCGGCGCGGGCTTCCCCTTGCCCACGTCCTCGGCACTGAAGAGGATCCGGTCCTCGAACCACTGGCTCAGCCCGGCGGCCCGGTGCCCGGCCCGGATCCGCGCGTGCCCGGACGAGGAGGCCACGCAGTACGGCAGGCCGGCCCCTCGCAGCCCGGCGAGCACGTCCTCGATCCCGGCCACGGCCTCCAACTCCCGCTCGAACGCGGCGAGCGTCCGCGCCAGGAGCGTCTCGTCGAACTCCTCGGGCAGCCGCTGCCCGTACCGCTCGTACACGAGGTCGTGCACCCGGTGCACCGCGGATCCCATGTAGTCGCGCAGGGAGTCCTCGTAGGACGTCGGATGCCCCAGTTCGGTCAGGTAGCCGGCGAGGATGCTGTTGGCGACCGGCTCGCTGTCCACGAGCACACCGTCGTTGTCGAAGATGACCAGCTCATATTCCATGCCCTGACCCTAAACGGACCCTGAACGCAGAAAAGCCCCGGACCATAAGGTCCGGGGCTTCCCGCAATGATTGTTCGGCGGCGTCCTACTCTCCCACAGGGTCCCCCCTGCAGTACCATCGGCGCTGAAAGGCTTAGCTTCCGGGTT